>JAFQUP010000144.1 GCA_017408405.1 Thermoguttaceae bacterium
GGAGCGGCTTCAACTGCTGGAGCGGCTTCAACTGCCGGGGCGGCTTCAACTGCCGGAGCGGCTTCAACTGCCGGAGCGGCTTCGTAGGTGAAAGTGGTCATTTGGGCCGGATTGGCAGCCAGGAGGTGACCGCCCAAAATGGAACCGCAAACCTGGCCAACGCCGAGAATGAGGCAGGCAATGAGGCTCTGGACACTGGCTTTCATTTCATCGGAAGCGACTTTATCGCCGTACATAAAGGACGCGGTATAGAAGAAAGCGTATCCCAAACCATGGAGCGCGAGACCAACGATGGCCAGGGTGAAGACCTGTTCCATGAAGCAATAGTATCGGATGAACCAAGCCGCCATACCGATAAGAAGAACGTTTTTCAGACCGAATCGGGTCACGAAAATCGGCAGAAGCGCCATGAAAAAGACTTCCGAAAACTGATTGATGGTCGTGAGAGCCAAAGGAGCCGGATAGCCGCCCTGAATGAGCATGCTGAAGCAGACGGTGAAGAAAAGCCCGCAAGCCGGAATACCGCCGAGAAGAATCGCGAGAACGAAAACGGTGAAAGCCGGTTTTTTGAAGAGCGAGAACGCTTTCAGGCCCATGACGTCGCCATCCGCCGCGCCTTTTGGCGGCGTATTGGGAAGAGTAAGCGAGTAGAGTGAAAGCAGGAAGCAGCAGCCAGCCGCGACGAAGAAGAACTGATTCGTTTCACCGCCGCCGAAGAAAGCCTGAATGAAAAGAACGACCGCGATCCAGCCCATCGTTCCGAACATAAAGACGCGCGGCGCGTTATCGCGATTCGGGACATGCTCAAAAACGATCGAGTTCATCAACGCGATTGTCGGCATGTAGCACATTCCGACCGCGATCATCGCCAGAAGCATCGGCAGAAATTCGGTCTGGACACCGGCGAAGCAAAGCAGAATACCCGCGATCAGGTGAAGGAAAGCGAGAACCTTTTGTGCCGGGAAGTAACGGTCAGCCAAAGGACCAACGAGCATCGGAGCGAGAATTGCCCCAATCGGAATCGCGGCGCCGATCCAGCCCACTTCATTTCCGCTGAACTTGAGGAAATTCGCGACGAAACCGGTCAGGGCGAAACCGTAGCTGCCCCAAATGGCGAACTGGAGAAAATAGGCAAGAGACAGACGCGGGTAAGCGGCTGCCGCGGGGGTCTTTTCAGACATGGAGGGACTCCTTAAATTTAAATAGTAATGAATTAAAAGTGAATTACGCGGATTTAACGAGGGAAAATTTGGCTCATGCCGCAGGCGGTTCCTGCGAAGAAGCGTCGAGAAGTTTGACGGCCGTTCCGTAGGCCAGAACCTCCGCGGCATTTTGAACTACCGCGCTCGTGGCGTATCGGACACCAACGACACCGTCCGCGCCCATTTGAGCCGCCTGCTCGCACATTCGGCGTGTCGCGATGGCGCGTGCTTCATGAAGCATCTCAGTGTAGCCCTTTATTTCGCCGCCGACTATAGTTTTCAAGCCGGCCATAAAGTCACGCCCGATATGCTTTGACTGGACCACCGCGCCCTGAACAACGCCGAGGATCGCGTAAGAATGACCCGGAACTATTTCTGTTGTCGTGATGAACATAAAGTTTCTCCTCGTTTTTCCAGGAAACCGGAAGGAAAATCCTAAATTTCCCCTCCTGGTACGTTAATAACGAATCAATCGCGGATCAGACAATTACTTTAGTCTTTTTTCACGTCGAAACGGAAAACGGTAACCGTCTGATATTCTTTACCCGGACGAAGGATCGTGCTGGGGAAGTTGGGCTGGTTCGGGGAATCGGGGAAATGCTGAGTCTCAAGGCACATTCCGGAACGGCGCGCGTAACTCTTGCCGTCTTTGCCCTTAATCGTGCCGTCAAGGAAGTTGCCGCAGTAGAACTGAACACCCGGTTCCGAAGTATAGACTTCCATCACGCGGCCAGTCGTCGGTTCGTAAAGAGAAGCGGCGCATTCCATCTTGCGGTTTTTGAAATCCTCAACACTCTGCGGCTGATTCAGGACCCAGTTGTGGTCGTACCCGCCGCCGATTTTGAGCTGTTCGTCATCCTGCTCTATGCGTGAGCCAATGACCGTCGGTTTACGGAAGTCAAACGGCGTCCCGGCAACATCACGAAGTTCACCCGTCGGAATCAGATTTTCATCCACCGGCGTGAATTTATCCGCGTTCAGCATGAGAACATGATCAAGAATGGTTTCGTCTCCCGCGCCTTTCAGGTTAAAATAGGTATGCTGAGTCAAATTGACCGGGGTCGCCTTGTCCGTTTTCGCGCCGTAAAGAACGATGAGAGAATTGTCTTTTTTCGGCAAAACGTAAGTGACCACGACATCCAGATTACCCGGGAAGCCTTCCGTGCCGTCTTTGACCAGGAGGGAGCATTTGAGAATCATCGCTTTTTCGTGATCGATTGATTTAACGTCCCAAATCCGTTTATTGAAACCGACTTTACCGCCGTGGAGACACGTAATGTCTTTTTCGTTTTTGGTAACCTGGTATTTTTTGCCGTCAATCGTGAACTGACCGTTCGCGATACGGTTTCCGTAACGTCCAACGACCGCGCCGAAATACGGGCAGGCATCGCTTTCGTACCCCTCAACGGAATCAAAGCCAAGGGAGACATCCGCCATCTTTCCATCTTTGTCCGGAACGATAATCGACGTGACCAAAGCGCCGTAATTCGAGACTTTAACGACCATTCCGTTGTCGTTGGTCATGGTGAAGAGTTTCACTTCCTCGCCAGTGGAAAGTTTTCCCCAGTCTGATGTTTCGGTGGCGGCGGACACGATTCCGGAGGCGGCAAAAGCCGCGATCAGCGCGAGGCTGGACATGAATAAAGGCAATCTTGACATAAAAAACTCCTTATTGGTTAAGCGGAAAATGAATGCCCAAAACTCCGCGGCGGACATGAGACGGAAAGCTTTCACGCCCGTGACTGCCGCAAAAGTATTTTTTTGATGAACAGAATGGAAACAGGAAAATTCAAAAATCCTCCCGCAATCCTTTTCATTCTTCATAATATACCATCAGAAGCCGGGAAAAACAAGGTCTCCAAAGCAAGAAAATCAAAAAAATTCCAGAAAAAACAAAAAAATTTCCGAGAATTCGGATGAATCGAAATTCCCGGACTAAAACGGACAAAAAACTTTAATTAAAGCACCCTTCCCAAAACCGATTTCCTGAAAAAAACGCGAGAGTTCTGAACGTCCGCGAGAATCTGAAATTCAGCCTATTCGCAAACGGCAAACTCTCGGAAACGAAAGCGAATTTCAAAAATACCCGAATTCCGCCTCCGAAAACACGGAAATTCCACGATGTCACGCGGTTGCCGAAAAAAACGTTTTTCGTTCATGAGGGTTGGCAAAGTTCACGATCGGAGCAGGGAACCTCACGTCGAGTCGGTCACATCGGGCGAAATTGCTTATGGTCGAATCCTTCCGTCGGCTCAAACGGCTCAATCCAGTCTTCCGTCTGGAAATACCGATGAAAAACGATGTTTCCCGGAACCGCGTTTTTGGAGTACCCGACCTGAACATTCAAAGCGAAACGTTTCGTTTCCTCGTCAATCCTTCCGATAAGCATGACGCTTGGCCCCATGAAACTTTCCGGCTCCCAGTACATTACGTCGGACCGCCGCGCGCAGCATTCACGGAATTTCGCGGAAAGAAAATCGCAGTCCGACTCGCGCCGTCCAACGACAATACGGGTTTCACGGTCAAAACGAATATGCCGGCCGAAACGAAGAATTTCGTATTCCCACATTTCCGTCATTTCATTTTCATGACGAATTAAATCACGCACACGCGGAGCGAATGAAATCTCCGTCAGGACGCAGCCGGCCATCGCACTTTTGATTTTTGGGACATCCAACTGTTCCCCCAGCTGATGAAGCGGCGCGCGGCCTCGTCCGGAAAGAGCGTAAAGCTGCTCCCGGTCAACAATTCCAATCAACTCCGCTTCGGTTGGCGGAAGCAGTTTCCCGCAAATAGGACGCACGAGACGTCCGGAAATTCCGCTATGGTAATCGAGCATTTCAAGATGATGCCGCTGCTGACTCATCGGGCGCTGGCCAATTACCTCTCCCGTGATGACGATTTCCGCTCCAAGCTCCTCCATCAGCTCCTTCGCGCGGTGAATCATGAATAAATGACAGTCCAGGCAGGGATTAACGCCCTTTCCGTAGCCATACTTCGGATGACGGACCAGCTCAAGGTAGGAATCATCGGTCCGGAGTACCCGGCACTCAATCCCCAGCATTTCCGCTGCCTCAAGCGCGGCGGACGACGTGTCGCAGAAAGGAGTAATCACGTTTAATCCAACCACCTCAAATCCCTGTTTCTGCATGATGCGGACCGCGAGAAGACTGTCAAATCCGCCGGATAGTAGAGCGACTGCTTTTTTCATAATTTTAACAAAAAGTAAAAAAAGGATAACTAATGGCTAAAAACCTCAAAAATCGTTCTCCGATTGAAAAACCGATTTTAAGCGAATTTCATCACTCTCGAAACAGACCGCGAAAACGCCGTTCATTCATTTTTCACGATTCCTCACCGGGTACGATTTTCACCGGTCAGACGGGTAAACCGGAGGCTGGTTTTCCAGTTCGCACATCGCGTTTTCCGCCGCGTGCTGCTCCGCCTCTTTTTTATTCTTGCCCCACGCGGGCTGGAAGACGCGATTTCCGACATGAACCTGAACCTTGAAGCACTTTCGATGGTCCGGACCTTTCTGGTCGAGCGTTTCATAGGTTGGCGTCAGGTGAAAATTGCGCTGCGCGTACTGCTGAAGAACCATTTTAAAATTCCTGAGCGGTCCGCCGTGAAGAGCGTCCTGAATTTCGTACTCGAAAACGCGCAAAATGTACTCGCGCGCCGCCTCAAGTCCGCCGTCGAGATACATCGCGCCGATAATTGATTCCTGCGCGTTCGCCAATAAAGAAGGCGGAAGTTTCGAAACCTTCATCCCCTTCCCAAGAAAAAGGTAATTCTCAAGCCCCAGCGAACGGCTGACCCGAGCGCACGCGGCCCGGCTGACGATCACCGATTTGAACTGGGTCATCTCGCCTTCCATCAGTGATTCGCACCGATGGTAAAGCATATCCACGATGACAAACCCCAAAACCGCGTCGCCAAGAAACTCCAGACGCTCGTTGGAGACCAGACGGGTTACCGCGCCGGAAGTATGCGTCAGCGCGGAGGCCAAAAGCGTCAGGTCTTTGAAAGAGTAACCGATTGCTTTCTGGCAAGCCGTCAATTTCGGCTGCGAATCCGCGTCAAGATGAAGGTCGGCCTGCGTCGCGTCCATGATTTCCTTTCCATTCCACAAAAAGCCCCGGCCAAGAGTAAATTGAATTGATATTTTACCCCAAATCCGAAAAAAAGTCAAGGCCTCGAACGGAAAAGAAATGAAAAGTATTCGCGCGAAAGAAAAAATCCCTTCACTTTTCTCCCGCATGAAACTGTTTTGGAAAGAGTGAAGGGAAATCACGGCTGAAAAGCAGTCGGAAAGGACGTTTACTTTCGGTATCTTCCATCCCGGTAAAGCCCCATCGATTCCATCGAGATCGGCGTCATCCCCGCCGCTTTGAAAAGTGGACTTTCATACGGAATCCTGAACCGCAGAAAACCATCCTGCTCACTGTCCGGATTATCGAGAAAATCCGACGCGTTCGCCCGGAGCATCGTGTTGGCGAAAATCTCGTTCCGTCCGTTGTCCCGGAGAAAAAACGACTCGCAGTCCAAAACCAGATTGCGCGTGATGAAGTTTCGATCCCAATTCTCCCTCAAGGTCAGTAAATCGGGATACTTTTCCGTTAAAGGACATTTTCCCGACTCGCTGAAGTCACTCATTCCCGTCACGTTTTTCATGAAACCGAAGCATTTATTCACGAGAGAATCCTTCCAGCGTTTTTCTCCCCATGGCGAAAACGAGACGCAGCCGACACTGCCGATGAAAAGATTATTGTCGATCACATTATCTTTTCCGCCGTGAATCTGAACGCAGCCGAAATTTTTACTGGAACATTCCTGAAACACGTTTCCGGTGATGACGACCGAAGAGATCGCGTCATCCAGCCGGATTCCGCCCTGTCCGCAAAGCTGATTTTTGAAACAGTTCGCCAGTTTTTTCGCGCGCCGGGCTTTCTGTGCCTCCGTCATACTCGGCGCGTCCTGCCGATAGGATGACTCGAGACAGCCTGTGCCGATATGGTGCCAGTAATTATTGCGGAAGAGAATCCCGCGCAGAGCCGGATTGGACCACATATCGATCGCGCCCTGGTCGTCGCTTTGGTAAACGGCATCGAACACTTCGCAAAATTCAATCGTGTGTTCCATTCCCTCAACACGAAAAACATAGTGCGGAGTATCATGAATCCGGCAGTTTGAGACCCGGTTTCCGGTCCCAAAAAACTGAACTCCCGCGGTATACGCGAGATCAATCAAAGCAAATCCCTCAATCTCGGTATTTTCAATGAAGAGATTTCCCGGCACGGAACCTTCCGGAGTCGTTTTTCCGCCTTCCATCCGCACTCCGCCGCCGGCAAATCCGGCTAAGTCGCAAGCGTAAAGTCCTGAATTTCTTCCCGTCAGGACGACGCCCCACGTCCCAAAATTGCGAATGACACAGTTGACGAGCTGATTGTGCTCGCCGCCCAGGATTTTCACGGCGGAACGCGTTCCGTACTCAAGCGTCAGCCCCTCAAAAATGACCCGGGAAGTCCCTTTCATTTCGATGAACGGCTCGTCAAAAAGTGAAATAACGTATCGAGTCTCCGCAGAGTCAAACTTTCCCTTCCAAAAATAAACCGTCTGATTTTCCCGGTCAAGATACCATTCGCCGGGAGAATCAAGTTCCTCAAAAACGTTAAAGACGAAAAACGGGTGGTTTTCACGAATGCCCGCCCCGTCGGCGTGAATGGTTTTTTGAGAAAGATCAAGCTCCCTCAAACGGCGGGATTCCTGCGTCCAGAGTGCCTGCCAGCTCCCAAAAAGCCAGGCATCCGACGCGCGGCGCCAATTTTCAAGGCGTTTGGCGGAAAGTGGTTCTTTCACGGAAAAAACGGGCGGTTTTGACTCCGTTTCACCGCGATAAAGTCCCTGAAAAACTTTATCCGTCGTCAGGTATCCTTCATTCGGAAATCGGGCTAGCGAAAACAGTTCGGCGGTTTGCCCGCGCCGCGCGGTTTTCGGAGCTTTGTCCGTCACCGCGTAAAGCTGAATCCAGGGCGCGGCGTCCGGACTGCTTCCGCCTCCGCGCCGACCAAGGGCCGGGAGTTTCTGATTCTTCAGAGATGAAAGAATCGCCGCGTAACCGGGAACCTCGGAAAGCTTCACCGCGAAAACGTTTTCCTGAGCGGCTGGCTCAAGCCTTGAAAGCGCTTCACTATCCGCGATTTCCCGCGCGGGAACCGCGTAGTCCGTCAGGTCAAGCCCACCGGTAAAAACCGTTTCGGAGGGTTCCTGAACAGAATAAACGATTGGCGCGTTTTCTGTCCCGGAATCCACTTCCGTAAGCTGAAACGTGCGCGGAACACGATAAATTCCCGGCAGAATGGTGACCTTTACCCCGCCTTCCGGCAAGCCTTTCGCCGACTCGGAATCATTCTTCCGCGTCTTGAATTCACGCAGTCTGTCACGCGCGGCTTCCAGTTCCTCGAATGACGAAACCTGAATTTCCGCGCCGAATCGATGATTGGCGGGCAGAATAAAATCCGGAACGTTTCCTTCCTTGAGCGAACCGCCGGGATTTTTTCGGCTCTGGCGGGTTTCTCGTTCGGAAGATTCAATCTGGTGATGGCGAAGCGTCCGTTTGCTCACGAGATGTTTCGCGGTCCCCCGCGTGTCCTGAACCTGATTGAACATTTCCCGCGCCGCGCCGCGCCGAAGCGCGGCAAGATCAACGATGCCTGGCCCGCTGCTGGTTTCCGATTCCGTCGTTTTCCCCGCCAGTTTCCTGAAAATACTCTCCGCTGCCTCGAATTCACCCGCGCGGAAAAGAGCCGTTCCCTGACGATAGGCCAACTCCCAACTCTTCGATTCAAGCTTTTGCCCCTCAAAAAATTCCGGGGCGATCCCGCGCAAAACCTCAAATTCACCCGCCGCCCATTGAAGTGAGGGATCTTTTTCAGGGGCGCGGAGAAGTTTCTCCAAAGCTTTTGACTCGCGATAGAAAAAATCCTGACGCGGCGAAAGCTCAAGCTCACCCGATTTAATCATTTGATCCAGAATCTGAGTCAATTCGTCGGGAATGATCTCCGCGACGCGGGAATTCCCGGCGGAAAGAAGTTTCTTCGCGAGACGAACTCGTTGAGTGAGTGAGAATGATTCATTAAGAAGCGTTTTCCGCGTCAAATCCGAAGCGTCTGAAAAATTGCCGTTCTGGAAAAGGAGCGCGATCTGAAGGGAACGAAGGATAAAATCCGGCGAGTGCCAGAGTGAATCTTTGGAAATTTTCGAAATACCGGCGGCGTGAAAGGATTCGGCGAGTTTTTCCGCGGCCGTGACGCTTTCTTTCCAGGACTTCGAGGCGAGAGATTCCGTGAGTTCATCAAGAATTTCCTTTCGCGCGCCGGAGAGCGTTCCGCAAACCGCGGCGTGACTGAAAATTTCGTCCGGTTCCAGTGCCCGATCGTAAACGGTACACTCGCAAATGTCCATCTTAAGCGTTCCGACGCCGGCTCCGCCATTCCCGAGCAGCCAGCTGTTTCCATCGGGGACAAACGGCCCAGAGTACTCGCCGATTCCAGCCAGAATCCCATTCAGGTAAAGACGCATCCGTTGGCCGTCCCAAGTCGCGCAGACGTGATTCCACGAACCCGTTGAGCACGAAAAATGCCGATTCAGCCATGACGTGGAGGCGCACGAAGGCCGCTTGCCGATGTTCAGGCTGACCGTCTCCGAATCCGTATTGCTGACCAGACGCGTTCCTGACCAGTACCCGTTTCCCTGGCATGCGATCATTCCATTTCGGACATTATTTCCGCCAAGCAGCTCTCCCTGACCCAAAGAGCGGAAACGAACCTCAACCGTAAAGGCTCGGCAAATCGGTTCCCGCTCCTCGTTCATTCCCTTAAACAGTTCAAGAGCTTTTCCTGAAAGTGACGAATTATCCAGCGAAATAAACCGCGCGCCGTCCGCAGAAACGGATTCTTTCCAAGGCGTTTCTCCTCTCCACTTCATTTTTCCCGAAGTCTCATCACCGCTTTGGATGAAACTTTCCCCGGCAAAAAAGGCGGTGAGACCTTCCGTCCCCTTCACCTTTTCCAAATGTTCCAGCCACAAACTCCGCCCCTCCGACGAAAATAGCGCGAGAGGCTGAAAGAAAAGAACTGAAAGAGAAATAAAAATCATGAAAACGCCTTCAAAAAAGCGCCTTCCAGACGAAAATAAACGTTTCTTTTTCATGGAATGACCTTCTGAGCGAGAATGGGAGGGAAAATAAAGAAAAACTTCAAAGAAATTTTAACACAAATTTCCGCGTTTGTCCAGTGGAGAATGAGATTTTTTCCAAAATTCCGTTCAGAATTCCAATTTCTTCCTCCGGCAAAACAAAAAACTTCGGAGCGGCGCGAATCACTCCGAAGTTCAGGCTCGCGTGAAGAAATTGAAGTTCCTTCACTCAATTACTTAATGATGCCCTCAAGGTCAATCACCGACAGCGTGCAGTGCTCATCGTGGCCCGAGTTGACGTGCGGCTCGCCGGGAACATTGTCGAAATTGGAGATAATCAGCTGCTTCCCGCGAAGCGTGACGCTCGCCGGCTGGTCAAGAGAGCCGTCAAGTCCATCCGTGTCGCCATTTTGCGCGATGACACGAATCTTGCCCTTTTCGTCAATATCGAGAATCGCGTTCCGCGAAAAGTCGCAAGCGTAAATGTGCCCGTTTTCCTTATCGTAGAAAATGCCGTCATTCGTCAGCATTTCGGGACCCTGCGCGAAAAGTTCAGGCTGCGACGCTTTGCCGTCTTTGTCGAACGTAATTTTGTCAATCGTTCCGTCGCCAAAATTACCGACGTAAAGCTCGCCGCTGTTTCCGAAGCAGATGCCGTCAATTCCATACGGAATCTTCGTCGTGCGGAACGTCGCGATAATTTCCGGGTCATTGACCGTATTGCCCACTTTGACATTTCGGGCATTAAGCGGGAAGCGATAAACCGCTGAAATGACAGCGTCGCCATCTTTCGCCAGCATACTGTGCGAAACGTAAATCCAGCCGTCCTTAATTTTGACGTCGTTCGGATGAGACAGATTGAACGCCACGACTTCCGCGCCTACCGGACGTTTGTCTTTCACGATGATCCGAAGCACTCGGCCATAGGGGAAATTCGCGTCTCCGGAAAACGGATCCGCGTACCAGCCCGGATTGTCGATTACGTAAAGATTCCCGTCAGGACCAAACTCCATTCCCATCGGGCCGGACAACGCGGAGAATTTCCCCGGTTCTGTCGAAATCTGATACGATGGATTGGACGGAAATACTCCCCAAAGGCGAATGTCATTCTGCGGGCTAATGCTCAGAATAATGCGCGGCATTGCCGGATCCGCGTAGTTCGGGCACGAAAGAAGCATATCGCCCCAGGGCGCGTGCGCGAACGCGTCCGGCGTGACGCAAAACTCTTTCGGGAGAACCGCGAAAAGTTTCGCCTGAGTCAACGGTGCCGCGGGAGCCGGAGCCGCTTCCGCTGACGGGGCAGCAGGAGTTTCCACGGCGGGTGCCGGAGCTTCCGCCGCCGGAACGGGGACGGTTTCAGCCGGAGCCGGAGTTTCTACCGCGGGAGCGGCCGGGGCCGGAGCGGCATCTTGAGCCTGAATCGAAAAAGGAAACATCAAACCAGCGGCGAGACCGGCGAAAAGGAACGTCTTTTTCATGAACTTCTCCTCTGATCTTGAGATTATTCTCGGAAATTAAAAGGTGAGAACGCGTTAAATTCAATGATTGACCAATTATAGCAAATTTTCTCAACGCGCGCAAGACGGGGGAACCTCTTTTAACGCTTTTTTTCAAAAGATTTCCTAAAATTAAATTCCCTTTTTCCGCGAATCTGAACAAAAAAAGGGAAAGGGCGCAATCCGCCTTTTCCCATGAATCAAAACGAGTACTTTCTGAAAATTCGCGCGCGGCGTTCCTTAAACGTTGCCGTTAATGCCGAATACCTGAAGAAGTTCAATATTCGGCGCGAGGAAATCGTCTTTTTTCGGCTCGTCCTTCGTGTAGTCCGTACTCAGATATTTTTTATTGTCATCGACAAAAACCGTCACGATCGTCGCCTTTTCCGCCTCTTCGTCACTCATCGCGTTGAGAAGTTTCAGCGCGCCGAGGAAGTTTCCGCCGGCGGAAATCCCAACGCCAAGGCCAAGCTCACGCGAGAGCTTCTGCGCCATAAGAATCGCATCGCCGTCATCCACTTCAACCACGTGATCCAGCTCATCCAGCTTGAGAATGGCCGGAATGAATTCATCCGAAATTCCCTGAATGCGGTGAAAACCAATCTTGAACCCGGTAGAAAGCGTCGGGGAACTGGACGGCTCAAGAGGATGAATCGTTGCGCGCGGATTCACGGTGCGCAGATAGCGCCCAACGCCCATCACCGTTCCGCCGGTGCCGACTCCCGCCACGAACGCGTCCGGAACCCGATTGATGCTCGCGAGCTGACGGACGATCTCCGGTCCCGTCGAATGAAAATGCGCGTCCACATTATCCACGTTATCGAACTGACGAGGCAGAAAAACGGTCGGGTCTTCCTTCTGCATTTCCTCCGCCTTCGCGATCGAACCAAGAAAACCCCCTTCTTCCTTCGAAACCAGACGAATCTCCGCGCCGTACGCTTTCATCAGATTCTTGCGCTCCGCGCTCATCCAGTCCGGCATGAAAATCGTCACCGGGTGACCCATCAGACGCCCGAGAGCGGAGAACGAAATGCCCGTATTGCCGCTGGTCGCTTCCGCGATGATCGCGTTCGGCTTCAAACTTCCGTCAATGTACGCCTTTTTCAGAATGTGATACGCCATTCTGTCCTTGATGCTTCCGGTAAGGTTCAGGTATTCAGCCTTCGCGAAAATACTGCGCGGATGTCCTTTCCACGTAAAATCTATTTTCAAAAGCGGGGTATGTCCGATCAGGCTGACGATGCCTTCAAGTCGTTTAAGCGAATCCATCTGCTTTATCTGAGTTAGGGTAATATTGAAAAACAAATAAAATCTTGCGGCTGGGTAAAATCTACCACCTGCGTAACGCGCACACTTTCCCAAGTGCGCCAATTATACTTCATATCGTTTTTTTTTCAAGTATTCTTAACGACACTTTCGGAATTTTTTTCGGAATATTTCGGCAATTCGCGCCAATTCTCACCAAATTTATCTCAAATTCGTTCACTTTGAACCCCCTTTTTCTCCTTTTTCACTTTTTCTCTTCCATAAAATTAATTCGGACGGACCATGCTCTCACGCGGAAACGAGCCTCACGGAATCCCTTTCCCGTTAATTCAAAAGCGGCGAAAACGGACCGGCGGACCGCTTAAGGAGCGTTCATGGCGGGCGTTGAGCCGCGGGAAACCTCACGGCTGGAGATTCGCGAGCCGACGTGCTGGGCGGAGCGGGAAACGAACCTTCAGGAAAACTTTTCCCAATCGGATTCTGTCCGTCTTTCAATTTTTAATTCTTAAATCTTTTCAGGGAGATAAATCATGAATAAAAAAAACGAGGAACGAAAATTCCAAAATACTCGCCAAAATTCAGAATGCGGGAGCTGGGAAAGAGACTGCTGGGATATGCGCGGAAGAATGAACCCGGACGCGAACCAGAGCGCGAGTCCCGATTCCGCCCTTCTGAAAAACCGGAAAAGCGTTCATTTTGACGAGGAGAAAAATCCTGAAAAAGGCGATTCCTCTTTAAACTCAAGCGAGAACGGCGTTGCCGGATTCACTTCACGCGAAAAAGACGCTTCCGCGCTTTACGCCTCACGCCATACGCGCGTTGACCACGGCAAAAACGATTCCGCCAGCGGCTACGACTCGATTTTTTACGATGAAAATCACGAGAAGGAACTCCCCATTGGGTCTTCCGCCATCATGACTGATTCTTCACGTTCTCAAGATCATTCTGCCGCAGAATCTTTCGTTACCTCCAACTCTTTCAGCTCTCCCAACTCCGTCAAATCCCCCAACTCTTCCGAATTTTCCATGATGAACCAGGAAAACGACTCAACGGCCACCGCTTCGGAAACGTTTTCAGACACCTTTCCAATTCACCCAAACGTTTCAAATTCCGAAGCAAGATCAGACTCCAAAGAAAACCCAAAGATCCGTGACCTGGAAAAAGAAAATTTCTACGCCTTTATCGAAACCAGCGGTAAAGTCATGGTCGATTTCTGGGCGCCGCGGTGTCTCGCGTGCCGAAACCAGATGAGGATTCTCGATTCCATGATTCGGGGAACCGAGTTCGGCGAAGATATTCGCTTCGCTCGCGTGAACATCGATGAAAACCCGGAATTGGCCGAGGAATTCGGAGTCGGCAGTATCCCGTCAACGCTTCTTTTCCGGAACGGCCGACCGGAAAGACGTTTTGTCGGACTGACCGGCGCGCGGATTCTCACGGACGCTCTGCGCTAACTGAAACGCCGCCCTGAATCACGAAAAGACGCTCCCGCGTGAAATTTCAGGACTGGAAAATCCCGGAATCCGAAAGTTCGCGCCGGGGTGCGCCGCGCTTTCAAACTGGAATTTCCCGATCCATCACGACCATTCCGTTTCAGGTTTCAGACGCGGAATAAACCCGAACGAATTTCAGGAAAATCATTAAATTCGCTTTTCTGGCGCGGAGAAGGCAGTGGAAAGAGGAAAGTTTTGAGCTTTGGGAGGTTTGCAGAATCATCCGAAAGAAAATTGACGACTCCCCCAAAAGCGGGGAATGTCCGTCCTTAAAAAGAAAAAAATCCAAATTTCCTGAAAAAAATCGGCGGTGGGGGGGTTCACAAATGGCTGGAATTCTGTATAATTGATCGCACTGTTTGTGTTTCAGCCAAATCTAAACTTTAGATAAAAAGAAAGCGAATATGAGCGAAGTTCTGAATCACGAATGCAGTGTAGCCGCCCTCTATTTGATGGACGAGGCGAAAGCCCCGGATGGCCCGGCAAGTCGGGCCGCCCTCAGCGGGAATGTCGCTCCACTGCTTCAACAGATGTTAGGAGAAATGCAAAACCGCGGCCAACTCGCGGCGGGTATCGCCACCTTCAACCCCGATCGTCCTAACTATCTTGATGTCTTCAAAAACACTGGAACGGTAAATGAGGTCTTCAAAACGACCCGGAAACGTAAGTTCCAGGAAATTCTTCAGCAATACGCGGGCCGTGCCGGGATTGGCCATACCCGGTACGCGACATCCGGTCAGGATGATCCCCGTTACGCTCAACCGCTTGAGCGAGTTCATGGTCGTCTTTGGAAATGGTTCTGCTTCGCGTTTAACGGCACTCTCGCCAACTATCCCCAGCTTCGGGAACGTCTTCTCGCCAAAAGTGAATATCACATGGTTCTCGATAATGACGCTGAAATCATCATGCACACTCTGGCGCGCACGCTTCAGGGGGACTCGGCTCCCGATTTCAAAAGTGTCATGGCGGAACTGGCCTCTGAATTTGACGGCGCCTACAATTTGGTCTTTATCGATGGTCTCGGAAGAATGTTCGCTTCCCGCGACCCGCTCGGAATTCGTCCCCTTTGCTGGTCTGTTCAGGGAAATCTTTTCGGTGTCGCGAGTGAGTCTCTCGCTCTCCTGAATCTCGGTTTCACGGACATTCACCACTTCGCCCCCGGTGAAATGGTCACGGTTGACGCAAACGGATTCAAATTTGAGCGTTACGTTCCGGCACAAAAAAAAGCGAGCTGCTTCTTTGAGTGGATTTACTTCGCGAACGCGGCCAGTGTCATTGACGATGCCAGCGTTTACCTCTGCCGTGAACGCTGCGGAAAAATCCTTGCCGAGGAAGAAGACATTCCGTGGGACGAAAACTCTATTGTCGTTCCCGTCCCGGATACCGCCAAAAGCGCCGCGGGCGGCTACGCCTACCAGGCCCACATTCCGTTTACCGAAGGCCTTTTGAGAAATCGTTACGCCGGACGCACCTTCATCCAGAATGACGACACCCGCGCCTACGCCGTCCGCAGTAAATACTGGATTATCCCGTCCGTGCTCGAAGGCAAAAAAGTCTTCCTCGTTGACGACAGCATCGTTCGTTCCACGACTCTCCGCGCCCTGGTTCACCGACTCCGTGAGGTTGGGCGTGTCGCGGAAATTCACGTCCGAATCGCCTGCCCGCCCGTTTTGGCTCCCTGCTATTACGGCGTCGACATGTCCACGACAAAAGACCTTTTCGCGCCGGCCTACATTAAACCGAACGATCCGCTCTCGCCCACCCCTGAACAGCTTCAGGAAATGGCGAAAGAAATCGGTGTTGATTCCCTCCGATTCCTGCCCGTGGAACGTGTCGCGGAGAGTATTGGACTGCCGGAAGAGGAACTTTGCCTTGGCTGCGTGAATCGCGTTTACCCAACTCCGAAAGGGGAAGAGCTTTACTCGATCTCGCTGGAAGAAATGAATGTTCAGCAATGAACGGAAACTATTGAAATTAATGAACGGCAGCGGACCGCCGCTCACGCGCGAAATCTTGCCCGCGGGGCTGACTAAACTCCGCGGGAAGTGAGTAAGAGCTTGAAAAATGTCTGATCTTCAGATGAATATCTCACTCCGTTCATCAATTTCACGAACGATCCATGATTAACACGCGGCGTGTCGGCCGCATATCATTTAATAAATTACTCGAAAGGGCTAAAATGAGTAAATTCGTTTTCATTACCGGAGGCGTGGTTTCTTCTCTTGGCAAAGGGCTGACTTCTGCCAGTATCGGACTTCTGCTCAAAAGCCGCGGACTGCGCGTCGAAATGCTTAAGATGGATCCGTATCTCAACGTTTATCCCGGAAAAATCAATCCCTTCGAGCATGGCGAGGTTTACCTTACCGAGGACGGCGCGGAAACCGACCTGGACCTCGGCCATTACGAACGTTTTGTCGGTCAGGATCTTCACCAGAGAAACAGCGTTTCCGCCGGACGCATTTATTCTGGTGTCTTTGAAGCGGAACTTCAGGGAAAATACCGCGGCGCGACCGTTCAGGTAGTCCCGCACGTCACGAACGCCATTAAGGAACGCTGGAAACAGCTCGAGCGTCCGGACGTTGACATCATCATGGTCGAGCTTGGCGGAACGATCGGCGATATTGAGGGACTCGCGTTTTTGGAAGCAATGCGTCAGTTCCAGCTGGAACGCGCGCCGGAAGATGTCGCTTTCGTTCACATGACGCTTATTCCCTACCTTCGCGCGAGCGGTGAGATCAAGACGAAACCCACCCAGCATTCCGTCGAGAAACTCCGCGGAATCGGCATTCAGCCTGACGTCTTGATTTGCCGGACGGTCGTGCCGATTGAAGAGGAACACCGCCGCAAAATCGCCCTCTTCTGCAACGTGCGTCCGGAAAATGTCATTGAGGAGCAGGACGTTGAGTATTCGATTTACCAGGTCCCGGTCATGCTCATGGAAGAAGGGGTTGACCGTATCCTGGCGAAACGCCTGAATCTCATGCTCAATGAAATCGATTTGACGCGCTGGAACGAGATGCTTGAAAAGGTCAGAAGTTCGCAGGATGAAGTGGAAATCGCGGTCGTTGGAAAGTACATTTCGTTAACGGATTCCTACAAATCGATTTACGAAGCGCTGACTCACGCTGGAATCGCGAATCACGTGAAAATCAAACTGCGTAAAATCGAGGCCGAGGAAGTGGAAGAGAAAGGCGCGGAGGCCTGCCTGAAAGGCGCTCAGGGCATTCTGGTCCCCGGCGGTTCCGGAAGCCGCGGAGTACCCGGAAAAATGCAGGCGATTCAATACGCCCGCGAGCGAAAAATCCCCTTCCTTGGAATCTGCCTTGGACTTCAGTGCGCCGTCTCGGAATTTGCCCGAAACGTCTGCGCGATTGATGGCGCGGGAAGTGAGGAGTGGATGGAAGAAGGGCACGAAGACCCGCAAAAAGCGGTCGTGATTCGTGGAAAGAATCGCCGCCTCGGAACTTACGCCTGCTGGGTTCATGAAGGCACAAAAGCCCGTGACGCTTACGGTGCCGAAATGATTCGCGAGCGTCACAGTCACTATTACGAAGTGAATCCACTTTTTGTTGAGCGGCTTCGAAACGCGGGAATGATCATCTCCGGAAATAATCCGGACAGTGACTTGGTGGAGATGATTGAACTGCCCGATCATCCCTGGTTTGTCGCGACCCAGGCTCATCCGGAGTTCAAAAGCCGTCCGGTGGAATCTCACCCGCTGTTCCGCGAATTTGTCGCGGCCGCGAAAGCGAACAAATGATTTTCAGCTGGAACGGGAGAATACCCGACGCGGTTTTTCTCCTGTTCCGAACAGAAACAGATTTAACTAACCATTAAACAGTTAATAATTATCCTCAGAGGAGAACTCAATCATGATCATTGGCGTTCCAAAAGAAATCAAAGCTCAGGAAGACCGTGTTTCCATGTCCCCGGCAGGCGTTGACGCCTGCGTGCGCGCGGGCCATTCTGTCATCATCGAATCGGGCGCGGGAAATGGAAGCGGTTTTACCGATGACGAATATATGCGTGCGGGAGCCACCATCCTTCGCTCCGCGAAAGAAGTTTTTGAGAAGGCGGAAATGATCGTCAAGGTCAAAGAGCCTCTTCCGGCGGAATACGGTATGCTTCGTGAAGACCAGATCGTTTTCACCTACTTCCATCTTGCTCCGGACCCCGTTTTGACGAAGGCCATGATTGATTCGAAAATCATCGGGATTGCCTACGAAACGGTTCAGCTTCCGAATGGCGCGCTGCCGCTGCTGATGCCGATGAGTGAAATTGCCGGGCGCATGGCCGTTCAGGTGGGCGCGTTCCTTCTTGAGCGTACCAATAATGGGCGCGGTGTCCTTTTAGGCGGTGTTTCCGGCGTTGAAAAGGGAAAAGTCGTCATCATTGGAGGCGGAAACGTTGGCGTTTCAGCCGCTAAGATCGCGTTGGGAATGGGTGCTCAGGTTACCGTTTTGGATATTTCGGTTCAGCGTCTCGCCTATCTTGACGACATTTTCAACAGCCGCATTCAGACTCTCATGTCGAATCTCTATAATATTGAAGCGGCGGTTAAGGAAGCGGATCTGGTGGTCGGCGCGGTTCTCGTGACCGGCTCCAAAACGCCGAAACTGGTTAAAGAGTACATGGTGGAACAGATGAAACCCGGCGCGGTACTGGTCGATGTCGCGATTGACCAGGGCGGATCAATCGAAACGATGGACCGCTGCACGACGCACGAGGAACCCTATTTCATCAAGCACGGTGTCGTTCACTATTCGGTCGCGAACATGCCGGGCGCGGTTTCCCGCACTTCGACGTTCGCGTTGACGAACGCGACGCTTCCCTATGTTCTGAAGCTCGCGAACATGGGAGCGGTAGAAGCGATGAAATCTGATCCGGCTCTTCTCAAGGGGCTGAATATTTTCAAAGGCAAACTCACCTACCAGGGAGTCGCTGAAGCGCAGGGACTGGAATATACTCCGGCGGAAGAAGCCATTGCCGAGTAAAAAACGTCTCGCGTGACTACGGCCTCAAAACCTGGAAAAGTTTTGGGGCCGTATTTCCATTTCAGGGAGCCGATTTAATCCGGTCTGGCAAAATACGGCGATTGGGAGTCCCAAATGTCGTATTCTTTTGATATTCACCACTTATTAAGGTGAACCTTCTCTTCACGGTAGCGGTCCGTCACGAGGGGCAGGGGATTTTTGGGACAGCCGACGACCATAATACTGTGGGCGGAGACGGATTCCGGGAGTTTGAAGTACTGACTGAAGCGTTCCATCCGGTCCGCGGCGGGATAAATTCCGGCCCAAACGGCACCGTATCCAAGCCCGTGCGCGGCAAGAAGCATATTCTGAATGCAGGCGGAGCAGTCGAGCATCCAGTTTCCGGGAGCGTGCTCAAGTGATTTGTCGGCACACAGAATAATCGCGTGGGAGGCACTTCCGAGCGACGAAATGTACGGGTGAATCTTCATCAAATCAGGGAAAAGCGACGTGTCGTCCACGACAATAAAGTGCCACGGCTGCGCGTTGAGGGCGGAGGGCGCGTACGTTCCGCACTCGATGATCTCACGAATATCCTCCGCGGGGATTCGCGCGCCGGTAAACTCACGCACGCTGCGGCGTGTTTTCAGTGCTTGAAAAAGCTCCATTTGCGTTTCCTTTGAATAAAATTTCGATAAAAATCAGTTTGAGAGTCTTGACACAAAGAAAGCGAAGCCTCCGCAAACGCGAAAGCCTCGCGATGATTCAGCGGCTTTCAGTAACTCTTGAGAAGCTCCTGAAAGCCAGGCGTTTTCAACCGTAAATTTCGTTCCACAGACCGTTCAGATCGACGTCGGCAGTCGTGCCGGCGAAAACGACCGTACGGTAGGTAACTTCGCGGGATTCGCCCTTTTTGAAGAGCCACGGTCCCGGATTATAGTTGAACGGCATCGGGGAAATGTTCCCGTAGTCGCGCGTGAACCACGTGCAGTTTTCGAACGTGGGTTCCGCCGGCGTGATGTTCGGCGGGCAGAGAACAGCAACGCCTTCCGTGATGGCCGGATTGAAGTAGCGTTTTCCGTAGTACGCGCACCATTTCGCGACTTTACCTTCGGTCTCCGCCTGACCTTTCTGTCCGTTACTGTTGATCAGCACGCCGCCGCCGGCCGGTGCCAGATCGTTCGAGACGCGGACACCAAAGAAA
>JAFQUP010000145.1 GCA_017408405.1 Thermoguttaceae bacterium
CTCACGGCAAAGATAATTATGTCCAAGAAAAACCTTTTTCCCAAGCTCATCTGAATAATTTACGGAGCCGGTATGTTTCTCGAACGGATCGTAAACCGCAGAATCCGGAACATACTTCTCCAGCATTTCTTTCAGCCGCGTACGATACTCCTGAGAATGAAGCTCCATCTCACGAAATGACCCCTGCATGATTCCGGCAAGAAAAATTCTCATAAAAACCCCTTGAACTCCCTCCTGATACGAACTCCAACATTCTCCAAACTCACTCCGGATGACTTAAATTTGAATAGTAATCATTAAGCCTGGTAAAAAGGTCCAGCAGGCACTGCCACTCCTTCTGCGCGAGAAAGAAACGATCCGTGTCCTCATCTTTACCGGCCTTTTCAATCACCATCCGCATTCGAAGCTGAAGGTAAAGAAAAATATCCACCAGTTCCGCTCTTTGAGCCAGTGAAAGTTCTTTCGGTAATCCAGGCGGCTGAATGCAGTGAAGACGCTTCAGGGCATCCGTCACATCATACGAATAAATTTCCATCTCATCAATCAGAGGCTTTGGAAGATACTCCAGAGAATTCTCACCAACCAGCAATCGCAAAGCGGCATCTTTCAGGTTCGCTCCCTCAAGTCCCGCGAGTCGGCAAACAATCTCCTCACGCGAGCCGACGATCAGGAGCGTCTGCCCAACCGAAATCAAATCTCCCGGCTGAATCGGCGCGATGTGAACAGTCTGACCATTAAGAAGCGTACCATTGGTGCTGTCAATATCCGCAAGAACCAATTTACCGCGATCCTCCTGGATTTTGCAGTGGTAACGGCTAACCTTTTCATCATGAAGACGAATTGTGTTCTGCCCCTCTCGTCCTATGCTTACCGGAAGAGAAAGCGATGAAAAATCCTGCCCCTTGTCAGCTCCGTCAATAATTCGAAGGGTAATTGATGAATTCGAGTTCATGATTTCAGGAAAAGGAAAATGAAATGATTACCAAAAAAACTACTCAGATTTTATCCTCCGTTCGACTTTTTGTCAACCACTCCCCAAAGATTTTACCCCAAAAAAGTCTCTTTTTCATTCCACACTCCCCCCTCCGTCACGTGCCCGTTCTTTCTTGAAAATTTCTCTCAACTCTCCTCACTCTCCCCTTCCATGATTCTCCCTTACCCTCGCAAAATCAAAAAACATGAATCAATATGGAATTTTCTCGATTTCTCAAGGACGGGGGCCTTTACGCGCTGAATTTTTTCTGCTAAAATAATGAGTATTCTCAAATTTCAATTTCCAAAAAACGGATTTTTTTGATTTTAGGCGACATTGTCGGAGGTCCTGCTTATTTTTGAGTACGTGAAACCACTAAGGCCTCGTTAATTTCAAATCTCTTCCGTTTTTCTCACTGGAAAATAGTTTTGAGCAGGTCATTTAAACCTGGTTTTAAAAGTCGGCGGTTTATGATTTTTCATGACTTACGGAACATAATTTTTCCATGACCTTTCCGTTTTCAACCGGCTTTTGAACGTTCCGTTCCTTTGCCACAATTCTTCATTTTACCGGATTTGAGGTTCAACATGAAACATTCTTTTTCCTTTATCCGCGCGTTTATCCTTGCCGGTGCATTTTCCGCGATGGTTTCCGCCTCTGACGCTCCAATCCATTTCAGTTTTGAGCAGGATCTCCAGAACTGGAAGGTCGTCGAGGGACATTTCGGCGACATCCGGTGCGGAATGGAATTTCAGCACCACTCGAACAATACGAAACCGTGGATCAAAGACGGAAAATTCCACCTTTCCTCCCTTGAGATCCAAAACGCCCCGATCGACGAACAGCGCGGCGTCATCGAGTCTCCCATCTGGAAAAATACCGGCGAGAAAGTGACTCTGACCGTCGGCGGCGGTTCTGTGGAAAACGTCGCGGTCGAACTCTGCGAGATCCTCAGCGACGAGTGCACGCAGACCGCTCCGGCCGTCCGCGTCATCGCAGCCGCAAAAGGGAAAAATCACCAAAACCTCCACCCCGTC
>JAFQUP010000019.1 GCA_017408405.1 Thermoguttaceae bacterium
AAACAGGGATCCACCTGCTGGCAGCGTCCACGTTTGAGAACGACCTGCGGAATTGGGCGAAAAGCGGAAATCATGAACTGCGGAACCTCGTGCAGAAAGAGTCCTGGCTTGAAGCGGATGTGCTGAAACGGAAAAACGCGGACCACGCGGTCTCCCCGTCAGAAACGGCACTGCCAAAAACAGAAACGGAGCATTCTGTCGCGATGGTCCTCTTCAGCAATGATTTCGACAAAGCGATGGCTGCGCTCATCCTGGCAAACGGTCTGGCTGCTTCCGGGGCAAAAGTCGGGATCTTTTTCACATTTTGGGGATTGGCCGTCCTGCGGAAAAATCCGGGACCCGCACTCAAAAAGAATCTGATCTCCCGAATGTTCGGCATGATGCTCCCCAAAGGTGCAGAAAAGCTCGCGCTCTCAAAGATGAATATGCTCGGTATGGGCAGCGCAATGATGAAGGCAGTGATGAAGCAGAAGGGGGTCCTTTCCCTTCCGGAGCTGATCCAGTCTGCACGCGAGGCAGGAGTTCGTTTCATTGCCTGCGACATGGCGATGGATGTCATGGGGATCACACGAGAAGAGCTGATCGAAGTGGATGAAGTTGCCGGTGTCGCGACCTTCGCGGAACTTGCAGCACGAAGCACGAACACGCTGTTCATTTAATTTCGCCTCATCCGGCCGCTGCGTACCGGTGCACAGCGGCCGGATGCTCCAATTTTCTAAACGTTTCTCCTTATCGTTGTGGAGCGGCGTTTCCCATGACCAGCGGATGAACGCGGCGGCAGAAACGATGGAGTTTCAAGATTCCGCGAAGAACGACTGCCAGAGTACAGATAGTCAAAATCAGCATGGCCGCGATGATCATTCGCTCCAGATCATCGAGATAAAATGACTTTGCTGAAGTCCCGCGAATTCGGTAAACGGAACCGCTTCGCTCAAGAAGGAACGGGACCGACGTGTCCAGTTTCCGAGTCGTCCAGGAATCGAACGAAAGTTTCTCTCCTTCCGGAGTCACGGTGAAGAAACGGTAATGGAACGTGGAGGAAACTTTCGTTTCGACTGGAGTCTCCAACTGTGGTCCACTCTTTCGACCTGTATTAGAACGGTACATCATGACCGGGATCTCTTCAACGCTTTCAAAAGTCCCCATTTCCGGAACCTCGTGCCAGATACGCCAATCGCAGGCAAATGAAAGAAACAGCACTAGCGGAACCAGACTCGTCGTGAGCATTACCGCCGGAACGATCAGAAAGATCTGGACCGTCTTGGCCAGCGACAGAAAGACGGGAAGATCTTTCGAAATTTCCGGCTTCTGCATGAATCGGGAAACCAGAGCCATCATCGCTCCCATGAATGCCATCGCAGCAGAGGAAGCGACGAAAATCATCCAAAAGGACTTTTTCTCCGGATCGACTTCCTGTTCCATCACGCCAAAAGAGACCAGGAAAAAAACAGCACCCCAGAGAAAAAACAGTTTGCCGACTGTTTTCATTCCATAGTAGATCCAAATCGGAACGCACTGAACAGGAATAGACAGTTCGAAATTCGCCATGGGAGAAGAGTCCTTTCTACATTCAGGATAGATCCAGCATCACTGGAACACTTCAATTTAAGTGAAACTTTATTGTTTGGATATTTTCAGTTTAGCATATCCGGGACGGTTTGTCAAGACAGAAGAAAAGAATTCTGGATATTCTCTTTGTCTTAAATCAGTAGATCGCAAACTTAGTACGTATTTTCGCCGGCGGTCATTGTTTTTTCGGTGAAGATTCAAAAACGCAAACTTCTCCATTACGTCGCTTTCTCTGAAATTCCTCTTTGAAAAAATCATTCAGTTTTCTCAATCCTTCAGGGGAAACATCGACGAGATACCCTCTTCCCAACCGTTCCATCCCTGGAAACTCCATATCCGTAACAAGCCGAATAAAGGTCCCGGAAAAATTTTCAGTACCTATCAGGTCCCACTCCGCAATTTCATTAGGCTGCAGGAGCAGTGTTTCTTTGCGTTTCAAAATTAATCGGCTGGGAGCCGGGCAGGACAGCATGCCGCGAGGCCAGGCAACGACTTGCGGGGCCATTTCCTGAAAAATACGGCACAATTCTTTAATTTTTTGAGGATCATCGATAATAAGTTCCACATATTGATGTAAGGGATCAAAATTTAAATCAAATTGTGCTGCATGATGCTGCCGTAAAACCAGCGTAACAGATTCCAATTCATCCGCATCAGGAATAATGACCGAAATATGTTGCTCTTGTTTGGGGCCGATCGGGAAACGTTCCGGAAAAGCAGAACAACCAATAAAAAAACAGAGGAAAAGTAAAATATACTTATTCATTCTTTGCTCCTGTTTGATAGGCCTCCATTCTGGGTGTGCGTATGGATCTCGACCAGTCATCTTAATTGAAAATTTTCCTCGATCACTCCAGCATTTCACGGATCTCAGCGCGATCTGACGCTGCCGCATCCCGAAGCACGAGTGAGTTTAGAATTTCTGCGTCAGAAAGCATCATGATCCGGTACTGATCTTCCTGCGTAAATGATTCCCCAAATCGCATCTGAAGGATCGAAACCAGCATTTCTGTTTTCGCTTGGAGTGCACCTTCTGGACGTCCTTTTTTCAGTCCGATCGCTTCACCTTGTACGAGACCTCGAGCGAGGCCGAGGGCGTGGCCGTGGCGTTCGGCGAAGGAAAGCTGGGCGCGGTGGTCACGTTCGTATTTTTCCCGCGCAAAGGCAAGTTCGCGAAGTTCATCGTCTTCCGTGAACCGCGTGTAGCGTTCGAGTGTCTCTCTCAAGCCGGGAGTCGTGCAGATCAATGTATCCATTTCCGCCTCCGTTTTGCGATTGCCGTTGAGTAAGTAGTCCATCCAGTTCTGAAGCTGGAGCTGATTGCCGTCCCCCCCTCTTTCGCCAGCCGGCCGAGGCGCGCGAGTTTCTCGTCGATAAGCTCCAGTGAATGGATCTCGATCTGGTCCGAGAAAAGCACAGACGGGTCTTTTTCCGCAGACAGCGTGAAGACGTTATGCAGGTCTGCCAACTGCGGGAAAAGCTCGAAACGCGTCACGACGATCGAAATAACCGGACACAGATACTCGTAATCCTCTCCGCGATTCAGAAGGTTCGAGTACATTTTACTCCAGTAGTAAAGTACCCGGTCCGTGAATCCCACGGCATCGATGAGCTGCATTTCGATGTCGTACTTTTTTCCTTCGTTATCGTGCGCATTGATGTCGACGATCGAAGTCTTCTGACCTGCGAAATTAGCGACATTAAAAGGATTTTCGATCGAGACGCTCTCGATCCTCCGCCTTCCGGCACTCTGATTGATGGCATTGATGAAACACTTCAGTCCATTATCCGCTCCGGGCGACGAAAAAAGATACTGAAACACCACATCTGCCGTCGGCGGCAATTCAAAAGGGATCTTTCCGGCCATTTTCGCAGCCTCAACCTTCCATTTCCAAACAGTCAACGCCCTGACTTTCTGATTATACCATGAAAATTTTAAAAGTCAAAAACGAATTCGAGAAAAACGAAAAGAAAATTCTAAAATCTGACATATCCTGAACTCATCGCAAAAAACACGAATGGGGGAGGAAAAACGCATAAGCAGACCAAGATCGTGAAAAATCTCTAAATATCTGCCAAATCTTTCCAAACGGCAAACGCTAAAAGTAAACGGGCGCAATACTCCCGCCTTTCCTAATCTTCTCTTCTCACTCGTTCCATCTCCGCGAATCCCCCCCGCTCCAATATTCAGGATTTCCAAGACGTGGAAAATCACAAAAAAAGATTGAAAAATCTCTTTTTAAATTTTTTCATAAACACAGTTCAATCTTTGATTTAGAAAAAAATAGTTCACAAAATGTAAATTATTATCAATTCAATCGTTAAAAAAAGACTGTATATTAAACTCTGAACAGACGATAAGTGTAAAACGTTGCGTTTGCCCCGCGTATGGACACGCGGTATCAAAGTATCTTTCCATCCCCTGTTCATGGAGGAACAAACATGAAAAAGTCTCTCACTCCCCGTCACCGGCGCGGCATAATCCGTTCCCTGCTTAACCTCCTGACACCCCAAGGACGTCAGGCTGTTCTCTCTAATATATATATATATATA
>JAFQUP010000020.1 GCA_017408405.1 Thermoguttaceae bacterium
GCGATTTCGATGCTTCCGCGTGGAAAGTCGGTAAGAATCTCGGAGCCAATTTCCCGCCGAACGTCACGGTCGAAACCGAATGGAAGACCCCGGAAATCTGGGTCCGCCGTTCGTTTGAGCTGGACAGTGTCGAAGGCAAAAATTTCGCTCTGAAACTCTACCATGACGAAGACGCGACGGTTTACGTCAACGGCGTGAAAGTCCTCGAAACGAAGGGCTACACTGCGGAATATACGACCTACGAACTTCCGGCAGAAGCCGTCAAGGCCTTCAAAGCCGGCAAAAACACGATCGCGATCCACTGCCGTCAGACCAAGGGCGGACAGTTCATCGACTGCGGTATCGTTTCTCTTGAAGAAGCGAAATAGTTTCTCAAATCCAGCTGCCGGTTGGAGAAATAGCTGACCGGCAGTTTTTGGGCGAACCGCGAATGATGGGGGAAGAATACTTTGGAAAGGAATTTTCAAAGACATCTTCCCCGTATTCATGATTCACGGTCCGCTTTTTTTATGGACAGATTTCATCTTTCGTGAAATTAGGGAGTTTTGCGAGGTTTTCCGTGCTTGGATCCTCCTTTGGGGACTCCCTTAACTCCATTTTACTCAAAATCTCATTCAAAAGAAGAATTATGTTTAATTTAACAGGCAAAAAAGCAGTCGTGACTGGCGGTTCCATCGGCATTGGACGCGGATACGCGACGGCATTGGCGATGGCCGGCGCGGACGTCGCAATCGTCAACCGAACGGAGGAAATTGGAAAAAAGACCGCGGAGGAACTTCAGAACAAATACGGAATCCGCTCATTCTGCATTGCGTGTGACGTTACGGTCCCTGAGCAGGTAGAGAAGATGATGTCGGAAGCGGTCGAACGTTTGGGCGGCTTGGATATTTCCGTGAATAACGCGGGTATTGCCCTTTTGGGTGCGGATGAAAACGTGCCTCCTGAAGATTGGCGTAAGGTCATGGACGTGAATGTTTCCGGAATGTTTTACTGCTGTCAGGCGGCGGGGAAGGTTTTCATTCGGCAGGGACGCGGCGGAAAAATCATCAATACCGCCTCCATGTCCGCGAGAATCATGAACTGCAATGCGTCGTATAACGCGAGCAAAGGCGCGGTCGTTCAACTCACCAGAATGCTCGCGGCCGAATGGGGACGCTTCAACATTAACGTCAACTGCCTTAGTCCGAGCTACATTTTGACGCCAATGCACGCGTCTTCGCCTCTCAAACTCCGTGAACGAATCCGAGAACTGACTCCTTTGGGATACGTGGAACGTCCTGAAGATCTTTACGGACCGTTGATTTTCCTTGCCTCGGACGCTTCAAATTACGTTACGGGAACGGATCTGCTGGTTGACGGCGGACACACACTTAATTCATGGCTCGTTCCGCTCAAAAGAGAACTGCCTCCGCGAGTGACTCCCGAAGAAGAAGTGGTTCAGCTTAAGCACGACCTTGATCTGCTCGGTATCCCGTACGATGAGAACGGCATCAATGAAGAGCTTCACCCAAACATGGCGGAAGCGTTTAAGGCGATGTTCAGCTGAACGGCCTCAGATTTCGCGAGAAGCGAGTTTTGTGGAGTTCGGTCTTTGGGGAAAGGGGGGTGTTTCTTGCGCCCCCCCTTCCGCAAACTGCTGAAATTTGGAGAGAAATTCATGAGGATTAGCGAATGAAATCCGCGAACTGCGCTTTCATTTCGAGCACCGCCGTCTCGACAGCTTTTTCCCAGTCAGAATCGGCGAATTTTCCCGCGTAATCCTTTCGGGCGTGGGCAAAAATGATGCCGCGCGAATTATTGATGATGGCTCCCAAACCGTCTTCGTCAAAGGCATGGGCTACGTCCTGGACGGTGCCTCCCTGCGCGCCGAATCCCGGAACGAGAAGCCAGGCGTGAGGCATTCGCTTTCGGAGTTCCGCGAGCTGTTCCGGGTAAGTGGCTCCAACCACGGCTCCAACGGCTCCGTACTTTTCACCCTTTTCCCGCGCAAATTCGGCAGCTGTTTTTTCAACCCAGTCCGCCGTATGCTGGAAAATGGTTCGACCGTCAGCGACAAGGTCCTGAAGCATTCCGCCTCCGGGATTGGAGGTTTTGACCAAAACGAAAATACCGGCATCATTTTGCTGCGCTACGTTGACAAAAGGAAGAACGCTGTCCTCGCCAAGGTAGGGGCTGACGGTTAGGGCGTCTCCTTTCCACGCGGAGCTTTCACCCAGATATGCCGCGGCGTATCCTTCCGCCGTACTCCCAATGTCGTTCCGTTTGCCGTCGAGAATGACCACCAGACCAAGTTTTCGCGCGTACTCAATTACGTCAGCCAGCGCGAGCATACCGTATGGACCGACCGCTTCAAAAAAGGCGAGCTGCGGTTTGACGCAAGCTACGTGCGGAGCAATGACATCGAGGATTCGAAATGAAAACGTTCGGTAAACGTTGGCGACCCCTTTCAAATCATATTCCGAAACGCCGGTCTTCAGGCATTCCGGAATACTTTTGAAACGCGGATCAATTCCAACGAGGACAGGCGTTTTTTTAGCGCGAACGGCAGCTGAAAGTTTGGCTGAAAAAGTCATGAAACCCCCTTGCTGAGGAAGGACTCCTCCTAAATAAAATTTGAAAACGTTTAAGGTCACGGCGGAAGCACTTGCGCCGTATGTCGCAAAGTATACCATATTTGCGAAATTTGAAAACCGGGAGGGGGGGCAGAAATCCGCTTTTGGGGAAGAAAAAGAACTTTTTCGCCGCGTTCCAGATGAGCATTGGAATTTTGCCGGATTTTTGGGATTTTTCAGGGAAACCTACTTGAAATTTCTTTGTCGGTTTAGTATACTAAAAAAATCGAGGAATTAAAAACGTAAAACACGGATTTTTGGTACTTCCGAAAAGACTTGAGGCGATTTTACGTTATTTCGCGTCTGAAAACTGATTCTGTCGAATTCGGAGTTTCAAGCCTTTTAGCCATTTGCCTTTCTTTAAACCATGAGACAGACTTTCATTTTAATTGCTTTTATGGCGTTTTCCCTTTGGGGATTTTCGGCATTTTCCATTTCGCCCTTGCCGGAAAATATTGGTGAAGGAGAAAAAATAGAGACCATTGACATTTTATTTGTCGGGGACTCCATTACTGATAATTGGGACAATACGCTGGAAAACCTGAAAGTTTGGGATAAATATTTTGGTTCGTATCGAGTTCTGAATATCGCTGTTGGAGGGCATTCCACGGCACAGTGTCTGAAACGGATTGACTGTCGTGAGACACAGGGCATTTCCCCGCGCGTGATCGTTTTGATGATTGGAACCAATGACGTTGGATACCTTCAGATGGCTCCGGAGACGGCGATTGAGGGAAATCGGAAAATTCTTCAAAAACTGCGGGCACGCTGGCCGGAGGCTCGGATTCTGCATTTGGCGGTTTTTCCGAGTGACCCGAAAGATCCAACTCCTCAAAGTCCGCGGCGCCAGCGGATTTTGAAAGTAAATGAGGCACTTCCAGCCATGGCAGATGGAGAAAAAATCATATTTTTGAATATTCACGATTTATTTATTGATGAAAATGGCCTCATGTGCCGTGAAACCCATCCGGATCTTGTCCATCCCAATGCTGACGGATATGAAATTTGGGGAAAAGCGCTTGCTCCAGTTATCCGCGAGCTGCTTGGCGTGAAATGATGCTATCTTAACGCCAACCTTCCTGGTGAATTGATTTTGTTGCTATTTAGATTTGTTTTAGGGAATGGAGTTCATTCCCGCTCCAATTTCGTTTCAGTTTCCCTTTCCCTCCTTTTACGGTATTTTTATGGTTTACCAAACGCGAATTCATTTTCGGAATTTCTTTTTTCAGACATTAGGACAAATTTTGTCTTTAATGCTATTCTGGCTCTTTGTTCCGAATTTTATTCTCAATTTTCCGCTTCTGGTTTCAAATGCCTGGGGAGAAAACCTGGAGGCAATTCTCTCATTGCCGTTTGAGCCGAACCAGGTCGTTCCGGTGAAAGGATTCAGTGCCTTTGGCGGAGAGTGGAGGATTGAGGAAAGTTCATCTGGCGAACCTTTTCTTCAGACCCCCTCCGGTTCAGGTCCTCGTCTGGTTTGGAATTCACGCGGTGAGGGCGAGAAAGAACGAGTGGTTTTTTCGAGTGAGCTATTTCTTGCGAAAGGTTCTGGCGGAAACGCGGCGCTTGTCCTGAATGACAGTCTGGACGGCATTGGAGCGGACGCTTTTAACGGGTATGAATTCGCGTTTTACGCTCGGGAACAGTATGTCATGATTGGACGTCACGAGCAGAATTTCCGAATGCTTGGGACTATGAAATGTTTCATTCCGCAGGATGAATGGTTTAGGGGAACCGCAGAGGCGGAACGTGTTTCTGAGGGGATTCGTCTTCGGATTTTTATCAACGGCAAATTGGTTCATGAGATCCTTGACCCTAATCCGCTTCCAGCAGGAGAGCCGGCGATTCGTCCATGGCAACGCCAATTCAGAGCACGGAATCTGACGCTTAATGGAAAGAAAATTGTTTTGGAGAAACCGAGAGCCTCCACTTTCGAGTATCCGGAAACCCTTTCCGTGGAAGGGCTTCCTCCGGTTCTGCTGATCAGCCGCCCGGCATTTCGAAGGCCTCCCGCGGTTGGTCAGGATTTCTGGACAGCCGCGTCTACGCCGGAAAAAGGCTGCGCGCTGAAAATCATTGAACCAGCTGACCCCAAAAAGGAAGTCAGGACCATTTTTTCTGATCCAGAAGGTCAAATTTACGATGCGAATCTTTCATTTGACGCTCAGACGATTTATTTCACGTATCGACCCGCGAGAGAAATCGCGTGGAAGATTTTCAGAATCGGAATTGATGGTCAGGGGCTGAAGCAGCTGACATTCGGAAATGCCCATGATTTCAGTCCGGCTGAACTTCCTGATGGAGGAATCATTTTCGTTTCTTCACGACGTGGAGGATTTACGCTTTGCCAGCCGGGGGCGGTCTCCAATCTCTACCGAATGAACGCGGATGGGAGCGGAATTCGCTGTGTGAGCATGAACACGCTTTCGGATTTTTGTCCCCAGGTTCTCCCGGACGGTCGAGTGCTCTTTACCCGCTGGGAATACGTGGACCGTGATTTAACGTACCGGCAGTCGCTCTGGACTCAAAATCCGGACGGGACGAATTACCAGCTTTACTTTGGGAATACCGTTCGGCATGCCGGATCCATTCTCCATGCCAGGCCTCTTCCCGGAAGCAGCAGTGAGCTGGTTGCGACTCTTGCGCCTCATCATGGATTTCCGCAGGGAGCGGTCGCGCTCATTCATCGAAATTTCGGCCCGGAAAGTGAAGTTGGAAATGGTTGCGAATATCTCACGAAAGAGTATTTTCCCGTTGGGGATCGTTCAGATTCCGAGGCTTTTCGTGACCCATTTCCCCTCTCGAAAGAGCAGTTTCTTTGCGCGGGCGGGATGAAGCGTGATGGGCTGGCGCGCTGCCGAATTTACCTGATGAATCGAAAGGGTGAAAAACGTCTTCTCTATGAAGATCCGGATCCGCTTCGGCATGCGGTTTGTCCAATTCCAATCCGTTCGACGCCGCGTCCCCCGCAGATTGCCTCTCAACCGGGCATTGAAGATTTTCTGCCTGTTTCCAGGTCATTCGATTCTGACCTTTCCCCAGCACCCGATATTTCACATTCGTTTAAACTTTCTCCAGATATTGCCTCACGCCTGGATTCGCCGATACCGCAATCCGGAACACTTCTTCTGGTTGATGTTTATGAAGGGCTTGAACCTTGGGTGAAACGCGGAGAGGCGGTGAAACTTCGCGTGATGGAGCAGGTCAGAAAATCAGAAGAACTTGGAAAACGCGCCTTTGATCAGTCGCCGGTGATGAGTTACGGTACGTATTACGCGAAACGCTGCTGGGGTGAGGTGCCGATCGAGGAAGATGGTTCCGCGTATTTTGAGGCTCCAGCCGGTCGTGAAATTTACCTTCAGGTTTTGGATCGGGAAGGTCGTGAACTTCAGCGCATGACATCGGCTCTCCAGCTGATGCCCGGCCAGCGGACGAGCTGCGTCGGCTGTCACGAAAACCGCCAGTCCGCGCCTGTTTCTTTGAAACGTTCCCAACCTCTGGCTGCCGGACGCGCGCCGTCGGTCCCGAAGATGCCTCACTGGTGGTCGGAAATTCCCGCGATGAACCCGCTTTCGGATCCGCGTATCGTGAATTACGTCACGCTCGTTCAGCCGGTTTGGGACCGTCACTGCGCGGAATGTCACAGCGGCAAGGCCCCAGCCGGCGGATACGATTTGTCAGGAGGCGCAACACGTTACTTCAATATGTCGTACGACAATTTGCTCGGCAGGAGTCGCTCATACCGCCAGCACGACATGCTGTCGGGACGGCTCCTCGAAAAGGAAAAGGAACGCGAAAAACCGCTCGTTCACTTTTTTTGGCTGCTTTTCACTCCCTCTGGAGTGAATCAGCCGCGGGAAACCGGAGTAGTTGCCAGCCGATTGGATGATTTTCTGACGAAGGAGCACTGCGGACACGAAATTCCGCTTGCGGACCGGCAGAGAGTTTACCTTTGGGCGGACGCGAATGTCCCGTATTACGCAACGTACGCGAACAGTCGTCCGGAAACATCCGGAAAAAGGGATCTCTGGGATGATGAATGGTTTAAGCGAGACTATCTTGAAGTTTACGCTCGGAGGTGCGCCCAGTGTCATCGAGAGTACTTCTTTAACGATACGCCAACTGGAAACGCCAATCCAACGACCTGCTGGAACGGACGTTTTGCCTGGATCAATCTTTCGGTTCCGGAAAATTCACCCGCGTTAACGGCTCATTTGCCGAAGCCGCTTGGGCGTGGAATTTCGATTCATCCGAAGGGAAGTCCTGTAAAATTTCTCTTTGAGGATGAGAGGGATCCGGACTATCTGAAAATGCTTCACGCCATTCAGGTCGGGAAAGAAAAAATGATTGCCCAACCAAGAGCGGATCAGGCTGGATTCCGCTTCGCGAAACCTGAAAATTGAATCGGAAACCTGGTTTCTCCAATCCTTCCGTCTGACTTTCTTTAGCCTCACCCTAAAGGGGACTTAAGATAAGGTGAAACGTCATCGAATGGTTTAACGGGCGATTGGCCAGTGGTTTCGAAACCCTCAATACTCATTAAAAAATCCCCGTTTTGGGCGGTTTCACTTTCCATGGATTTAACTCCTAACCCCATTTTCGCCATGAATAGAAAACACTCCTTCCTTTCGTTTTCAGGATACGCGGCATTTCTTTTCGCGTTCCAGCTTCTGCTGTCAGCTTCGCTTTCCGCTAATCCTCCGGCTCCTCCCGTCCCTTCCTCCCCCAAAGGTTCGGACTCTGCGGCTCCCGAATTGTTTCCGTTTGAAGCTTCCGCGGAAAATCTTAATTCTTTCCTGAACGCTCCAGTTTCGTCGCGTCCCGCCGGAGCGGACGGCCTGATCCGTGTCGAAAACGAACATTTTGTCAATGATGCCGGAATCGTTCGTTTCTGGGGCGTGAACGTCTGCATGGGGGGCTGCTTTCCAGAAAAAGAAACGGCTTCCGCCATGGCGCGCCGTATTGCCTCCTTCGGTTTGAATATCGTTCGGCTACACCATATGGACATGCGTGAAATATGGGGAAAAAACTATCCCAGACAGACTGAATTCGACCCGGAAAAACTTGATCGGCTCGACTGGTTCATCGCTGAACTTAAGCGAAATGGAGTTTATGTCAATATTAATCTTCACGTCTCAAGAAAATTTACCCCCGAGGACGGTTTTCCAGGCTATGATCAGCGTCCGAATCACGACAAGGGATTGGACCATTTCATGCCGCGGATGATTGAGCTTCAAAAAAAATTCGCGCGGGATCTTCTCACTCACGTCAACCCGTACACTGGATTGAGTTACTGCGAAGATCCATGCGTCGCCATGGTGGAAATCAATAATGAAAATTCAACTGTTTCCCAATGGCGGAGCGGCGCGATTGACTCCCTTCTCCCTGACTACTGTGAAGCGGAACTTCAGAAACAGTGGAACGAATGGCTCCGGAAAAAATATCTGCCGAATGAAAACGCTGATCTGAAAGAGGCTAATGCCCGGCTCAGGAACGCGTGGAACTGCCAGAATGTGCCTATCGGACAAAACATGATTCCGAACGCGTCTTTTGATTCCTCCCGAAATCCATGGACTCTTTCACTTAATGGCGGTGCCAGGGGAACCCTTGCCATTGAAAATGGGACTCTCGTCTTCAATCCTCAAAAAATTGGCGAGAATCCGTGGGAACCCCAGTTCTTCTTCCTTGGTCTCGCATTGAAAGGCGGAAAGCCATACTCCGTTAAATTCCGTGCCCGATCGGATAAACCACAAAAAGTCGCGCTCGCCAGCGTCAAAATGGATTCCCCGTGGACGAATCAGGGACTCCACCAGCAGATTGAACTAACTCCTGAATGGCGGGAATTTTCTTTTGTCTTCATTCCGCCAAAGGACGAACCGTGCGCTCGAATTGGAATTTCCCATGTGGCCCCTGAAACGACACTTGAATTTGATGATTTCATTTTCGCGGAAGGAGGAAAAAACGGTCCGGATGACGACAAAAGCCTTGAACGCGGAAACATCCCAATTCCCAAACGCCTCTCTACCGAGGAAACTACCGTGGAAATGCGTGAGGATTTCACCAGGTTCATGATTGAACTGGAACGCGAATATTCCGCGGAAATGTTCGATTTCGTAAAAAACACTCTAAAGTGCCGCCATCCGGTTACCGGTACCCAGCTTAATTACGGTTCCGCTTATCCACAGGCGAAAATGGATTACGTGGATAATCACTCGTACTGGAATCACCCCCATTTTCCGGGACGGCCCTGGGACGGAAACGACTGGTATGTCTCGAATCATCCGCTCGTCAACATTTTTGGATATTCCGGAACCATCGCGGCTCTTACCGGTGAAAGGATTCTCGGAAAACCGTATACTGTGAGCGAGTATAATCATCCGTATCCGAACCTTTATTTCGCGGAAGGTTTCCCAATGATTGCCGCGCAGGCCGCTTATCAGGACTGGGCTGGTGTCTTTATCTTCGGCTGGACCCACTCACCATTCAATCCCAACCGCGCTTCCTTTTTCGACATTCACGGAAACGCGCCCGCTCTCGTTCATCAGCCCGCCTGCTTCAATCTTTTTGTCAGAGGTGACGTGAAGTCCGGTCTGACGAACGCTCTTCGAGTTGGAAACGCGAATATTGTCGAACTTCCTCTTCAAAAAGAGATTCAGGCACTTTGCGACTGCTGCGCCAGAAATAATTGGAATGCGTTTAATCACGAGCTTCAGGCTCCTTCCGCGTACGCGTTAGCCGAGTACTCAGGAACACGGCTGACGGATCTCGGAAGCAAAAATTTCGAAAAAGAAACTGGCAGTCTGAAACCTCTTTGCGAAAGCGGATTTCATGAACGGCTGAAAGAAAAACCGCTTACCGCAGCCTGTTCCACGCGTGAAATTCTCTGGAACGCGGAACTTGAGAAAAAAGGGTACCTTATCATTGACACTCCCAAAACCAAGGTTTTTACCGGTTTCATTGCTGGAAGAAAATTTCGCTTTGCCGACGGAACGGAAATTTTGCCAGGAAAGACCATTCTTGACTGGATGACCCTTTCGATTACTAACGTTCAGGCGAAAAAAGCGGACAAACCCCAGCGCTGGCTCCTTGTTGCCACCGGACTAGTTCGAAACACAAATGAGAAAATCCGTATTTACCAAAAGGATGATCTTTTCAAGGAAAAAGCGGAAATTCCAGATACCCCGACAGAAAAACTTCATGAACTTATTGATCAGAAAATTACCACGTGCCGAACGAATGGAGAAGGGCCAAACCAATGCGAAGGAATTTCAGCGAAAATCATGCTTCCCGCTCCAAAGGGAGTTAACGTCAAATTTTTCCCGCTCTCAGGAACCTGCGAACGAAAAATGGTCCTGAACGCGAAACGAATCTCTGACTCTACTGTTGAGATTGAGCTTTCCCCGAAATACCAAACCCTCTGGTACGAGATTGAGTTCGTGGAAAACTGAAAACACTTTTTTCCGGGAGCCGTCCCGCTCGGCTCCCAAACTCTTCTTACCCTTTACTAACTCTTTCCTTACTTTCCACCTCTTTTTCCCTGCCGTTCGTCCAATTCTCCTCATTCATGATTACCGAAATCTTTTTTGTCTGTCTAAAAATTCCTGTTTTGGGAATAATTGTTGCCAAAACTCGCTCTTTCCGCTTCCCTCCCCCCTTGTGTTTCTGAAAAAATCGGCTATAATTGATACGTTGATTTTTGCACTGGATAGGTCAGAGCCGTGAAGCGGTTGGACTCCTTTCGGTCGACCGCTTCACGGCAGCCCTTTTTCATTTTTTGTTTTTCAAAAGAAAACTTCCCCCACAAAAAAGAAAAGATGCTCGGCAAGGGTGCTTTTTCATGAACGAACACGGTTCATTCATTGGGAACGTTTTTTTGGCAAAAAGATATTTTCACGAAAATCCCAGTCCTTCGCGCTGGAATAGTTTCGATAGAGAGGAATGATTTTCATGAGCGATATTTTTGCGGCACGACGTGAGAAACTGCGCAAACTGCTCAAAAAACAAAATGCGGACGCGCTCTTGGTCACGAACGTGAAAAATGTGACTTGGCTCACTGGATTCACTGGCGATGACAGCTATTTTTTGCTTCACGCGGATGGCGAATGTCTTTTGAGTGATTTCCGCTACGAGATCCAGATAGAAGAAGAATGCCCCGGTCTGAATTTTGCCATACGCGGTGGAGCGCGCGGTTTTTCGCAGCTCATCCTTGATGAATTGAAAAAAATCTCAAGTTCACCGCGCCTTGGTGTCGAAACCAATTCTGTCACACTTGGTGAACTGGAACGTTTTAAAAATACCATTACGAGTCAGATCGTTCCGCTGGACTCTCTCGTTGAGTCCCTTCGGCAGGTCAAAGATCGACAGGAGATCGCGCTGATTCGTGAATCGGCTAAAATCGCGCGAAACGCTTTTCATGCTGTTCGGGCTATGATTTGTCCTGACTGGACGGAAAAGCAGATCGCGGATGAGTTGGAGTTTGCCATGCGTCGTCTTGGTGCTCGGGATGCCTCTTTTCCGACCATTGCGGCGGTGGGAGACCGTGCGGCTCTTTGCCACTGTGTTCCTGGCGAAAGAAAAGTCCGTGACGCGGCTTTTTTGCTTATCGACTGGGGGGCTAAGTACGAAGGTTACGCTAGTGATCTCACTCGAGTGCTGGTCACTGGCAGAATTTCGCCTGAGTTTAAAAAAGTCTACGGAATAGTCAAAGACGCGCAGCTGAAAGCGATTGAGGCCATTCGCCCCGGTGTTTCCTGTGCGGAAATTGATGCCGTAGCCAGAAACCATATCGCGGATGCTGGATACGGAAAATTTTTCGATCATGGCCTTGGGCATGGTATTGGGCTGGATATTCACGAAGGGCCTTCGTTCTCCCCGCGTTGCCAGACCAACCTCAAACCCGGAATGGTCATTACCGTTGAACCCGGCATATACGTCAAGGGGTGGGGAGGAGTCAGAATTGAGGATGATATTCTTGTTACTCGTTCCGGCTGTGAAGTCATTACTGACGTCGAAAAGGAATTGGACGAAATGATCGTCGATTAAACGTCACTGAATTTCCCATATTTTCAAAATTCGCTGATTTTCAGCCTGCTGAGTGGAAAATTCTTTCATCAACCAATCAAAAAAAGGATAATCATGAAATCAAATCAACAAGCGAAAGAAATTACGGCCGGTGATGTGTTTGAAGTCCAGAAAGTTCGCCGTTTTGCCCAAATTATGAAAGAATACGGACTTTCTGACCTTGAGCTTAAAGACGGGGAAGTCCATATTCGTATGTCGCGTGGTGGTGCCCAGGTCTGTGTCGCGCCGACTGAGTTCGCCGCTCTCCCCGTGCCTGCCGCACCGGTTGCGCCGGTTGTCCAGAATGCTCCGGCTCCCGCTGAAACCGTTTCAAAAGATGACGAAAACGTCACTCTCATCAAAAGCCCGATCGTCGGTACTTTCTATTCGAAGCCGAATCCCAATTCCGCTCCTTTCGTGAATGTTGGAGATGTCATTACCGAAGGAAAAACCGTCTGCATCATTGAAGCGATGAAAGTCATGAACCAGCTCCCGGCTGACGTATCGGGAAAAATCGTTGCCGTTCTCGTTAAAGACGGTGATGCCGTTGAATTTGGTCAGCCTCTTTTCAAAGTGGATGTCCGCGGGTAACTTCCCATTTGATTTTTCGGCCGCGAACTGTTCAGATCCGGTTTTGGGGAATCTAATCTGCTCAAAACCGCGAAATTTCAACTTTTTCCCAGATATTTCCCGCGCCTCCAAGCCGCGCATTATCAAATTTTGAGGTTTTCAAATGTTTCAACGAATTTTAGTAGCCAATCGCGGCGAAATTGCTTTGCGCATTTTCCGTGCCTGCCGCGAAATGGGGATCGAATCGGTCGCCGTCTTCAGTGAAGCGGATCGGGGAGCCGCCTATCTCGACCTGGCCGATCAAAAAATCTGCATTGGCCCGCCTCGTGTCGGAGACAGTTACCTGAAAATTGATCGTCTTATCAGCGCAGCGGAAGTCAGCGGCGCGGAAGCGATTCACCCTGGATATGGTCTTCTTTCGGAAAACGCGCATTTTGCCGAAGTTTGCCGTGACTGCGGATTTGAATTCATTGGTCCGTCGCACGAAGCCATGGCAATGCTCGGAGACAAAAATACGGCACGTTCACTCGCGAAAAAAGCTGGAATCCCAACGGTTCCGGGAAGTGACGGCATCGTGGAAAATGTCGATGAAGCCTTAAAAATCGCACGTGAATTCGAGTATCCTGTCCTCATTAAAGCCACTGCCGGAGGCGGTGGGCGTGGAATGCGCCTGGCATACTCTGACGATGAACTCAAAACGGTTTTTGTTGAGGCTCAGCAGGAAGCGAAAGCCTGTTTCGGAAATGGTGACTGCTACATTGAGAAATATATCGAGGAGCCGCGCCATGTTGAAGTTCAGCTTATCGCCGATAATTACGGAAACGTTTGCCACCTGTTTGAACGTGACTGCACGATGCAGAGACGGCATCAGAAATTGATCGAGGAAAGTCCTTCGCCGCATATTGGTCCGGAAACCCGGAAGAAAATGTGCGCGGCTGCCGTGAAACTGGTCAGTTCTGTCGGGTACGCGAATGCGGGAACCATTGAGTTTGTTGTTGATAAAAATGAAAATTTCTACTTCATCGAGCTTAATGCCCGAATTCAGGTTGAGCATCCTGTTTCGGAAATGCTTACCGGAATTGATCTGATTAAGGCCCAGCTTCACGTCGCGGCCAATGAAAAGCTGCCTTTTACTCAAAAGGACATTCAGGCCAGAGGGCACGTCATTGAGTGTCGAATTAATGCGGAGGATCCCAATTTCAATTTTGCGCCGTCTCCCGGAAAAATTACCGCGCTGAATATCCCGGGTGGGTATGGGGTCCGATTTGACTCTCACGTTCACGCGGGCTATTCTGTTTCGCCATATTACGACTCGATGATCGGAAAACTCATTTGCTGGGGCGCGGACCGCGAAGAATGCCGCCGCCGAATGATTCGCGCTCTTTCCGAATTTCGTGTTGAGGGAATTAAAGTTTCTATTTCCCGTCAGCTCGATATACTGAATCATCCAGTCTTTATTAACGCGCAGGGATTTACCAGTTTCATTGAGAAAACGTGGAAATAGTTTTCTGAGGCATTCAGGGAAAGGAGTTTCGGCTCTTTTCCCTCTTTTTCATTTTATTTCCATCTTCCTGCCATTTATTTCAGGAGTTTTTTATGAAAGTTTCGCGTTTGCGTCTTGCCTGCGGGGCTCTGGTTTTTACCTGCGGCATCTCTTTCCTTTCCCATTTTCCCAGCCTCTGCGCGTTGGAGCTTCCCAAAACCGTCGCGCATCGCGGTTTTTCGGCGATTGCTCCGGAAAACACGCTGGCGTCCATCCGCAAAGCCTGGGAAGCCGGCGCGGGAGGAAGTGAGTGTGACGTCTACATTACGCGCGACAACGTGGTCTGTCTCATGCACGACGGAAGCACGAAGCGGACCTCAAATGGAAAAACGGACATCAAAATGTCCGAAGCGACGTGGGACCAGCTCAAGGACATTCGTGTCCCGGCGAATACTTTCGGATACGAAGACGAAAAGATTCCGACTCTCGTTCAGGCTCTCGAAACGCACAAGCAGTGTCCCGGCTGCTATCCAGTCATCGAGATCAAGGATGCCCGCGCGGCTCTCGGCGTTCTGGAAGATCTGAAGAAGACAGACATGCTGGACAAAGCGTTCGTCATCTCCTTCAACGGCGACGCAGTCAAGACCATCCGCGCGAACAGTAAAGTCCCGACTGCCTATCTTTTCGGAAAACTTGCGACTCCGGAAGACGTCCGAAATGCCGCACGCCGCACGATCGAAGCGGGCGCGGACATGATCGACATCATGTACCATCCGGACCTGACTGCCGAGCACATCAAGGCGGGGCATGACGAAGGCGTCCGCGTCTGGGTCTGGACCGTAAATGACCTGACGATCATGAAAAAACTGCTCGCCATGGGCGTGGACAGCGTCACGACGGACCGTCCGGACCTGATGGCCATCGCGTTGACAGGTGATTCGGAAATGAGCGAATGGGTCGGTTCCGACGGCGATTTTGAAAATGAGAAAAACTTCATGCCGAAGAGATCCTCAAAAGTCGTGATGGGGACGGCTGAGCATCCGAACGCAAAAGCGGTCATCGACGCGGAAAAGACGGCACTTGAGACGCTCATTCTTGCCAACGCGCCCGGGACGAAAGCGGAACTTGAGATTCGCTCTCCGAAAACGACGCTCTCCGCCTTGAGTTTCGGTACGGCAGGTGAAGCGGACGTTACGTTCGCGAAAGACACGAATGCGACTGCTTCCTCCATTTTCGTCGGTCAGGAACCTGGCTCGAAAGGGAGTCTCACCCTCCGCGGAAATCTCGAAACGATCTCCTTCGCACTCGGAAACGCCAAGGAAACGTTCGGCAAACTGACCATCGACGGCGGTCAGCTCAAAGTCATGGGACCGGTCAACTTTGGTGACGCGGGGGATTCGGTCATCGAAATGAACGGCGGAAAGCTCCTTGCCGGCGGAAACGTTCTCTTCGGAGAAACGAACCTGGGCGCGACGGAATTCACGCTCAGCGACGGACTTTTCCATGCCCGGCGCGGTCTGACTCTCGGTTCCGGCGGAGAAGCGTACCTGAACATTTGCGGCGGTGAACTCCGTGCGGACGGTCAGTTCGTCGTCGGTTTCTACTCCGGAAACAGTATCGTGCGCCAGACCGGCGGTGTCGCGAATATCCGCGGGACCAATTCAGCTTGGGGCGTTCGCACGAACCCAGGTTTCATTGAAAACTATTCGGCTGACGACATGAACAGCTACTGCGCGGGCGTTCAGTTTGCCGGCACCCGGCACGGCTCGAATGAACTCCGAGGCGGCGAGACGGGCGAGTATTTCCTCTCCGGAGGTATTCTCAACACTCCGCGTATTTTCAGCATGACGACAGGACGCAAGCCGCTCTTCCACCTTTCCGGAAACGGCATAGCCAACGTTCTTTCTGATCCGGAGATCCCGTACTCCGGCATCGTCTCCGCTCCGATGGAAATGACCGGAGGAACGCTGCGCACTGAGACGATCCTCGCTCGCGGATTCATGGCGAACGACACGTTCCTCCAGCAAGGCGGAACTTTGGAGCCGGTCGGAAACGCGAAGCTCGACGGAAACTTTGAGATGAAAGATTCCCGCGTCCTTTTCAGCGTCGATTCCAAAGAAAAGTTCACCTCGCTGGTTGTTTCCGGGAACTTTACGGCGGAAAACGCCGTTTTCGCAGTGGAACTTTCCGACGCGGCGGAAAACGCAGTGAACTCCGGGACCATCTTGGAAATCCGTCTCTTCCCGGGAACGCGTCCTGTCGGAAACTTTAAAATCACCTCCGATTCTGCTCGTCTCAGTACGGAACGGTTGGAAAAAGAAGGTATCGTGATCCTTCGGAAACGCTGATCTCTTATCCTGACTCTCCCAAAAGAGAGTGAACTTGATTCAGCCGAAAGGTTAAATTAGCCGGGAATGGAAAGTATGGCGTTTTCCGTCCCGGCATTTACGCAGAGAATACACTTGGTTTTTAAAACAGAATGAAATACATGATTTATTTCAACGGAGTTCGCTAAAATGAATGAAATTTCCTCTAATACCGCGCGTCCTTACTCTCATGAATGGTTTGAAAATGCCTGCGCGGTACTTGGTGAGACCGTTTGTCGGGAACTTGGTCTTTTTGAGATTCCGGAGGATTTTCTTCTGAGTGTAGTCATGCCGGTCTTCAATGAAGAGAAGACGCTTCACGAGATCGTGGCGCGGGTCGCCCAGGTCCCGATCCGCAAGGAGATCCTTCTGATTGACGATTTCAGCCGGGATAAAACGCGCGAGACGATGGAGGAGATTCGGAAACAGTACGAAGATGACCCGTTGAATACCGTCCGCGTTTTCTTTCATGAGATCAATCAGGGAAAAGGCGCGGCTTTGCGTACCGGTTTTCAGAATGTTTTGGGGAATGTCGTCATTATTCAGGACGCGGATCTTGAGTACGATCCGAACGACTATCCCAAATTGGTTCGCCCGATCATTGAAGGGAAAGCGGACGTCGTTTACGGAAGCCGGTACATTCAGAGCGATCTTCACCGGGTCGTTTACTTCTGGCACACGATGGGGAATAAAGTCCTGACGTTCCTTTCAAACTGTTTCACGAACCTGCGTTTGACGGACATGGAGACGTGCTACAAAGTGTTTCGGCGTGAGTGTCTTGAGGCGATCCTGCCTAAACTTCAGCAGAACCGTTTCGGTTTTGAGCCGGAAGTAACGACTTACGTCGCACGCGGTAAACTGCGCGTTTACGAAATTGCCGTCAGCTACGAAGGGCGTTCCTACGCGGAAGGAAAGAAGATCGGTTGTCGGGACGGATTCAAGGCAATTTGGTGCATCGTAAAATACGGTCTTTTCGCGAGATGATTGTCGGATGTGTCCTGTAGCGTGAAAAAAGATTCTGGAATAGAAAAATTCTGCGTGAAATCGTCTGTTTCCTGAGAGAAGGAGAGAGAGATTCTTAAACGCGGCCCGCGGAATAGCCAACGGGTCGCTTTTACTTTAAAATATGAATATTTAATCGTTAGAAATCTGAAAGGGTGTGAATTAACTAAAATATTTCAGGATGAATAGTTCATCAAATTTCTCCGCGGTAAACTCAGGCAGGCTCTCGATGGGAAAGTTCCGGTGCGAAAGCGGGCAGGCAAACCGCTACGTAATCAGCTCCGCCTGTTTCCGGTGAGGAGTACTGGACCCGTTCGCCGGCAGGAACCAGAACCGCCTGATTTTCGCGAACTATCGTGACGTTTCCATCTTCTGACGTAAGGTAAAGTGCTCCTTTGAGAACGAGCGTGAACTCGTCAAATTCAGGACACTGTGCCGGCTCGCTCCAACCAGCGGCACTAGTTAACCTGGCGATGCTAATCTGCGTTGAGCCGGTACTGATTCTGCCGAAGAATTCGGAAATGGTCATCGTTTCATCCGGAAAACGGGTTGGAGCGGAAATGAGCCGCGGCATGGGGCCTCCTTTCGGAAAAAAAGAAGTGAAAATCAGGACTTTATCTTCCGCAGCCGTACCGTCAAAATCTCTCGGAACGGCTGCTGAAGATAAAAAACAGAAAAATGAAAACGTTAAAAGATGATTCTCTGCGCATCCGGCAGAATGGAGAAGGAGTGACATTTGGCCAACAGGCGTTCAAACTCCATTTCGTCGGTCAGCGGCATAATGCCGATTTCCTCAAGCAGGTTGCCATCCAGCCGTGAAAGAAAGAAAACTCGGTGAGTAGTTAAAACGCGCAGCATTTCCACCGCCAAAGCAGCGTCCGGCAATTCCTCGCGCCGGATGAATTTCGCGGCTGTTTCAAAATTCTGAACATGACGCCAAATTTCCAACGAACGAGGAAGTTCTCCGCCAAGTTCCGAGCAGAGGACGATGATTCCGCCGTCATTTGGTGCCAGACGTGACGCGTTGACCAAAGCCGCCATGACACTGGACCAGTCAGACGCGGCTGTTCCCGTAACCGACGCCAAAACCAGTTCAGGTTTTTGAGAGGAATGGTTCGTCCAGATTTCACGATAAAGAGAGTAACCGTCCACTTCAAGTTCGTGAAATTCGCCGACCATAACTCGCGCGATACCGGTTTTACCACGGGCCGGAATTCCCGGAACGACTTGAATCATGCACTGAACACCGAGTTGGCGGGTCGCTTCCGCTGCCTCATCCTTGAGCTGATGCATCAGTTCATGATTGGAGGCATGAAGCTGCGGACCGTAATTTTCGTACCGTTTCTGCGTTTGTTCATCGGAAAAGAGAGGGTAAATCGCGGTATGAATACCGAGATTTCCCGAAGTGTTCTTGGGGAGGAAGTAGCCGATTGGAAGAACCATTTCCGCGTCAAACATTTTCCGATTAATGACGATCGTTTCATTCGTTGCCGCAACTCCGAGCCACGCGGTCTCTTCTTTTTTTTCCGGATGGTGCGTTACGATTTCCACGCGTTTTTTCATGCTTTCATCCGAAAGAATCTTTTCCAAGCGCGGTTTTCCGGCAGCTTCGTCTTCCTTGGTTCGGAGAATCGTGACGTACGCGGGACGGTGGATTTCCGGTCCTGAAAAAACGTATTTCAGAACAGATTGAAGAATCAACTCAATTTGCGGGATTCCTGGAGCGATTGGAATGACGAGACGATCATCGTCCAAAAGACATTCCCGAAATGCCGGAAAATTGATTGGAGTTTCCAAACTCTGACGTACCTCACTCAAAAGCTCTTCTGCCCCAAGAGCGGTCGGAGTATTTTGCCCGTGAAAATAGAGCAGGTTCTGATCGTCTGACGAAATTTTCAGTTCAGAATCAAGTCCGTAATGAAGTTTAATATTCATTTTTGAAAAAAAGAATCAAAAAAATTTAATTTACCGTAGATTAAAATCGCGCAGAGTCTCCGAAGGCGAAACGTCTCCCTCGGTGACGGAAGGAAACGTTTCCTAAGTTTTCAGAAACGAACGAAAAGTTCTCTAAAGCTGAAGCCAATCAGGTCTTTCAAAAGTCCGAATCATTTCCGCGGCTTCCTTCATTAATTGCGGGATTTGAATTTTCTGAGGGCAAACTTTTTCACATTTTCCGCATCCGACGCAGTGTTCCGGCTGTTTATCGGGGCCAAGCACATTCGCGTGCTGAAGGAAACTGAAGGAACTTTTCGAAGCGTGGAAATGATTCATCGCGGCGAGAACGCGGGGAATATCGACACCTTTGGGGCAATCCTGGCAGTATCGGCAGGCCGTGCACGGGATTGGCGCGGCCTTTCGGTAAGCTGTCAAAATCTCCGGAAGAACATTCAATTCCGTTTCTGTCAGGGGCTGAAAATTCGACATGGTTTTTACGTTGTCCCGTACCTGCTCCAAAGAGGACATTCCGCTGAGAACCGTCAGAACATTTGAGAGAGAAGCGGCAAAACGGAGGCCCCAGGCTGCCGGTGAAAGATAGGGATTGGCGCGGCACTGAATCTCAAGGGCTTCCGGCGAGAGTGAAACAAGCGATCCTCCGCGAAGCGGTTCCATGACGATCACCGGAAGACCTGCCTCCGTCAGAAGCTGGTACTGCCCGGCGGCATCCTGCATTTCCCAGTCAAGATAGTTGAGCTGAATTTGGGCAAATTCCCACTCCCAACGGTCAATTGTTCTTTTGAGAACTTCCGGGCAGTCATGAAAAGAAAAACCAAGATGACGAATTTTTCCCTCACGTTTCATTTCCGTGAGAAATTCATGCATTTTGAGATCTTCAATCCGATCCAGTTTATTTTCCGTAATATTGTGCACAAGATAATAGTCGAAATACTCAACTTGGCATTTTCGGAGTTGGTCATTGAAAATTCGCGCGACATCTTCCGGAGTTTGAACCATCCATGAGGGCATTTTGGAGGCTAGACGAAACGATTCCCGCGGATATTTTGAGAGGGCGTGCCCGATGAAGGTTTCGGAAAGTCCATTGTGGTATCCGTACGCCGTGTCAAAATAGTTCACGCCATTTTCCCAAGCGAAATCAATCATTTCTTCCGCCTTCGGATAATTGATCTCCATCGTTTCCGGATCCGTCATGGGGAGACGCATCGTCCCGAAACCAAGGAGAGAAATTTCGTCATTGGTACTTTTGAAAATTCGTTTTTCCATTGAAAATGCTCCACTCAACACTCAAAATAATAATTTACTCGTCATTCAGTCATTGAGCCAGAGTCCCGAAAATTTCTGGATTGCTCCGAAAAATCAATCCCAGAAAACGCCAAAGTTATCCAGAATTCCAGCCCGTTTGTGCCTTTTTTCAGGAGTTTCATCCATTTCACGAAACGGGCTGAAGTTGATCCTGAAATCATTTTTGGATTTAATCGGCTTTTTTCTGTTCTTTTTCAAGACGTTTCATGACGTAGGACTGATCTTTTTCCGAAAATTTATCCAGAGGAAATCCTTTTTCGATCCCATTGAATTTCAGATAAATCGTGATGTCTTCCTCTGTTTCGACTTCGACACCGACCAGCTGTCCTTTCTTTTTGTTTCCTTTAATATCGGTCCAGGAACGATTGGGGGAAGTAATGTCGAATTTACCGGTCTTAAGTCCGATTTCCTTCTCTTCGTCCGAATCTTCAGCGTCTTTTTCCGATTCGTCGTCTTTCGTACTGTCAACTTCTTCTTTTTCTTCTTCGTCGTCAGTCTCTTTAGCGGTATCAATCGGTTCCTCTTTGTCCGACTCTTCATCTGCGGAAGAGATTTCGGAATCCGCGTCTTCCCGCGTGTCCGCGTCCGATTCATCATCCGCTGTTGATTCTTCATCAATGGTCTCTTCAGCGGCTGGTTTGGATTTTATGAACGATTCCACCAGAGAAACCACTGTTTCCTTAAAGAACCATACGACCGTCAACGCGATGACCAAAAGAATAATTAGCCCCATAGGACTCTTTTTTCGAGCTTTTCCCAAATCTTTATTCAGCACGACCTTGATTCCGGCCAGGCGTTTTTGAATGTCGGAAAGCGTGGTTTTCATACTCAGCTTAATCGTTCCCGAGCGAAATTGGGTAATCAAATCGTCTAAACGGTAAAGTGCTTCCACGTCATCGCGAACGGTAAAGAATTCTTTTTGAACCGCCGGCGAACATCCGCGGAAAAACGTAACGATTCCCTGAATGTGCTTCTGGAGCGTATCCAGGTCCGCGGCTGATAATTGGTAGGATGGATTCGTGAGTTTTTCCAAATGAGGCGCGAGAAATTTCAGCGCTTTAGCGCATTTGGACATCATTTCTTTTGAAAAAGACATTGAAAGATCCTTTCTGTTTAAGGTTGGATGGGATTGGGAGGAAAAGGATTAGGAAATAAAAGTGAAAATGAAAGTGAAAAGGTGAATTTGCCGCAAAACGAACAAAACGCGTTAAGCCGTTTCAAAGCAAAACCTGACAAAGGTTTTCTTCGAAAGAAGAGTCTTTTTCACGGGAAGAGCTTCGCGAAAAAGACTCTCTATTTCATGAAAAACTATTTTTCCGTGTGGAACGGCGTGGCCGGGAGGCCTTCCTTCGAGTAGAGGTTGAAGTCTTTCGGATTGTTCTGGAAGGCGAAGCGCACGAACTTCGGAGCCGGCACTTCTTCGCAGGTCAGGACGACGGTATCTTTACCGACGATCTCCGCCTTGGCCCATTTGAAGTTTTTGTCTTCACCGGCGACGGCGAAGCAGTTAGGCGTGCCTTCGACACATTCGATCCCTTTGCGCTCGACGTTTTTCGCGACGACGAGACCGCTGCCCACATTATTGAACTTCACGACCGCTTTCGCGCCGTCGAACGTGACACTTTCCATCATCGGCGAGCAGAAGACGATGCCTTCCTTGCCGTAGTCATTGGCGAGCGCCCAGCGTGCGAGACGGTTTCCGACGTCCCATTTATTGCGCGGGTGGATGTCCTTTTCCTCACCGATGTCGATGGCGACGGCCTGACCGGTCTTCGGAACTTCCATGCACATGGTCTGACCATTGCGCACGAATCCCCATCCCGCGCTGTTCGGGTCGGCTTCATTCGCGCGGAAGTTGGCGAGCTGGACCCAATAGAACGGGACATCGCCCCAGATCTTGCGCCATTCGAGGATCATGGCCTTCTGCTTGAAGTAGTAGAATTCGCCTTCGCCCGCGTTAGAGCAGCCCTGGTACCAGATGACGCCTTTGACCGTGCAGTTTTTCCACGGCGAAAGCATCGCGTAATACATTCCGCCGGCGTGGCCGCGGGTGCACGGTTTGCCAGCCGCCAGGTCCGCGGTGCGCTGCTCGATGAGTTTTTTGCCCGGTTCGACCGTTTCCGGCACATTGTTCCAGCCTTCATCCGGGATCCAGCTGTTGATATTGCTTCCGCCCCAGTTGGAGTCGATCAGGCCGATCGGAACATTCAGTTCTTTCGAGAGTTTCACGGCAAAGTGGAAACCGCAGGCCGTGCAGTTTTTCTGGACATTGTCTTTGCACATCTGCCAGCCGTCGGAATTGACTTCTTTGGAATCTTCCGCTTTCAGTTCATGCCGAATGCGGTTGAAGCGAATGAAACTGTAGTCGCCGGTGAATTCTTCTTCGGAGCAGGAAAGACGCGCCTGGCCCCAGGAGTTGAGCGGCTGCTCCATGTTCGACTGTCCGGAGCAGATCCAGACTTCGCCGACCACGACATTTTTCAGCACGATCTCATTCGTCGCGCCCTTGACGGTGAGGTCTTTTCCCTCAAACGTGCCGGGCATGGCGGGAAGCTGGACTTTCCAGCAGCCGGTATCGCACGCGGTGGTCTCAACGGTATTGCCGCTGAACGAGACAGTGACTTTTTCGCCGGCGTCTGCGGAACCCCAGACGCAGACAGGAACGTCGCGCTGAAGGACCGCGTTGTCGGTGAAGGCTTTCGTCAGCTTGACTTCCGCGAAAGAATGAGAGGAAAAAGTACCCAAAATTGCCGCTGCTGAAAGAATAGAAAGCAGCGTTCTGCGAGTGTGCTTCATAAATAATCTCCTGAATAAAAAGGAAGGATGGAAAGCGCGAATGCCGGATTTAGCATTCCCAGTGTCTTTAATTTAACACAGAATAAAGAAAAGTAAAGCCCCCGTTAAAAAAAAGTTACCCCAAAAAAGCAAAAAAATTTAAAAAAGAGGAAGATGGAAAAGCCGTAAAGGAGAAGTTTGAGTTTTTCCTGCTTCTGTTTTAGGGTGGTTTCGGGCGGAGCAGGGCTGAAGGATTAATGGAAAGTATTGAAATAATTTATTTCTGAGGGGATTTTATTTGGGGGAATAGGCACCTTAAAGCTAGAGGGTGGGTTGAATGGGTAAGATGGTTAATTTCCGAAGTCGATATATTCGATTTTTTTCTGCGAAATGTCGCAGTCCCCCCATTGACGAAAAAAATATTCCAGTTAAAATAGTGATTAAATTTACTAGAAAATTTCATTTCATCAATACACTCAATTTTTTTGGAGGTATTCCCGTGCCCAGTAATGAACGAGCCAAGGAGATTAAACGTCGCCGTCACCGTAAAGTCAAGATCGCGCAGTACGCAGCGCGCGTTGAAAAAGGTACTTTGAGCAAAGAAGACGCCGTCGCGAAAATCCGTAAACTGACGATTGGCAGCGAAGAACACATCGAACACCTTGGTCTTTAATTCCAGGCGAATCGGATATGAATTCAGACACCGTTTCATTTAGGGACGGTGTTTTTTTGTGCCTGGCGTGAGTAGGCGGAAATACTTTGAGTTTCCTGGACAAGCGGGTAGTTTTGGGGAAATTCCAGGATTTTGGCTGACATGGAGTATGATTGGTAAAAAATTTAATGCAGATACTTTACGAAGACAATCATCTTTTAGTAGTGGTGAAGCCGGCGGGTTTGCCGACGATGGGAGTTTCTGAGGGTGAAAAGTCACTTTTAACTCTTGCGAAAAATTACGTGGCGGAGAAGTATCAGAAACCAGGAAATGTTTATCTTGGCGTCGTGAGCCGTCTTGACACACCGACGACGGGCCTGGTGGTGATCGCGCGGACGAGTAAGGCAGCTTCCCGGCTCTGCGAGCAGTTTCGGACGCATACGGTTCGTAAACTTTACGTCGCGGTCGTTGACGGCAGAATTCCGGAGGAGAGCGGGACGCTTCGAAATTTCATGGCGGAGGAGAAACGCCATCGAAAAATGTTCGTGACTCAGGATCCAGGGGGAATTCCGGCGGTACTTCACTATCAGGTGGTGAAGCGTTTTGAGTCACGGACGATGCTTCAGATTCATCTTGAAACGGGGCGCAAACATCAGATTCGCGTTCAGCTTTCGCATTTGGGATTTCCGATAACGGGTGATTTCAAGTACCGTTCCCGAAGTAAATTTCCGGCAGGTATCGCGCTTCACGCGCATGAGATCACATTTACTCATCCGACACTGGGTACGGAGCTTCATTTTACGGCACCGTTTCCAGCGACGTGGAAGGAATTTTTTAATTAGGGAAGTTTTTCAGGATTCAATTTTCAGAAACTTAAACCCATTTGATTTTGCGAGTGCAGAAGGAAGTTTGGTTAATTTTCGCGTATGCGGAGATTCAGGTGTTCATGAAATTTCAGCACGTTTTTTTCTCACTGAAAAGAAGTTTTGGGAAGAACCGTGGTTGGAATTTGAACTTTGAATGTCGCGGCTTAAAGTCGGGTTGGATTTTTCAGGAAGTTAGGGGGAACGTAAATTTCAGAAAAGGCGTTCCCCCTTTTGGATTCATCAATTTTGAGAAGGATTTTTAGTATTCCAATCCTTCTCCCTCAAGCGCGAATTCGACGGACCATTGCCAGGTGAAGTGCCCAACTCTGGCGGCAATGAGGTTTTCTCCTTCTTTCAGGTCAATCATGACGTAATCCTTTGCCTGTCTGTGTCGAGGTGAGACACAGTTTTCCCAAACTTTTTTTCCGTTGACGTAAATCGTGGGATAAGCCATCGTGCTGAAACTTAGTGCGTTTACGTTGAGTTTAACGGTTTGGGGCTTGGGGCTTTTGACTTTTCGGACGACGTACGCGGTCTGAAATTGCTGCCCGTTTTCAATCGAGGCGAAATCGATCGCGCATGGAATATCGAAGCCGGTGACGTCCGCCTGGGGATAGTAGACGGTCCACTGGACGGGTTTTCCGTTAACCCAAGCGGCAAGAGGGGCTTTTCCGGCGAGAATGTCGTCGTCCAGGGTGGAGCGGGTCGCGTCCGGTTCATAGGAATCGCCACCGCGGAATGGTTTTCCATCAAAGAATTCGGAGACAAAGAAAGGAGCGTTCAATTTCACTTCGCGCTGGATATTTCCACTTTTGACGCGGAGAGTGGAAGTGAGATTTTTTGAATGACCGCGCAGGCAGATCTCAAATTCATCACCAGGAAGATTACGAATTTCTTCCAGTTCCCAGCCGTCAGGGCAGGTTACCTGGAGAGAGTTTTTCTCAATATTTCTGACGAATCCTCTGAGAAACATCTTTCCGGGTTCAGAGCTGTTCAGGACAAAAAGGCTGAAGCCTGGGGAATCAAAATCCTTGAGCCAGTCGGGCATTTCCGCGTAAACGATTTCCGCGGCTTTTTTCTGACCGAGTGCGTTCAGGAACGTCCATGCCATGACGCGGTGTCCTTCATTTCCGGGATGAACACAGTCCGGCGTGAAGTGGAAATTCTGGTTTTGAGTCCGGACACTCATGAAAAAACGTTTGATTTCCGAGCGAAGATCGAGGAATTCGCAGTTCTTTTCTTTCGCGACATCGACCATGATTTCTCCCATTTTGTCCATGATGAGATTCTTCACGACGTAGGGATTTTCGGTGAGCATGGTGGGAGGGCAAATCAGGATCCGTTTTACCTGGACACGGGAACGGATGAGGTCAATCAGCGTGCAGTAATCCGCTTTCCATTTCGCGTATCCTTCTTCCGTCGGAACGACGTATGGGCAAAGGACGTCATTCATTCCCAGAAAAATGATGATCGTGTCCGCGCCGAGGTCAAACTCTTTTTTGAAGAGGATCTCTGGTCGGTCACCACGGACTGTTTCGTCGGTGAAAGAACGTTTCACGACGCTGTGCCAGCCGGCGACAGTCTGCCCGCTCCAGCCGAGAGGGACAAACTGGATATTTTCAACTCCGGCGTCAGCCAACGCTTTTCGAACGATTGGAGCGTAACCCCAATCCAGATTGGATTGAGCCGTAATACTGTCTCCGACTACCAGAACGCGTTCGGCCAAAACCGCGGAAGTCAGAGCGCAAAATACGCTTAGAGCAAGTAAAAACTGTTTCATGAAAGGAATCCTTTTCGTTAAATGAAGGCGGGAATGGTGTTCCCCGCGGCGGATAAATTCAAATCTCAAACTTAAATATACCGAATTTTCGCTAAAAAGAAAGGGGGGAAGGGAAAGAAGGCGCGAGAATATCCGGAAAAAGTGAAAATGAGAAGCCAGGAGCGTGAAGAGGCTGATGGAAAAGGAAAATTCGCGACGGGGGTTGAAAAAATTTAAAAATTTGGTAGAATTGATAAATTTGAAGGGGCCGGTGCGTTGCCGGTGAGGATTTGGGATTAAGGAGAAAAGGTAATGAAGTCCGTTTCGCTCAATACGTTTCCGCCGAAAGAGGTTCTTTCCGAACTAAATCAGTTCGCAGAACGGATTGTGGGTCGAGAATTTCACCAGATGGGGTACCCGTTCGACCAGGAGGTGAACCTTCACGGTTTCTATCAGTGGCTGATTGAGACAAAACTCTGTGACGTGACTCTGATTAATGTTGGCGATCCATTCAAAACGGAGTGGGATATGCTTGAGTCGGATGAGTTTGAGCGTCGTTGCCTTGGTTTTCTCGCGAGGAGTTTTGGTTTTCCTGAAGACGATTTCTGGGGAGTTCTGACGAATGGCGGAACGGACGGAAATATGCACGGTGTTTACTTCGGACGCAAGTATCTTGAGGATGCCGCCCGGTCACTGGGACTTTCTTCTGAAAAAGGGAAGCCGATCCTTTACGTTTCGTCGGAGGCGCACTATTCCGTCCGAAAACTTGGGGACATTCTCCAGATTGAGACTCGAATGATAGACGCGCATCCGATGGGACAGATGGACATCGATGATTTTCGGGTTAAGTTGGATCCTGAGCGTCCGGCATTGGTCGTCATCGCGATTGGCGGAACGTTCAAAGGCGCGATTGACGATCAGGAGGCGATCGAAAAAGTATTGAATGAAGTTCGGCCGCCGGCGGTTTATCGTCATCTGGATGTCGCGCTTTTTGGCGGTTATCTTCCGTGGGTGGATGATGAGAAATTCCGAAATATCCTGAATCAGAAAGCGCGCGGATTTGATTCACTGGCTGTTTCCGGTCACAAATTCCTCGCGATGAATGAGCCGGTGGGGATTTTTATTTGCCGAAAAGACGTCCCTAATCATCTTCATTCGTACAGTGTGCCGTATCTTAACGGAGTGATTCCGACAATCAGCTGTTCCCGAAGCGGATTTGACGCGCTGAAACTTTACTGGAGAATCACGACTACCGGTGAAGATGGATTTCGTCGTGAGACGGCCCACGTTCTCAAAATGACGGAATTACTTGAAAAACGCCTGAAAGAAGTCGGCGTAAAAACTTGGGTAAATCCGTGTTCAACGACGGTCTGCATGGAACGACCCGCGCCGGAGATTGTCCATAAATACGCGATGGCGTGCGGGGAGGATCCGGTTCTTGGTAAACTGGCACACGTTGTCGTGATGCAGTTCTTCAATGAAGAACTGATTGAGGAATTTGTTTTGGATATTGAACAAACGATGAAAGTAAAAGGAGAACGCATCGATTAAACGTGATTAAAATCGAATTTCTCTGTTTATGGACTTCATGTTCGCGTCATTTAATTCCTGTGCCGATTACGTTCGGAGGAGCGGCGTGAGGCGGGAGCAGGAAGGAAAAGAAGAGACCCGAAGGAAATCCCTTTGGGTTCTTTTTTGTTTTTGGGGAGGAGAATCGCTTGACATTTTGAGATTTTTCGGATATAGTTGATTGAAGGATTGAATGAAATGGAAAACTTGAGTATTTAGGAGTTTCTTCTCATGAACGATATGGAATCAATTGAAAAAATTCATTCTGTTTATTCTCGTCTTACGGAGCAGGCGTCGCGGGTGATCGTTGGTCAGGGCCAGGTGCTTGAGGAGTTGGTGATTGCTCTTTTGGCGGGAGGTCACTGCCTTTTGGAAGGAGTACCTGGTCTTGGGAAAACGCTCATGGTTCGAACGCTTTCGCAGACTCTTTCTCTTGATTTTCAGAGGATTCAGTGCACACCGGACCTGATGCCTGGAGACATTACGGGAAGCGAGATGTTTCAGTGGGGGGAACGTTTTTTCAATTCCGCGGGGCTTTCCGGAAACAGTGAAGGCGGTTTCAGGGAGACTGATTCTTCAAAGACTCAGGGGGTGGGGCACGGGGGAATGACTTTTATTCGCGGTCCCGTTTTCACGAATATTCTTCTGGCGGATGAAATTAATCGTACTCCGCCAAGAACACAGTCCGCGCTCCTTGAGGCGATGCAGGAACATCAAGTTACGATTGGGCGAAACCGTCATCCGCTTCCGGAGCCGTTTTTTGTGCTGGCGACGCAAAATCCAATTGAGCAGGAAGGGACTTACCCGCTGCCGGAAGCGCAGCTGGATCGATTTATGTTTAAGTCTCGCGTGGAATATCCGAGTCGTCAGGAAGAATTAGATATTCTTCTTCAAACGACCGGGAGTTCATCGCGCGATTTGGAACCGGTTCTTTCTCGTGAAGAGCTTCTTGAGGCGATGAGTCTGGTTCGTCGTGTTCCTGTTTCAGGACCGGCGGCAGGATTGGCGGTGGATCTTTGCCGAGCCACGCGTCCGACTGACGGTAAAGGAGTGATAGACCATGCGAAAACGGAAAGAGGGAGCGATCCTCAAAAACGTGAGCTTGAGGAATTTGTCAATGAGTACCTGGCGTGGGGGGCTGGGCCGCGAGCGGGACAGGCGCTTCTGCTCGGAGCCAGGGCGAGAGCGATTCTTCACGGACGTTTTACGGTGGAACGGGAGGATTTGACGGCGTTGGCTCCTTCGGTGCTTCGGCATCGGATTCAGACTCGGTTTACCGCCGACGCGGAAGGAATTACTCCTGACCGCATTATTGAGAAAATTTGCTCAGTTTTGGTGATGCGGTAAATGAGGGCTTGATTTGAAAGAGAACGCGTTTGAAAGAGCACGGATGATTTCGGAAGATATTAAATGCTTTTGAGATGGAATAAATCTTTAAGATCTTTTGATGGGGGATAACTCGCGGTTTGGCGAGAGTCTTTGGACAGGTTCGAAAAAAGGAGAATTTCAGGCCTGTCGGGTGGTTTTCAGCGCGGGACAGTTAAAGTATTTGCCGGGTGAGACGCATCGCGCTCTAAAGAAGCAAACTTGCGGTAAATCATTAAAAAACTTTTTGCCAGCGACTTGACAAAATACGCGGAACAAGGTAAAATTGGTATTTGTTTAGGAATTGGTCTTTCTTTTTTGGGAGCTGTGAGGTTTTTATGGATAGTTCTCCGATTCGTTTTCAGTCGATTCTTTGTTTTTTCGCTGTTTTTTTGGGTATTTTCATTTTCTTTTTGCCTGAAAAGGCGGTTGGGAATGAGAAGCTAATGGCAGGTTTGACCCGTTATCGGGAAAATTATGTGAAAAAACTGAATGCTCTCGCGGATGAGGCGGAAAGAAACGGTTTTAACGAGGAGGCTGAAATTACGCGAAACTGGGGTAAACCGACGGAAAGAGCGGATGAGATTCGCGTTAGTCCTCTTCCCAAGGAGTTCTGGGAAAGAAAAGAAGATTCTTTCTCGGATGGTAAAAAATCATCCAGCGAGAAAAAATCATCCAGAGCGGCGGCGTCATCAGGGCAGAAAAAGAAAAGTTCCGGCGGTAAATCTTCCAGAGTGGGAGAGGAGAGCAATTTAAAAAAACGTAAAAACGATTCTGAAGAAGCAGGTGGTTCAGACTCGGCGCGAACCGTGAGGAGTGGTGAAACGCAAAGCGGCCAAAAGAAAAAAGAATCTTCTGCCGGTCAGAAGAAATTGAAAGCGGTGACATCGAAATCGGATTGGGAGACGCAGTTTCGTCAGCTTCGGATGCTTGCCTCAAACGATTATCTTCGCTTTGCGAAGAGAGTGGTATCGAATGGTCACGTTTCGCTTGGTTTTTCACTTTTGATGCAGTCTCTTCATGAGAATCCGGATAACGCGGGAGCGCGCAAGATATTGGGTTACCAAAAGACCAAATTTGGTTGGGAGACGGAATTTGAGGCGCAGAAACGCAAGATGGGGAATGTCTGGCATGAGGAATTTGGCTGGCTTCCCAAAAAATACGTGAAAAAATATGAAGAAGGATTGCGTTTTCTTAACGGTCAGTGGGTGACAGCGGAGCAGGATTCCCAATTTCATTCAACGATTGAAAACGGGTGGACGATTGAGACTGGGCATTTTCAAATTGTGACGGACGCGAGTCTTGAGGAAGGAGTTCGGGTTGGTCAGGAACTTGAGAAACTTTACCGGGTTTGGAAGCAGCTTTTTTTGAATTATTACGCGACAGAATCGCAGATTAAAGCGCTTTTTGCCAAAGAGACGGCCAAATTTATGGCGATTCCGAAGCACCGGGTTTGCCTCTTCAAATCGCATGAAGAGTACCGGGATTACCTTTCGAAGCATAATATGCTGGTTCCGGGGTCCGTTGGAGTTTACGTCAGCCGAAATAGTCAGGGCGTTTCGTGTTTCGTAGCGGGTGAGGAGGATATGGAAACGATGTTTCACGAAGTGACGCACCAGCTATTCGCGGAAAGCTGCCGCACGAATCCGAAAAATGGAAATTCGCAGAATTACTGGGTGATTGAGGCGGCGGCGACATTCATGGAATCTTTTCATGATACGGAAGAAGGGGCGCACGCGGTGGGCGGATTTGATCATTCCCGAGTCAGGGCGGCGCGAATTTACTTTAACAATTCCAAAAAATTTGTGCCGTTTGAGGAATTCGTTCGGGTAAACCGTTCCACGTGGCAGAATTCACCTCAGACGGGTCTTTTTTACGCGCAGGCTTGCGGAATGGCGCATTTCCTTGTCTTTTTTGACGGCGGGAAGTACCGGGACGCTTTTGGGCGGATTCTTTTTGACGTTTATTCCGGGAGAGATACGCTTGAAACGGTCGCGAAGCACACTGGAGTTTCTTACGAAATCCTGGATCGGGAATACGAAGAGTACATTTCGCGGAACGCGGAAGAGATCGCGAATTTCATGATTAGAGATTAGCGAGAAAAGGGCGTGGGAGCGATTGATGAAATGTCGAAAGTAAGTCTGGAGGACTGAAGATTGGGGCGGAGAAGGCGGGGCAAAGGCATTTTTTCAGAAAATAAGATCGACTATGAGCCGGGAGATAAAATTCTGGCGGGGACTCGATTTGTCGAATTTCGGCCAATGATTCCATTGCTTGCGGTTTTCGCTTTGGGTATTGTGACGGACGCGCTTTGGGGAAGTACCGAGGAGATTGAATCGTCGGTTTCCCCAGTTCTTTGGAGTTGGCTAATTCTTTTTTTGTTTTCATGCTGTGGATACTGGGGGCTGATCTGGTTTCTCCATCCAAAAAAATTATTACCGTCATTCGAGCCAGAGGGACATTCCTGGTGTCCTGAGGATTCTGATTTAAAAGAGGCTCTTCCGCAACGAAGTCAAGTTGAATTTCCTCCTTTGGTTAAAAGAGTTTTTCAGGAAGAAACTGTTGAGACGCATCGTTTGGGGGAATGGGGAGGTTCGATCGGGCGGTTTTTTTTCGATGTTCTGGAACGTTTTGGCGGAGGGATTTGGAATCTTTTTCGTTCTGAAAAGAAGTATGTTTCCCTTCAGATCGCATTTTTTCTGCTATCGGTCATGGCATTGGGCGGAGCCTACCATCATTTTTACTGGGCGGTTTATCCGGAGTCGGAAATATCAAGAAATATTCGTGAATCTTTTTCATTGGAATTTATTGAGGGAAAAGTCATTCGCGCGCCTGAAGTCAGGATGCCGCCGACTCAATTTGGATATTCAGAGGCCAAGCAGGAACCGTTGACGATTCTCCTTCTTAAGGTTATTGCCCGGAATACTGTTTATGGGCGTCAGGAAGCGAGCGGGACGGTCATGGTTCGGATTCATGGCCTTTTGAAAGATACGCATATTGGAGATCATATTCGGGTATCAGGACGACTTACCCGATTTTCAGAGGCGGTGAATCCTAAATCTTTTTCCGCAAGGCACTACTATCGTCAGCAGCGGATTTTGGCTCTTCTTCGAGTTCCCGCGCCGGAGAATATTCAGAGAGTATCTCGTCCCCGAATTTGGAGTATTTCTCGAATCGTTGAGTATTTGCGAGACACCGCGTCGCGTCAGTTGGAGCGATTTTTGACACCTGAAACGAAACCAATGGCGGCCGCACTGATTCTTGGGTGCCGTGAGGAAGTGGATCCGGAGGAGATGGAAATGATGCTGGAGACAGGCACCATTCATCTCATGGCAATTTCTGGACTTCATGTCGGTCTCCTTGCCGGCGGATTTTTCCTTCTTGCGCGTTTTTTAGGGTTTGGTAATCTTCTGACCGCGATTTTTGTTCTTGGTTTTGTCTGGCTTTATGTTTTGGTGAGCGGCTCCCGACCGCCGGCACTTCGAGCGGGAGTCATCGTCACGATGTTCACCGTCAGTTTTCTGTGGGAACGCAGTCATTCACATTTGAACGCACTGGCAGCAGCCGGGATTTTTGTGCTTTTGATTAATCCTACGTCGATTTTTTCAACTGGTACCCAACTTTCTTTTCTTGCGGTGGGTACGCTTCTTTCGATGCCGGTTTTGAGGGATGATTCGATGAAAAAGTCCTTAGGTCGAAAGGACGTGAATCCGCAGGTAATGGGATTGGAGTTTTTTTTCGTCAGAGACGCGCCTCATGGAATGATTGGGCGTTTTTTACTTCGAAAATTCTGGTTTTATCTTCTTAATCTTTTTTACTCCTCGTTTCAGATGACTCTTGTTTTGCTGCCATTGACACTTGGAGCTTTTCATGTGGCGGCATTGATTGGGATTTTTCTTAATGTTTTTCTTTGGCTTCCGCTTATGGTGGCGATGATGTCGGGAGGGGGGGTCCTTTTTCTTGGTGGTCAACCGCTTATCGGACCATTTTTAGGCTGGCTGTGTTCCTCGTCTCTTTCCGCCATGAATTGGCTCATTGCTTTTGGGGCTGGGATTCCCGGACATTGTTTCTGGATGAGGGGAACTCCCATTTTTTGGAATCTGATTCTTTACGCGTTCCTGATTTCCTGGGCGGTTTTTCCGAAAACCAGGCTTCGTTCAAAAAAGCATTATCTGGTTTTTATTCTTGGGATGCTTCTTTTACTTGTTCCCTTTCTTTCAGAGAATGTTCGGAGGAGGGGGGAATTTCGGTGCTCGTTCATTGCGGTTTCTCACGGGCTTTCAATTCTTCTTCAGTTTCCAAACGGGAAAACGGTTCTTTATGATGCGGGACAATTCGCGCCGGAGGAGTATCCTTCAAGAACGATTTCTTCTTTTCTCTGGAATTCCGGAGTCCATCGGCTGGATTCGATTTTTGTTTCTCATCCTGACATGGACCACTACAATGCGTTTCCCGGTTTATTGAAACGTTTTTCAGTTGGTGAGGTTTTTCTTTCTTCACAGACACTTTCTGTTCTGGAAGAGGCGGCAAAAGCCGAATTTTCCAATAATTTGCCTGCCAAGAATGGAGTTTCAGAGGAGGATATTTCCAGAAATAGTCTTTTAGGGAATGAAACCAGTTTTAGGGAAACGGATAATTTATCCGTTTATTCAGGTCGCAAAACGGCTGAGGAAATTCGTGAAGGGACGCTATTTATGATCCGGAAATTTTATTCTGCCCTGAAGCGATGGAATGTGCCGATTCGGACGGTTCAGGCGGGCGATCGGATTCATTTTTCGCCTGACTGTTCAGTGACAGTTCTTCATCCTACGCGCGTTTCGATGGAGACTCACCCGGAGCACACGAACGGAAATTCTCTTGTTTTGCTGATTGAATATGAAGGAAAACGTTTTCTTTTGACGGGGGATTTGTCGCCGCCGGGACTTGAGTATTTTCTGGAATTGGAACCAATCGCGTGCGATGTGATTCTCGCTCCGCATCATGGGGGCAAAAACTGCTGCACTCCGGAATTCGTGAAGTGGTGCTCTCCTGAATACTGCGTCATTTCCGAGTCGTTCAATAATCCGCAGAAAAAGACAGTGGAGTTTCTCACCGAGTCAGGTGTTCGGGTTCACCATACGGGGCGTGATGGAGCCGTGATTTTCCGTGTTCGCGACGGGCGGCTTGAGGTTTTTACCAGAAATGAATGGAAGGAGTGGAATTAATGGTTCAGGAAAATCAAAAAATGAATTTAAAGAGTGAATCTGGTGCGGTTTTTTCCGTTTTTTCCCCTGAAGTCCTGGCGCGGCTGGGTTCTTTTCGATTGCGTGCGAAACATTTGGCGGCCGGGATGAGTTTTGGAGAACATCGGAGTCTGAGAATGGGAATTTCGTCAGATTTTCAGGACCATCGTCCGTGGGAGAATGGAAACGATCCAAAGTTCATTGACTGGCGTGTCTTTTTGAGGACAGGGAAACTGTTTCAACGCAGTTTTCGCGAAGAAACGAATACCGCTTTCTATTTCTTGGTGGATTTTTCCGGAAGCATGAATTATGGCGGGAAGGAGATTGTCGGGGACGGAGAGTCTGAAGAGCGGATTTCTCATTATTTTGCCGGGGCGGAAAAGGATTCCGCAGCGAGTATTTCTCGCGAAAAGAGGTTGACGAAACTTGAGTACGCGCAGTGCATTGCGGCTGTGATGGCGCGGCTTGCTCTTGAGCAGAGAGATTTAGTTGGTTTGACGGCAACGAATGGTTTTCAAACGGTCTCGCTTCGACCGTCGACAGGAGAAGGACACTGGAAGGAGATACTTGATTTTCTTGAGGTACCTCCGTTTTCACGTTGGGATGATTTCGCCTGTTCTGAAAAAAAGAAAAAATCGGAAGTCGGTTTCACGAAGCCTCAGAATTTTTCAGCGGCTCTGAATGAGTTGGCTGCTTCCTGTCCTAAACGTGGAAAGATTTTTTTGATGTCTGATTTTTTTGACGTGGAAACTTGGGAGAGTATTTTGCCGCAGCTTAAAGTACTGCGCGCCCAGAAGAATGAATTGATTTTTTTTCATATTCTTGACCGTGATGAGATCGAATTTCCTTTTGAGTCGCTTCATCAATTCATTTCTCTTGAAAACACTGGGCACTGTCTTACTGTTTCCCCCGCGACTATTCGTGAAGAATATCTCAAAAATTTTCATCAATGGATGAATTCCATTAAAGAAGGGTGTCGAACGCTTGGGATTGGATGGCGTTTGGCCGATACGCGGGTTCCAATTCATCAAACTATTTTATCTGGAATTGATTCATGAGAAATTATCCCATAAAAAGATTATCCTGTTTTCCCGAGTGGAAAAGGGGGGAGAGAGTTCATTTTCCGCCCTTAATTCCATTTTGTCCCCTTGACATTTTCTCAACTCGGGGTAAAATAAAAGTGTTGGCAAATTCGCGTTTAGGCAATTTTTGGTCTTAAAGGAGATTTTATGTCCGTTAAAAATATGATAGTCGCTCAAAGCGGCGGCCCAACGTGCGTGATCAACAGTTCGCTGCAGGGAGTCGTGGAAGCCGCACGTCATTTTGAAAATGTCGGTACGGTTTACGGTGCGGTTCATGGAATTGAAGGCGTTTTGCGTGAAGAGCTGCTCGATCTTTCCGCGCAAAATCCGGAAGAAGTCAGTTTTTTGCGGTATACGCCGGTCGCCGGTTCGATTGGAACTTGCCGATACAAACTGAAAGAGTGGCAGAATGAGGATTTTGAACGGGTCATTGAGGTTTTCAAGGCGCATAATATCGGTTATTTCTTGTATAATGGGGGAAATGACTCGATGGACACCGCCAATAAAATCGCGGAACTCGCCAAGGTGCGCGGTTTGGATCTGACTGCCGTTGGGGTTCCGAAGACGATCGACAATGATGTCGGAGACAGTGAATTCCAGCTTGTGGACCATACTCCGGGGTACGGTTCTGTCGCGAAGTACTGGATGCACACGGTGCAGTACGCGAATCAGGAGAATAAAGGATCATGTCCAGCGGACCCTGTTCTCGTCATGCAGGCGATGGGACGCAAAATCGGTTTCATTCCCGCTGCCGCGCGTTTGGCGGATCCGAATCGCGAAATGCCGCTTTTGATCTATATGGCGGAATCACCGTGCTCTCTTGAGCAGCTTCACGAGCAGGTCAACGCGAAATTGCGCCAGTGCGGACGCTGTGTCGTGGTCATCAGTGAGGGATTTAACGTTGGATCGCTTGGTGAGCTGAAGGATTCTTTTGGACACACGACATTCAGCAGCTCGCAGATGACGGTGGTCCAGAAAGTCGTCAATTATTTGAATGAGAAAGGGCTTTGCGTCAAAGGAAACGCTCGTGGAAATGTTCCGGGAACGGATCAGCGCCACAGTATGGCTTACGCGTCTGTCACGGATCTGGATGAAGCATATGCTTTAGGGCAAAAAGCCTGCGAGCTGGCCGCGTCCGGGCAGAGCGGTTTCATGTCTACCATTCTCAGAAATCCTGGCCCGATTTATTCCGTGAAGTATGATAAGGTGCCTCTTTCCGTGGTTGCGAATAGTGAGCGTACCTTCCCCAAAAGCTGGATTACGCCGGACGGGTGCGACGTGACGGATGAATTTATCGCGTACGCCAAACCTCTCGTTGGTCATGAAATGCTTACGCTTCCCATGGTTGACGGAAGGCAGCGCCTTACTCAGTTTGCTCCCATTTACGCGGAAAAAGTTCTTGATGCTTATGTTCCGCAGGCGGAGAGAAAGTAATTTGGGAATCGCGGCATGAATTTCTCGTGAGTTCCTGACAGAAATTTTCCCGTGCCGATTTCGTGTTGGTGCGGGAAATTCTTGGAAACTGCCTTAATTTCCATAAAATTTCTAGCTTGCTGGTGAAAAAAATCAAGAAAAAACGTTCAGCGAACGATATTTAAATAAATTATGGTTTAAAGAGGCGTTTTTTGCGGGGCTGGGACATTATGGAAAAAACGATGTGTGTTGGAGTCATTGAGTTTCAAAGTGTGGGCAAAGGGATGCTCGCGCAGGATGAAATGATGAAAACCGCTTCAGTTTCTGTTTTGATCGGGCGCACGATCTGTTCCGGAAAGTATCTTTTGGCAATTTCTGGCGGAGTGGATGAAGTCCAGACTGCCATTGATCGCGGAGTAAAAATTGGCGGTGAAGCAGTCATTGATTCGCTGGTTTGTCCCAAGGTTCATCCCGCTGTTTTTTCCGCTCTTGGGAACGCGGTCATTCTTCCGTCCGCGCGAGTTCCGGCAGTTGGTATCGTTGAGTCATTCGGCGCGTGTTCCATTTTGGCCGCTTCGGACTTTGCCGCCAAGGCGGGAAATGTCACTCTCATTCGTCTTCATCTCGCGATGGCACTTGGCGGGAAAGGGCTTCTTATGCTTACCGGTCCTTTATCCGACGTAAAGACCAGTACCAGAGCCGCCGCTGATGAAGTACGGCGAAGGGGATTGCTCGTTTCGGAAGTGGTTATCTCCAATCCGGCGGAAGAATTGTTGATGGAGTATCTTTAATTCATCTGGTTTTAGAGAAAACTCTTGGGAGTTTTCTGAAAGCGGCTGGCTATTTCTGCCGTTAGGTATTTTTTTCTCTTAAATCGTGCGATTTTCTTTTGGAATATTTGGCCAAACGAAAAAAAATGTGGTATATTTGATTAAGAGCGGTTCTCAAGGTATTTTGTTTTTCACGGAAATTTGACACCGACATGAAATTCATTCGCAGTGTCCAGTATGTTTTGATTTTATTTGCGGTATTTCCCACTGTCTTGTGCGGCGCGCTTCGCGGTCAGGAATGGGTCTCAACGCGGGTTTTCGGACCAATTGCCTGTTGGGGGACTTTTGATTTGGCGGAGATTGAGGAGGAACTTCTCGAGCTTCCCGCGATTTATGATGAACTTACTGTAATTCTGAAACTGCCAAAAATACGCGAGTGGATAGAGCTTTATGTTTTTGAGGATGAGGTTCAGTGGCGTGAGTTTCTTAAGAGGGAATACCCGCAGTTGCCGTATCGTCAGGCGCTTTTCATCAAGAAAAAGCAGGGGAGAGGGCAACTTTTTCTTCATCGTTCAGAAAATTTCGCGGTGGACCTTCGGCATGAAGGAACTCATGCTCTTCTTCACGCGGTTTTGCCGACAGTTCCCCTTTGGCTGGATGAGGGATTGGCAGAGTATTTTGAGGTTTCCGCGAAGAACTGCCCAGTGGAAGTAAAAACGATTCCGTGGCAGAGATTTCGAAAGCTGAGGCGCGGTGAAACGAAAGATCCGAGAATGAACGCCTCTGAATGGCTTCCATTAATTCGGGAACGGGTCGCGGCGGGAGAGGTCGCTTCACTTGAAGAACTGGAAACGCTTAAGAGCATGGCCCAGATGACCCAGGTCTGCTATGCGGATTCATGGATTTGGGTTAATTTTCTCCTGAATGGACCGGAGGAAGTTCGGGACTTTCTCCCAAATTATGTCGCGGAACTTTTGAAGCAGTACGAGGTGGAATTTTCACCTTTGACTCCAATTTCCTGGAGGGTTAGGAGACAGTATTCTGATCCAATGGAAGAGTTGGAGCGTTTTGTGAAGAAACTGGATTGAAAAAGAAACGAATCCGAAAGGGAATTATTGAATTTCTTTATGTTTTGGAAACATTTGGCTTTTGGGGTATTGATTTTCTCTCTTTTGAGCGTGACGCGAAACGTTTTTTCGCGAGAAATTTTTGATTCGGAAAAGATCGAAGCGGCGGTCGAACAGGGTCTGAATTATTTCCGAAAACGTTTGGATGCCGGGATCATGCCGGGAGACGGGGCATTTCGGAATGATGTCGGTATTACGGCACTCGTTGGAATGGCTTTTCTTTCTTCGGGCAGTACTCCGCTTGAGGGACCAGATGCAAAGTACGCGGCGCGTTGTGTTGATTTAATTCTTGAAAAAGCCAGGCCAAATGGAATTCTTGCGGGTAATTCGGCTTCCGAGCAGGGTATTGCTTACGCGCATGGTTTTGCCATGACTTTTCTCGCGGAGTGTCTTGGGATGAGTGAGCAGGATGAGGTAATTCGAAGTGTTTTGGAAAAGGCCATTTTGCGGATCGTTGAGGCGCAGGGGGAAAATGGCGGCTGGCGTTACTCCTTTTTCCCTGGGGAGGAGGATGTTTCTGTCACGGCCTGTCACCTGACCGCGTTGCGTGCCTGCCGAAATGCCGGTTTGTCCATTCCAGCTGAAACGGTAGAGAATGGAATCAATTATCTTCTCCGCTGTCAAAATTTGGACGGCGGGTTTCGATATCGTCTTGCGGCAGGGCCAAGTGCCTTGCCGCGTTCAGCCGCCGCGGTTTCAGGACTCTGCGCGGCTGGAAAATATGATTCTCCGCAGATAAGAGAGGCAATGGAGTATTTGAGGAACGCTCTTCGCGATTCGCAGGCAGTCTCGCCTAATGACGGTTACTTTCACTACGCGCAGTATTACGCGGTGCAGGCATTTCGTCTAACTCTCGCTCCGGAGAGGCGTGAAGATTTTGGAGAAGAATCGTTTTGTCAGTTTTTGCGTGCTCTTCTTCACGAACAAAGACCTGACGGGAGCTGGCCTTCAACCATTAGTGTTGATTGCGCCACGGCCATGGCACTGATCGCGCTTCAAATGGAAAACGATTATCTGCCAATTTTTCAGAGATGAGTATTTTAAAGTAAGAAAATACGGAATGAGAACTCGAAATTGATTTAAATCTTTTTCGGAAAACGCCTCTTAAAGCGTTTAGAGACAGTTTCTGAAATTTGATTCAGGTTAAATTAAAAGAAAATCGGCAAACTTTTTTCGTCTGCCGATTTTTCATCATGGAGTGACTTCCTCGACGATTAATCCGCTTCCATCGAGGAGAATTTTAAGACGTTCAAACTGTTCACGGGCATCAGGGGCGACTCGCACTCTGAGAATAGGCTTCCAAATCATTCCTGGTCCAGCTTCTCCCCAAAGTTTAGCCTGCGCGGAAATGGCGTTTGCCAGTTTGACACCCGTTTGGAACGGAGTCGTGATTGGAATTTCTTCAGCGGGTACCCCTGGAATGGCGGAGAGAATGAAACGGTCCGCGTGACATTCCAACGGGACAGGCCGGGTTAATGTCGAAATGTTTGGATGATAATTCTCCAAAGCCCAGTTTTCTCCTTTACTTTCGGCGATACTGGAAGTTCCTGAAGCGGAAGCGTTAGGGCAATTTTCGGCTATTCCATTTGAATGAGCAGCTTGGGAGGCATTTCCCTCGGAAACGCTTCCGTTTCCTCCAAGTGATTCTTGACTTTCTGCGGCTTTGACATCTTGCGGGCTGTTAAGTGCGAATACTCCATCAGAAGAGAGTCCTGAATCGGTTTTTCCAGCCTCACGCGTGTTTTTCACGTCAGTGCTTTCGGAGGCTTCACCGGGTTGAATCGTTTTCCATTGAGAAAAATCGCTTGCTGCCGCGCCAAATCCATTAGGGGAATTTGCTTCCGGCATTTGCTGGAGCGCGGTTTGACCATTTGAGCCATAGGCACCGGAAGTTTGAGCCGTTCCGGTGCCGGCAAAGTTTCCTGTTACGTTTGGAGCAAGCGAATGATTGGCTGTTTGTTCATCAGACGCGGATTGGTTCACGGACGTTCCTTCAACCGCCATTCCTCCCATCGCGGGGCGGGGGCGCGCGCTTCTGGCTAACGTTCTCGCCAAACGGCTGTCTGGGTCGATATTCATCGCGACTCCCCCTCTGGAAGTCGGTCGATACGCCAGTTTTCCAGCTCCTCCACCGTTACGGGAAAGAGTCGGTGCCATGGCCGCGATTTCCCGCTGACGGTGTCTCGCTCCTTCAATTGCCTTAACCATTTCCAGCTTAAGGTTTTCGTCATTCGGCGGATACGCGATCGGCATTTTTTCATCTACCAGTTCATATCCGAATTCGGATTTCCATGATTGAAGGGAGGCTTTCACCATATAGAGATAAAGAATTCCGCTTGGCCGCACAATAATTAAGGGGTAAGGTTCCTGTTCATTTCCTGGGGTTTCACGAAAAAAGCCGTTCCGTAAAAGATATTGTCTCTTGGCGATGAGAGCCATTTCCAATGGATTTTCCATCGTGAGAGTACCTTCAAAATCCAGAGCGTTGAGTTTAAGATTTTCCGGCATTAGCCAGGCTCCGTCCTCCCGGCACTCGACATAAAGCGGGTAACGACGCGTTCCGTTAACTCCGGCGTGCGGGAGAATCGCGTATGAACCATTCTCTTTTGGGGCCGAATTCTCAGCTTTTTCCCATTCTTCCTGAAGTTTTTCGAGAGCCTTCTGTTTTTCGGCAATTTCTTTTTGAAGAGTTTCCGGCTCTTTTTCAGTTTCGGAGTTTTGAAGCTGAAGCAGGGCGTTTCTTAAGGTCTCCATTTGACCTTGAAGGCGTTCACGATTTTCCTGTGTCGTACTGAGAGCGATTCGGGCAGACTGCGCGTTTTTTTCCAGTTCGTTTCGTGCCGCGAGGAGCGTTTTGATGTGCCAGGCCGACTTAATTTGGATCGCCTCGATTTCTTCAAGCCGTTTTTCAAGTTTTTCAGTCTCGATTCCAGCGAATTCAGGATCTTCCGGTTCAGTTTCCAAGGGAGTTGGGAGAGTGGTTTCGAGTTCTGTTTCAATGGAGTTCGTTTTTTCTATGGGGGTTTCCACGATTTTTTCCCCATTTTCTTCAGGCGTTTTCAGAGTGAAAAGATCATCTTCCGTTTGGTGAGTTTCTTCTGTGGAGTGAATTTCTCCGGATTCCGCGAACATTTCCTGAATCAGTTCTTCCGTACTGAGCTGTGCCTGGCGCGCGATGATCAAAAGGATAGAAATGAGTGCCCCCATCGTGCAGAGAAGAACAGCCAGGAACGGGAATAGTGAGACCGGGTTCCCGGAAGAAGTGGCTCGTCGATTATTGTGCGTGGAATAACTCATCAGGATTTGGATTCAGTTTTAAACCTGAATCAGTAAGTCACATTTTGATATTTAAATTCTGAAAGCCCTATTAGAGGTTGAGTCTGAGGGCGCTTTTCAGAAAATTGCGGTTAAATAATATCTTAATTTCCTTAGAGCGCAGAAATTTTGACTGCCAGGCTCCAGGGGGCGTTTTTAGGATTCATTCTTTCTCAATGAACAGGATGTTTTTTATTTTCGAGCCGCCTTAACTTCCTCCAGCCATTGCGTTAGGGACGAGACGGCCATGGCTAGCTGGGTAACAGTTTTTTCAAAATCTCGCGCCCCTTGGAGAGTGGAGAGGTTTTGAGCGAGAACATTTTCCATTTTGGCGATTTTTTCTCCGGCATCGGCAATCTGCGCAGCGGCTTCTGTCATTCTGGAAGTGGAGTTCGCCACTTGAGCCAGTTTTGAGACAACCAGGTCTATGGCGCCGCTCAATTCGACGATTTTTTGTGTGTTTTGGGCCAGAATTGAATTATTTTGGGAAAAATAGTCCACATTTTGCTGAGTTGACTCTTTCAGTTGTTCCGATTGATCACTTAGTGTTTTCTGAATGTCTTTCAGTTCAGAGAGATGAGTCATCCATTGGATCGCGATCGTATTCTTGAGGAGTTTTTCCAGTTCCTGCGAGATTTGGGAGCCGACAGCGGCGCATGAGTCAAAGGCCATTTTTCCGGCAGCGTTTTCAAAGGCTTTTTGGAGAGAGGCGGTCATGGCGGTTCCAACGGATTCAAGACGGCGAGTCCATTCCACTTCCACGTTTCGGAATGAATCTTCCCAAATCGCGCTCTGGCGTTTCATTTGCTGTTCCATGAGCTGATTCATGATCTCTCCATGACGTTTCACCGCCTGAACGATACCGGCGGGTGAATTTGAGTATTCCTCAAATTTTCCTGCCAATTCCCGATTGGTTTGCTCGTCAACGCGTGCCAGCAAGCGATTCTCGAGCTTTTCGACATAAAATTGAAAGAACATCAGGATAATTGAAAAACTCAAAGCCAAAGCTGTGGTGTCGAACGCAAAACTTAAGTCGGAAATCATTTTGGGCAAAGTTGTTTCCGTGTCGGAGAGATTTCCGCCCAATCCGCCGATAGCGAGGGTAATGCCCATGACGGTTCCGAGAAATCCGAGAATGGGAATTGCCCAAATGACGACGCGGATGAAAGAGTAGCTTTGCCCCATTTTCGCGGCATCCAGGTCAGAGAGGTACTTCATTTCATCAGAAAAACCATGCGCGGATTGATTCCTGACGATGAAATCGAGTGATGCGCGTAAACGCTGGACGAAGTATCCTTTTCGGATTTTTTCAGGGATGGCGTCAAGTTTTTCAACCATTTCCACCGCGTTTTCAGGTGAAAAAGTTCCGTTTTCAGGTTTTGGAAAAAGGGTTTCCGCTGCTTTTTCCTGACGCGAGACCCATGATGATTGAAACTGAATGTCCCAAAATTTGAATCCGAGAGCGGAAAACCCGATGAAGAACATCAGAATTTCCACAAATGGAATGGAAAGGACCTCTCCCTGGGCAGAGATGAAATAGTGGAGGATTCCGGGAAACCGAAGAAGTTTCAGGAAAATCAGGGCGTAAAAAAGCCCGGTCAGACCAATGCCCCAAAAGATGGGGGAGTTGACGAATCTGGAAATTTTTGAAACCGGCATCTTTCATACTCCTGCGCGGGTTGAACCTGAAAATAATTTGACCATCTCCTTTTAGCATTTTTTGAGATTGCGGTCAATAGCAGTTTGGAAAAAAAAGCGATTTTCTTTGAGAATTTGTTTTTTGGGGTTCTTTGGGCGTTTTTTGAGTTTATTTCAAGGTCTTAACGGATTTCTTTGAAATTCTTTCGTATTTTTCGGAATGTTTTAAAGTTGTCCGTGAAAAAACTGAATTTTGGGGATTTTAGGGCGGGAAGTTATTGAAAGAGAGTCATCTCTGCGGGAAAGGAAATGTTTTTTGATGAAAATTTTCCCAGTGGTCCTTTTTCGATTTAAAATTTATGGTAAAATTCCAGAAATCTGAAATGTCAATTTCCAGATGAAGTTAAATTTGGGATCAGGAGAAAACAGATGAAAAGAATAGTCTCGATTCAGGACATTTCTTGCGTTGGAAAATGCTCGCTGACGGTGGCGCTTCCCATCATTTCCTCAATGGGAGTAGAGGCAGCGGTTCTGCCGACGGCCGTACTTTCGACACATACCGCAATTTCAGGATTTACTTTTCATGATCTGACTGAAGAAATTCCGCTGATAGCCTCTCACTGGAAGGAGAGGAAATACTCTTTTGACGCGATTTATTCTGGTTATCTTGGTTCATTTGAGCAGTTGCGTCTTTGCTCGGAATTCATCGAAGCATTTCGATTTTCCGGTACTGATTCGGATGGTTTGCCAAAACGTTCCTGCGTTTTCGTTGACCCTGTGTTGGGAGATCACGGAAAATTTTACGCGGGTTTTACTCCTGAATTTGCCAGGGAAATGGGAAAATACTGCGGAAACGCTGACGTCATCGTTCCGAACATGACGGAAGCCGCTTATCTGCTTGAAACAGATTACGTTCCGGATGGCGCGTACGATGAGAAATTCGTTCAGGATATTCTTCGCGGCTTATGTTCGCTGGGAACGAAAAACGCTGTCCTGACCGGGGTTTCATTTGAACCGGAAAAGGTTGGATTCATGGGACTTAACGCGGAATCCGGAACATTTTTCTCTTACTTTACGGAAAGGATTCCCAACGTATTTCATGGTACGGGAGATATTTTTGCCAGTACTGCCGTTGGGGCACTCATGAACGATTTTTCTCTTGAGGAATCTTTGAAAATTGCCGCGGACTATACTTTGGAATGCATTCGGGAATCAATCAGAGATCCGTTCTCAAGAGACTATGGAGTTAATTTTGAAACGGCTATTCCCTGGCTGATTCGAAGAATTGGAAAATAGATTCGATCAGGGGAGGGTATTCTTCGTCTGGCGCAAGTGAGTGCTGAGGCCAGGTTTTGACAGATTTTAGGAAGACGGGTAGAGGTTTCAATCGCGATAAAGACCGTGAGTGGGGCGGTCCCTCTTTCACTTGATCGCGTATGGTTTAAATGTTGAGCGCGTTCAGAATCATTACGTTTGGGAATCTCAGAGTCATTTGAAGTTTCTGACTTGATGGAAAAGCTGGTTTTCCTGACACAAAAAATTAACGTAAAGATCGGAATACCCGACAGTTTAAAATAAACTTTTTTTATTCAATGAAAGAGCCATGAAAAAGATTTCCACACTCAACGCTCCGGCTGCGATTGGGCCTTATTCTCAGGCGGTGACAGCCAATGGGTTTCTCTTTGCTTCTGGGCAAATCCCTTTAAATCCCGAGACGGGGAAGATCGAAGAGACTTCGATTGAGGCGCAGACTCGACAGGTTATGGAAAATATTTCCGCGGTTTTGGATGCGGCTGGAACCAACTTTTCCAGAGTCGTGAAGACTACCTGTTTTTTGAGAAATATGGAAGATTTCGCCGCTTTCAACGCGATTTACGCGGAGTATTTTAGCGGACGTCCCGCTCGTTCCTGCGTGGAGGTTTCTGCTCTTCCGAAAAACGCTTTGGTTGAAATTGAGGTAACGGCCATTTTGGAAAATTAGGCAAATCTTCCTGGTTCTTCTTTAGGGGGAGCCAAAAACTGTTTTTAAGCAAGGAAAAGGGGGGATTTTCAGGGTGTCGGGACTTTCGCGTATTTGGAAATAAGAGGAATTTCAGGTAACGCGGTCAAAACGTAAAGTAAATTGTTTTGCTTGAAATTGGGGCTGGGGAACCTCTGTCTTGACGCTCCATAGAGATTTCATGTGTTTTGCGGCAAGCCGTCGGAGGAAATTTTTCATTAAATTTTGAAAAAATTTCGGACTTTTTCCTTTTTTTCTCTTGCGAAAAATATTTTGCGCGCTATAATTAAAAGAAACAGTGAGAGTTTCTTGCCCCAATGGCACTTTCCCTCCTTTTTGAGCGATTTTCCAGGCTGTTTTGGAAGATACTGACTGCTTGGGTAGGCTTTCGTTTTTTCATGGAAATTTCAGGTATTTGGCCAATTGGAATTTTTCTTCAACACTGTGGAATGAAACGTTCAGAAAAGGGAAGGACAAAGGAGAACGTGAAATCCGTTCTTTCCGAACGTCATTTTAGGTGGTTTTTGTGGGGGGGAGGCCGAAAAGACCTGTTTTCTGATGCCCCAGTGAGCATTTCTCTGGAAATCCTTTTTCACCCCTTTCATTTCGGAACAGAACCGTGAGCGAATTTAATCCTTATTCACATTGGCTGAATTTTACCGGAAAAGAAAAGCCCGACACTTACTATGAACTTCTCGGTCTGAAACATGGCGAAAAAAATGTCTCAAAAATTGCCGAGAGAATTGAAGCTCTGACCCAGATGGTTCAGCAAAAGGGACCTGATGGCCATTTTCCCGAATGGAATCAGATATTGACGGAAATCCAGGTCGCGAAAAATTGCTTGTGCAATCCGAAGTATAAAGCGGAATATGACGCGAAACACCCAGCTCCTGCTCCGCAGGCCCAGCCTGGAATGATGGGGATGCCCCAGCAGGGAATGGCTCAGCCTGGAATGATGGGGATGCCCCAACAGGGAATGGCTCAGCCTGGAATGATGGGGATGCCCCAGCAGGGAATGGCCCAGCCTGGAATGATGGGGATGCCTCAGCAGGGAATGGTTCAGCCTGGAATGATGGGGGGAATGTCCCAGCAGGGAATGGCTCAGCCTGGAATGATGGGGGGAATGTCCCAGCAGGGAATGGCTCAGCCTGGAATGATGGGGGGAATGCCCCAGCAGGGAATGGTTCAGCCTGGAATGATGGGGATGCCCCAGCAGGGAATGGCCCAGCCTGGAATGATGGGGATGCCCCAGCAGGGAATGGTTCAGCCTGGAATGATGGGGGGAATGCCCCAACAGGGAATGATGGGAATGGGACAGCAGCCAGGAATGGGAATTCCCCAGGGAACAGCGGTTCCATCTGCCGCCCCCCAGGAAACTCCCGCGGTGAATTCTCAGCTTTTTGCCGGGACTTCCGCTTCGCAGGGACCGATCTCCCAAAGCAGTGCGAAAGTTTCCAAAAGCAAATCGCGCAAACCATCCGGTCCCAGCCCCATGGTGCGGAATGTCATTGCTCTGGTCGGATTGCTGATTGTCGCGATTCTCGCTCTTGCGGTCGTTCGCAAATACTCTGGAAACGGCGGTGCGGATAATTCCCCGATTCAGGTCGTGATTGACGAAGAGGGCAAGACTTCTGTTCAGATAAATAATCCGTTTGCATCTGAAGAAAACGCGGTTCTTCCGGCAAATGGCGCGCAAAATCAGCAAAACGCGCCAGTCGCGCGGAATGAAGTTGCCGAGGGGAATTTGGCGGCGGTCGAAGCTCCGGATTTCGCTACGATTTTTTCTCATTTACAGAATTACGCATTTGAGGACGCGAAAAAACTAATTGCCGGCGGCATGAAAATGACGCTTCAGGATGAAGATTCCCAGCGTTTGGAAAGATTGAAGGTAATTACGAAAAATATGGAGGAATTCCATACCGCTGTCGCGAATCAACTTAATAAATATGTTCCTCCGATGGAGCTTTGCGGAGGCCAGTATGGGCTGGTTGAGTCCGGTAAGGGAAAGGCAGTTATTCGCATTAATGGAAAAAACGTTAAATTTTCCATGGATGCGCCGCAAAACAGAGGACATGATCTTTACGATATTATTTACCGCCATCAGTTTGCCGAGGCCTTTGAGGTGGGGAATATGCTTCCCGCTCTCCAATACGCGGCTTTTTTACTCGTTTCCCCTACTGGAGACAGGGAAAAAGCAGAGAAACTGCTTTCGAGGATTCTTGAAAAGGGAAGCGACGATGACCGGGAAACCGCGAATCAGATTATGCGCGAGTTTGGCATTAATGGCCTGGGACTCATGACCAATATGGCGTTGGAGAGCGTAAACAGTGCTGAGAATACTGACGCTCAAACTGCTGAGGCCGTGAAGAAAGAGGGGAATGATCAAACCGCTCAGGTTGATGAGGGAACGAAGGAAAAAGCTGCTGCCAATGAGAAAACGGGAGTGGCTGAATCGGCTGGCTCTGGTAAAGAAGCAGAGTCCGGCAAAAATGCCGAAAAGACTTCGTCCAAAAAAAGCAGAAAAAAAGCCAGGAGTGCCAAGGGGACTGAGGCCGAGGTTGACGCGGATGAGAAAAAAGCTGAGGATGACGCCAAAAAGAAGGCAGAGGAAGAGGAAAAGGCTCGTCAGGAGGAAGAGCGGAGAAAGGCTCGCCGTAAAGAGGAATGGAAACAGCTTACTACTGCCGTTCGCCAGGACATCAGTTGGAGAAAGATTCCTTCGGCAAAGAAGACACTCGATAAACTCGAAAATTTGGCTGAGACACCGGAAAACAAAGAGGAGCTTGACCGCCTGAACGCGCTGGCGGACTATATGGAATCATTTGTGACGTGGATCAGCGGAAGAATGGGCAGTTTTACGTGGGGGTCGGTTCACAAGGTGGAAGGAATTGAGTTCTCCGTTGTTGAATGTGGACCTGGCGTGCTCATTATTCGGGATCAGGGGATTAATAAGCGGTACACTGTGAACGATCTTAATCCCAAACTCGTGGCTTGGCTCATTGACACGCCGAAAGAAGCGGATGATTTCGTGCTTTACGGAACGTATCTCGCCATGACGCCTGGCGGTGACCGCGCGAAAGCGAAAACGTATTGGACGACGGCGCAAACGAAAGGTTTTGACAAAGAATCGATCGCTTTGATCATGAAAGAGTTGGAAGTTCCGCTTCCTGATGCCGGGAAAGCTCCTGTTCAGCTTAACGCGTGGAATCCGCGCGGCAAAGCTCCGGTGGAGGAGCAGACCATACCGACTGGAGCGGATTTTGATGAGACTCTGGCAATGCTGAAGAAAGAGTTTGCCAAAGACTACGCGAAGTCGGAAATGCGTGACCAGATGAAGCTTTCTGAAAAATTTGTTAAGATGGCGCAGATGCCCGCCCGTTCCGCGGCGGAAGCGTACGTGATGACGGAAGAAGCGATTCGGATGGCGAAAAATCACGCTTTTTATGAAATCGTTTTTCAGGCGTATCTCGTTCAGGAAACGCGTTTCCAAAGGGATACTTACCAGGACCGCCTGGAAATGGTTCAGAATGCCAAGCCGGATGCACGCGGTGCTTCTTCAACCCGGGAACTTGCCAACTGTGCGCTTGAGATGGGATTTGATGCCGTCAAGCGTCAAAAAAAGATTGAGGCGAACCAGATGCTGAATATTGCCCGTGCGAATGCGAAAGGCCCGCTGATTCAGCGTGTTCGGGAACTGGAGCGAAATATTTCAATGATGAAGTAATTTGGAAAATCCTTCCGCTCCGGAGTGAAGAGTTGCTTCGGAGCGGCGAACGATTCGGATTCTTCTTGAAAGAGACGGGGCACCGTCTTTTTTTATTTAATGGCAGTCAATTGGGGCAGTTTGGCGTTTAGACCTTCTTGAAAATTTCATTATGGAAATATCTAAACTGCTTTCCAGTACGAAGAAGAGAGAATTTTGAATTTTTGCGGGCGTTGGGGATTTCGCGCATTCGAAATGATGGGAAGTTCTGGTAATACTGGCAAGATTTAAGAGATCATTTGGGGGAATTAAGTTTGGGAAGTTCCCTAAAGTACTTGGGTGACAATCTTCCAGCTCGTATTTGATTTTGAGATTTTTTTATTCCCGGTTTGGAAATTTTGCTGAAAGTGCTGGAAATTTTTGTTAATCATCGAAAAAAGGCTCCTCTCCCCCTTTTTTTAAGTGGCAAATTATGGTAAAATGAACTTGACTGAAAAACTTTTTTGAAAAATGATTCGGAGGAACTCATGGCAGAAGAGAAGGCGATCCTTTCCATTCGCGGTAAAACGATAGAATTTCCTGTCTACGAAGGCACGGAAGGGGACGTGGCGGTGGATATTTCCAAACTTTATCCGGAAAATCACCTCATGACGTATGACCCGTCGCTGGCGAGTACGGCAGTTTGTCGGAGTACGGTCACGTTTATTGACGGAGGCAAGGGAATCCTTCGATACCGCGGTATTCCGATTGAGCAGTTTGTTACGGAGCAGCCGAATTTTATCGAGACAGCGTATTTACTTTTGGCGGGCAATCTTCCTACGAAAAACGAGCTGATGAATTTCAGGCGCCGATTGACGGAAAATGAGCTTTTGCCAGAGCCGATGCGTCAGTACTTTAACGAAGTACCCACGACGGCCCCGCCCATGGCGCTGCTTTCCGCCGCGATGAATAATTTGGCCTGTTTCCATCCCGAATTCATGGAACTGGACAACGATGACGAATTTATGGAGATTTCCGCGCGTCTGATCAGTAAAATTCGCACCATTGCTTCGTACATTTATCGAAGAAAAAACTGTCTTCCTTTTATGTACCCAAATCCAAATCTGCGGTATGCCGCGAATTTTCTCCACATGATGTTTTCGCTTCCCTATTCGCATTACGAAGTTCCGACCGAGATAGAGGATGCCCTGAATCTTGTTTTGATTCTTCACGCTGATCATGAACAGAACTGTTCTGCCGCGACGGTTCGAGTCGTGGCTTCATCGAGGGCAAATCTTTTCGCTTCCTGTGCCGCGGGTATCTGCGCTCTTTGGGGATCGCTTCACGGCGGGGCGAACGTGGAGGTGATGGAAATGCTTGACCGTATTCACCGCGGCGGAATTTCGCCGGAAGAATGCATTGAAATGGCGAAAGATAAAAGTAATCCGTTTAAACTTTTCGGATTTGGGCATCGAGTCTACAAAAATTACGATCCGCGTGCCAAAATCCTTCGCGCTGCCTGCGATCGTGTCTTTGCCACTCTTAAGTACCATAATGATCCGCTTTTGAATACGGCTCGCAGGCTGGAGGAGCTTGCTCTTTCGGATTCGTACTTTATTGATCGTAAACTTTATCCGAATGTTGACTTTTATTCAGGTCTTCTTTTGAGGGCGATGGGAATTCCCACGAATATGTTCACCGTCATGTTCGCGATGGGACGTTTACCTGGCTGGATCGCTCAGTGGCGTGAGCAGCATATCGCCAATGGACGAATCATTCGACCGCGTCAGATCTACTGCGGGAATACGGAAACGGATTATGTTCCGATGGAAGAGCGTTGAATCGAACGAAATGAATTTCCGAAAATTCTGTTTCCGGAAAACGGATAGTTCTGTTTTGAGAACGCGTTTTTAGGCGTCTCGCGTATTCACGGATACGCGGACGCCAGGGAATGGAAAAAATTCAAAAGAATCACTTTTCTTTTATTGGGAAACTGTTTGGGGACGTTTTTTAAAGTGATTCGATGAGAATCGAAAAGGAAAATGAGCAGGCTTTATTCGCGTGAATCGCGGAGAAAAATTTATCGCGAAAAAGATGAGGTCTGCTCATGTTTCTTTTTTATTTTATTCTGTCCCTTTTGTTTTCCTGATTTTTTATTAGTGAGATTTCCATGAGTACTAACCTTAACATTCAGTTTCTCGGTCATAACGCGTGGTTTTTGAGGATTGATGATTTCCGGATTTTAATTGACCCTTTTTTGACTCATTCTCCTGTTGCCGCGATTTCCGCAGAGGAGGCAGAGGCGGATCTGATTTTGGTTTCTCATGGTCACGGTGACCATTTTGGAGATACGCTTTCCATCGCGAAGCGAACGGGGGCGACTGTCGCGGCAATTGCCGAGATCGCGGGATATGTTGAGAAACAGGGGGTGAAAAAAACGATCGCGATGAATCTTGGAGGAGGAATTGATTTCGCGTTTGGACGCGTTCAGATGGTTCACGCGCTTCATTCTTCCACGCTTCCGGATGGTTCACCGGGGGGGAGTTCCGCTGGATTTCTGCTTACCGTTCAGGATGGACACGTTCTCTATTTCGCGTGTGATACGGGACTTTTTGGGGATATGGCTCTTTTGGCCGAGAAGAAAATTGATTACGCTTTTCTTCCGATAGGAGATCTTTTTACCATGGGGCCTGAAGAGGCTTTGAACGCGGTCAAACTTCTTCGGCCTCGCATTGCGGTTCCGTGTCATTACGGGACGTGGCCGCCGATTGACCAGGACCCTGAAATCTGGAAAAAACGTGTCGAATCGGAAACGGAAACGAAAGTCAGAATTCTCCGCCCGGGGCAGGTGCTGGGAGATGAATGACATTTGAAACGTATGGGGCTTGGGCGTTTGAGCTTGGGAGCGACTTTTTCGGAGCGAGCGGAGTCATTGATAAAAATCTGTTTGGGGAGTTTTTTCCGAGAAAACTACGGGCTGAAAGAATATTTTGTGAAAAAGAAGAAGGCTCATTTGGTATTTTAAGCCGAATGAGCCTTTTTTGTTGATATTTTCCGGTCATTGGCTGCCATTTCATCGGGGCCAATGTTGCCGAGTTTTGGGAGGATCAGGTTGAAATTTATTCCTGGGACCCAAAAACTTCAAACGGTTTAACGGGAGAATCTTCTTTCACGGGCTGAACCGGTGAATCGGAGATTTCACGCACCCAAATATTGCGGAAGCGGACCGGGTTGCCGTGATCCTGGAGACGGATTGGCATTTTAGCTTCGTGCGCGGTATAGAATGGTTTGAGATGCCAGTAGGTTTCCCCTTTGACCTGGAGATGATTCTGGACGAGTATACCATTCTGGAAAACGGTCACGTACATTGGGCGGATGACTTCGCCTTTTTCATTGAATTCCGGGCGCATGAAAATGATGTCGTAGGACTGCCATTCGCCGGGTTTTCGGCAGCAGTTGACCGCTGGCGGATTCTGTTTGTAGATGGAACCGCATTGGCCGTCAAAGTATGTTTTATTAATATACGAATCCAAAACCTGGACTTCATACGGCCCCCAGAAAACGCCGCTATTTCCGCGTCCCTGGCTTTCCCCCTTTACTTCTGACGGGGTAGCGAATTCAACGTGAAGCTGAACAGAACCGAATTTTTGTTTTGAGACGACCATTCCTTTGCCAGAGTAGACCGCACCGTCTTTGATAGGCCAATTTTTGCCGTTTTCCCAGGCATCCATGGATTTTCCGTCAAAGAGAACGACGGCATCGGACGGAACATTCGCGGGAGCGGTTTCCGGACCCGGATCCACGACCGGTGGTTCAACCCAGTCTATTCCGCTTTTCCATTCCGCGGCGGTCATGGTAGAAACTGAGGCCAAAGCGGCCGCAGATACGAGAGCAAAAAGCATTTTTTTCATAAAAATCCTCTCTTTTTAAGTTGACGGCAGGTAAATTAAAAACGATTTTCTCTATTTTATCAAATCTTTTGGAGAAAAAAAGGGGGGCCTAAAAAACTTTTCAGAGATTCATTATGGAATCTGTTTAACGGATCCATTTCGCTCAAAGATTTTAAATTGTGAAAGTTTTCTTTTTAGTCTTTATTTGGGGATGTTTGAGATTCAGGAGTTTCAGATCCTGTCAAATTTAAAATTGAATTTGCCGTCTCGGTAAGATTTGTGGGTTTTTCTGTTTTTTCTGTTTTTTTGTTTACCTTTTTGAGGGTTCGGGTCGATAGTTGAAATAAATACTTTTTTAGTAGAAATTTTTTATTGCCGTTTGATAAAAAAGGAGATTTTATGAAACGCAATTATTGGGGGATGTTTCTCGCGCTTGTTTTAGGGGTAGGAGAACCTCTGGACGTTTTCGCGCGGGAAATCGTCCGTGAAGTGCCGAAGACGGAGGCAGGGCACACGGCTTTGACGCGATCTTCATCAGGACTAACTTCTGGAGTAGAAATCAGTTCTCAGCGAATGAGTCTCGCGCAGCTTGAGTCGGCGGCACTGTCGAATCATCCGACGATTTTGGCGTACTGCGAGAAAATTAACGCGCTTGGCGGTCAGTGGGAACAGGCGGGACTTGGCCCAAACCCTGAAATTGGTTATGGTTGGGAAGAGTTTAGTGAGGATGGTCCAGGCGGGAAACAAAAGGTTGAAATATCGCAGGAATTTCTCGGCGGGAGCCAGCTTTATCACGCTCAAGGAGTCGTGTCTCGGCAAATAGAAACCGCACGCCATGAGCTTGAGATGGCGAAACTTCGAGTCATTACGGATGTTCGCGTAGCCGCTTATGAATATTTGGCTCTTATGAACAAACTTCAGCATCTTCAGGCGATCGCGAGGAATGACTCGGAATTGGCGAAACGCATTCAGGTCGGGTACGAAAACCAGAATGATTCGAAGCTGGATTGGGTTCAAGCGCGAATTGCCGCGAGAAAGTCGCGCCAGCAGGTGCTCGAGGCGGAGAATGATCTTCTGGCGGCTTGGGGGCGTCTTGCGTGTCTTTTGGGGAATCCGGAGCTTGAGCCTTGCCGTTTGAGTATTGATTTGGATCAGATTCCGGAGCAGAAAACGTGGGAATACTATTCCCAGGTTCTTCTTGAGAACAGTCCTGAAATCGCTCGCGCGCGGGCAAAGGTTGAGGAGGCGCAGAAGAAAATTCAGTACGAACACTCAAAGAACAGTATGAACGTAACTGTTTCAGGCGCGATGGTCTTCAACACGAAGGAAGACATCATGGAAGGGGCTTTGGGAGTCAGTATGCCTCTTCGGGTTCGCGATCGGAATCAGGGAAATATTTCATCCGCCCGCAGTGAGGCGATTCAGGCTCAGAAGGATTTGGAGCGTATTTCACTTAACCTTCAGCATCGATTGGCAGAGGTTTATGGTGATTACGCTAACGCGAAGAAGGATCTTGACATTTATCGGGATGAACTTCTCCCGGAAGCAAGGGAGGCACTTTCTTTGGCGCGGACCTCCTACGAAAACCGAGAATCGACGATTCTTGATCTGGTTTATGCCCAGCGGATTTTTCGCGAGGCGAATATCGAGTATTTTGACGCGCTTTGCCAGTACTGGACGACTCTGACGATTCTCGAGGGGCAGTTGCTGACCGGGGCACTGGATGATTCATCATTTTGAGAAAATTTTGATGAAGGGCCTTCTTCCTTTTTCTGAAATTTTTTCTTGTGCCATGAAATAAATTTGAGCAGGGAAAATCTCCCCCCTTGCGAAATTTTTTATTTGTGGTAAAATCTACCAGACTGGTTTTTATTTTTTGAGACAGGACGTGAAATGAATTCGTTTTTTTTGAAAATTTTCATTAGCCTCGCATTGCTGGTGAATCCTCTGGTTTCCCAGTATTACTGCGTGGTTCATGAACATTTTCTTAGAGACTGTTCAAGTCACGCGCACGCTTTCTCACTGGCGAATTTGATTGGGCAGTTTGGCCCTGAAATTCCACTTGACGGAGTCGAGAAATCATCGGATTGCTGCGGAGATTGTTCTTCTGATTTTCATATTGAGGACGATAAGACGTGTTGTCCGGAATTCCCACTATCGAGGGACTCTGAGGTTAGGAATGAAGCGGTGGAATTTCGTCTCGCGGCTGCTGTCGCGGAATCTCAAAATGAGCAGAGTTTCTTAGGAACCGAGTTTTGTCCACTTTGTTTTCAGCAGTCTGAATTTTGCGAATCGAGAATTTTTGATGTCTGTTTCCTTACGGAAAATCTGTTTCAATTTCTGCTTTTCCTGGCTGGTGCGCTGGGTATCTGCTGCGCTATTTTTCAGATAATACTTTCACTTCAGTGGAATCTTCGACGCTGTTTTTTAGCGAAATACTTTCAATTTTCCCAAAAGCGGATCATTCGCGGGGGAATTCGTCTTCATCTTTTGAAAAAAGTTCTGATTGTTTGAAATTCTGCCTTGGTTTTAGGTGAATTATCTTTCGCGTTTTTGAGAGTTCGGGAGAGATTCGAATCTTATTGGTATTTCTGATTTAAAGACGGGGTAATAAATAATGAAGAAGACAGATACCATCATCGCTTTTATTCTGGGAATCGCGATTTTAGTTGTTTGCGTTTTGGCCTGGCTTGGCCCGATGAGTGAAGGAGCCGGTCACGTTCATTCCGAAAGCTGCGGTCACGATCATTCTCACGGAGGAGCCGGTCACGTTCATTCCGAAAGCTGCGGTCACGATCATTCTCACGGAGGAGCCGGTCACGTTCATTCCGAAAGCTGCGGTCACGATCATTCTCAC
>JAFQUP010000146.1 GCA_017408405.1 Thermoguttaceae bacterium
CGGAACGTCCGCTTCTTCCGGCTGTGCACTTCTTGCCGGCGGGTTTCCTTTTTCCAGGACCCAGAATCCGCGGCCTGCTTTTGCGTACTCAAGCACAAGTTCCTGAACGGAACCGTCAAGCGTGAGTGTTTCGGTCTCCGGCGCGATCTCTTTTCCGTCGAGCGTCACGCGGACGGGGAGATTCCCGCCTTTCTGGATCCGGACCGTTCCGGAGTAACGCACAAAGGTGGAGAGACGATAGTTCTGCGGCACATCTTCTTCGACGTAAAGCGTTTCATTGTGTCCGCCTTTTCCTTTTCCGAGCGCAATAAAATGGTCCGAGATATTCTTTTTCGTACCGTGCCAGCCCTGATGTCCAGGATTCCCTTTCACGCCGACACGCCAAGAGAAGGCGTACGGTGAAGCATTTGACGCAGCATCCGCGGCAGAAGGCATTCCTTTTGCCCGGGCACATTTCGTTAGGAAGAACTGCGTGCCGAATCCGTAGGCACACATCGGCCACGAGGATTCGTTCGTCTCGAGAGAAACAAGCGGACGAAGGGATTCCGGCATCGTACCATTCGGAGCGTCCAGGAATGCCGCGGCGGCGGCATCATCGATCTCCGCGTAATGGAAACGGCGGGCTTCCGCACCGATGAGCAGATTATCCGGCGTGACGGGAAGACGGAAATCACCCCACTGATTGTCCATCGTGGGGACCAAACGGAAACGCCACGGACCATCGAGCTTCAGAGACGAAACGGCCTCCTGCGCGTCTGCGGAAACGGAAGCGGTCTCCGTCTTTTCCTTGAGTTCCGCGGTCTGCGATGCATCCGGCTGGAAGACGATCAGCACGGCTTCCACTTCCGTGACCGGCATTTTGAGGACCGTGCGCATCTCGCCGTCGACCGGGAATCGCGCAATGACTTCCAGCGGTTTCCGTTCCCCCGTCATGGTGTCCCAAAGCTCCGGACGTCCAACAGAACGGAACGTAAGGCGCGTGTCTTTCGGAATGCCCGTCAGAAAGTAAACGTTCTGCTCACCGACCTGGCGATGAAGGAATTTAGCGGAACCGGAAGTCTGCTCGGACTGAAAATCCCGCGGGAATTTCTCGGCGATGAGCTGCGCGAACTCCGGTCCGTTCCGATTCGGGATGAAGATGCCGGGGGCATTTTCGTCCGTGAAGAGCCGGGCGACGAGCGCGTTCAGTTCCGGGTCATTCGCGCCAATGCGGTCCGAAACATCCGGAAGGCGGTCCAGACAGACGAGGATCCCGCCCGCGTTGGCAAACGCTTCAAGTTTCTTCAGGACGTCCCAGCGGATCGCTTTAACTCCCGGAAGAACGTAAACGCGGAATTCCATGCCGCTGACGCAGAGTTTTCCGTCACGGATCTCGGCACGAAGGACCGACTGATCGTCCATGAACGTCACGTCGCGCTGAGCTGCGTAGATCTTGCGGGCCGCATCAAACGCACAGCCGGTCGCGGCTTTCTGCTCATTTCCAAACCCCGCCATCCCCGGCGAGGTCGGATACGTAACGGCGATCTCGCTCTTCCAGACACCCTGCGAAAGGACGTAGCTCAAACGCTCGAAATTCTTGAGGAAAACGGGCAGATGCTTCCAGTACGGCATCCGGAAATGGTAGCACGGCGGTGCCCACTCCCACATACTTCCGTGCGTCGTGTAGTAAAGTCCGTGAAGATTCAGCAGCGTGCAGCCGTACGCGTAGTTTTCGTTCGTCGCGGTCATGAGCGTCTGCGGCGATGCCCCCCAACCGAGCGAATGGTAACCTTCCAGCCAGACACGCGGACGACGGTAAAGCGCGGCGATGGAGCTGGAGACCTTCCCCTTGATGAAGTCCGCCCGGCCTCCCGGAGTATCGTGCCCCGGCGCAGAGTACCAGCGGGTCGCGCGGAAATAATCGCCGTACTCGCGGGGATTCGTTCCGCGCCCATTATTGTCGCATCCAAAAACGAGTCCCTGCCCATAGTGCCAGAGGTAGATCGGCTTGAAGTACCGGATCTCGGTCAGGTGGAGCTGAAC
>JAFQUP010000147.1 GCA_017408405.1 Thermoguttaceae bacterium
CAACTTCCGGGAAACATCACCGGGAAGGGAACCGTCGTGTTCCGGACGAACGCTGGTTCCACGCTCAAAATGGCGAGCAATTCCGTCGCTAAAGACGCGACGGTCGAGATCTCCGGAGGAAACATCTCCGTTGGAAACGATTTCGATGGCACTCTGAAAGCCGCAGAAAACGTGACGCTCACCATGCCGCAGAACTACACCGGCTCGCCGTACACGATGACTCTGTACGAAGACACGACGGACACGACCGGTGCGATCACGCCGACGATGACTGAAAACGTCGAACTGGTGAAGGTTTACGATGAAAAAGTTTACGATATGTCCCAGGCTGCCAACAGCGGTGACGGCAATCAGGTCGCCAAGTACATCCCGAATGACTATGCGGCACTTTCCTACACGAACACGATCACGGTGCTGAAAGACCTGACGCTTGACTTCACGGGCCAATTTGACGACACGCAGGGTGTTTGGGTCAAGCCGCTGAACGCGGACGGCACGGAGATCGAAGGCGCGGAATGGCAGACGCTGCTGAATTACGCCGGAAAATGTGCCGTCAACACCGCGACCGGCGTGACGCTTTCTGCCGGAACGTATCTTCTCGATGTTCGCGTCGGTGAATACAGCGGTGGTCAGGTCGCCCAGGCACGCGATGCGTACAATGATTTCATGGGTATCGGTCTGCGTCTGAACGGCACGAGCAACTGGTTCAACTTCGACGTGAACACGGAAAACGGCTTTGTTGGTCTCCTGGACGGCAGCATCGTCTCCGGAACGGCGAAGACGGACGCGGCCTTTGACGGCAATTTCGACATTGCGGAAGGCAAGACGGTCACGTTCGATAACCCGCACGCGACGATGGAAAAATACGACATTGACACTACCGTGACGGGCAAAGGAACGCTGAAATTCACCGACTCGGCCAATTCCGGCGTGGAATTTGACGTGAATATCGATTCGGAAGGCTCGGTCATCTTCACCGACGGTGTGAATGTGGGCCTGACACTTGACCTCGAAAATCTCGACACGCTCCTTTCTGCCGACAACGTGACATTTGAAGGGAACAATGAAGTCAATCTTTACCTGAACGGCGAAGCTCCGGAAACGGTTGAACTGCTGACGATTATCGAAACCTCTGATACGGATTCGCTGGTTGGATTTGAACTTTCCGATCTGAACATTTTTGCCGAGGATGACAACACTCGCTGGGTCGCGAACCTCTCAAACGGATTGCTGACATTGAAACTTGGCGATTCGGTCGCGCTTCCTGAACCATCTTCCTGGTTCATTTTCCTCGCCGGCGCATTCGGTCTGATGATGATCCGCCGCAAGAAAACGATCCATTAAAAATAAACAGCGAACAATGAATAATGAAGGACTCTCTTCATTATTCATTGTTCTGGATTTATGCTCTCTCAAACACCTATGAAATTTCTTATCTGAGTTCTCTAACGACACTTTCTTCTTTAAAAAATTCAGGGAAACCCTTGACAATCTTCTGTTTTTTTGGTATGCTGAATTAAAAGAATATATCCCGCCTTTAATAAAGAGGAAATTCCATGAAAAAAACCATCCTTTCCATCATTCCATTTCTGCTGGGCATTGCCATTCTCCAATCAGCTTTTTCGGCTGAAATATCCCATGAACCCCAAAACATTCCATACTACACGCAGGATGTTTCAATTCAGGGAGACAAGTCCTATGCCGAAGAACGCTGCCGGCTTGACGTTTACCGTCCGGAAGCGGCTCCAGACAAAGCCCCGGTCCTCGTCTGGTTCCACGGCGGCGGATTATCCGGCGGAAACAGGCACATTCCGGGTGCTTTCCTCGATCAGAAATTCATTATCGTCCCCGTCAACTATCGTCTTTATCCCAAAGCGAAATGTCAGGATATTATTTTTGACGCCGCGGCCGCGGTCGCGTGGACTTTCAAAAACATTGAAAAATACGGCGGTGACCCGCGAAAAATCTGTGTTAGCGGCCATTCCGCCGGCGGATACCTTTCCGCGATGATTACGCTTGATCCTCAATACCTCGCGAAATACGGAATTTCCAACATGGACCTGGCCGCTTCATTTCCTGTCAGCGGGCAAATGACAACGCACTTTCAGGTCGTTGGCGAAACGCAGGATCCAACCAAAAAACACGGAGCGAACAATCCCCTTCAAATTAACGAAATGGCCCCGCTTTACTTCACTAAAGTAAAATGTCCGCCCATTCACCTGCTGGTTGGTGATCCGAAACTTGAATGGCCGGCCCGAGTTGAGGAAAACGCGCTTCTCGCCGCGATGCTCCGTACGGTTAAGGAACATAACCAGGTTGAGTTTCACTCATACGAAGGCACCAATCACGGAACCGTTGCCAAACCCGCCTGCGCGTACATTCGGGATTGCCTGAACGAAATGAAGTAATCACAAATTTTACCTATTTCAACACTAACCCGCCATTAAGGAGGTTTTACGATGATCAACAGACGTGAAATGCTGAAAATATCCGCTCTTGCTTCCGGTTCTTTCATGGCAGCAGGAGCACTCCCTTCAATTCTGAACGCCGCGGAAAGTAAACCGTGCAAAGTTGGAATCTGGAGTTCGAATTTTGACCAGGCCAGGAGTCTTGGACTCGACTGTCTCCAGGTTTCCCTTCCGTTACGCCCTACGGGAAAAGATCTCCGCGTCAAGGAAGAACGTGAAAAGATGCTTGCCAAATCCGCTGAAACCGGCATTGAAATCACCTCGCTCGCAATGGGAGAATTTAACGGCAATCCCTTCTGGAAGATACCGGACGCGGTAGAACAGGTTTCTTCCTGCATTGACGTCATGGCGGCCATGAACGTAAAGCACGTCCTGATCTCATACTTTGGAAAAGGGCGTATCGATACGGATGAAAAATATGAAGAGACGATCAAACGTTTCAGGGAACTTGCTCCAAAAGCGGAAGAAAACGGGGTCATACTCACGATCGAGGCCCCGATGAAATATCACGAACACCTGCGCCTTATTGAGGGAATTGACTCACCCGCCGTCCGAATCTTTTACGACCCGGGAAATATGATTCGCCTTTACTCTTCTACCGAAGAAGTCTGTGAAGACATCATAAAGCTCAAGGGACTCATTGTCGCCGCCCACGCGAAAGATTCCACCATCCTGGGAAAGGGAAAACTGGATTACGTCAAGATTTTCAAGGCATACCGCGAGGCGGGATATTCCGGCACTCAGGTCATTGAAGGATCAATCGACAGAAACGTTGGCTGGGAAGAGAGCATTCGTCAGGGAGCCGCCTACCTCCGAAGCATTCGTTAATCCACAATAAAAACCTCAGGGGCCAGGAATTCCCCTGAGGTTTCTCAATAAAAAACGCCACACAATTCAGTAAATACTTATCCCGAAAAAATTTCTCCTGAAAGCCTCTTCTGAATACGGCTACCTGGTAATTATGTAACGATTCGGTATTCGTTTAATCTCAAGATCAGGATGGCAATTACTGAACGCACTATACCCAATACGCGTCACGCTATCGGGAATCGTCACGGAGGTAAGGTTCTCGCAACCCTCGAACGCGCAATCTCTAATACTCGTCATGCCATAGGGGATATTGACGGCAGCGGCGGAACCGCGGTATCGCCCGATCGTTACTGAATCACCGGAGATGCCATATTCAAACTGCCCGTCCAGCTATTTTTTCAATTCGTCAATATCAATGGCAGGTTTGGGCGCAGGAGTGGTTTCCTGCTTCGCGAGGCGGGAGTCCGGCATTTTATCTGCCGCTGCCCACGCCCCAATATTTCCTCTCACCAAAAACAGCACCCCAAAGAATAACGTGACTAAAAGAATTTTCTTTTTCATTGTTTGCTCGTAAATTTAAATAAAGTTTCAAAGAGACGGCTAATTTTATCTCTTTACAAATACACAAAGTCCTTTTTTATTTTAACAAAAATTTAATTAGATTCAAGTTGGACAAGTTAAAGGTTCAAGAAATAATCTCATAAAACATCACAAAATCTTGCGATATTCAACATTAATATTCCTTTTAAAGCCTGAATATGTGAAATTTACTCCCAAGATTCAGTCAGAATAACACGAAACCCATGGCCGTAGCTCCGGAAATTCGGCGCGTAGTAGTTTCGGTACGCGGAACGGCAGAATCTTGCGTCCCCATACCAGCCGCCGCCTCGATAAACACGGTTCACGCCTCGGGCAGGCCCTTGCGGGTCGGTTACCGGCGAATCAAGGTAAGTGTCTTCCGCGTACCAGTCCAGGCACCATTCCCAGACATTACCATGCATATCGTAAAGCCCCCAGGCGTTCGGCTTCTTCTGCCCAACCGGACGGGTTCTCTCTCCGCTGTTTGGACCATACCAGGCCATTTCGTCAATGTTTCCCGCGAACGGCCCCACAGTTCCCGCGCGGCAGGCGTACTCCCACTGCGCCTCCGTCGGAAGTGTGACCGTGAGTGCAAGTTTTTCAGAAAGTTTTCGGCAGAATTCAACACAATCGACCCAGCCGACCTGCTCCACCGGAAGACGCTCGCCCCGGAAAACTCCCGGCTCGTTTCCCATGACGCTTTTCCACATTTCCTGCGTCACTTCCGTTTCAAGCATCCAGAATCCGTGTGTGAGCCTGACCTCGCGCGGACTCTCATCCGGACACCGGCTCGGTTCGCCTTCCGGACTTCCCATCATGAACGTCCCCGCCGGGCACCATCGGAAAGCATAACCAATCCCGTCCAGCGTCTTTACCATCCGCTCGCCCGCACACGGCTCCGCATTCAAATCCAGCGCATCAATACGCGAAACGCACACCAAAAGGAATATGAAAACCATCAAAAAACGTTTCATTATCTTCTCCTGAATCTTATTGGGAAATAAATCATCCATACTCAATAGAATACGCGGAAATTGGGATTTGTCAAGAGGCAGAATGGCGTTCCATTTTAAAAGAAAGTACTTTCCATAAAAATTACCGGAAAAGACCTGAAAATCCTTTCCGGTATTCAAACATATTTCATTTACTCAATTCAGGCTTCCGCTTATTTCGGATTTCCCGGTCGAACGCCACGTCAAAAACGTTCCGAAACGTTCGTTCTTTTACGCCTCGCGGCAAGGATCCCCATGCCGACAAGCATAAGAATCCAGGCAGAGGGTTCCGGAACCGCGCTGCCATCCACCGTCAGAGAAAGAACTCCATTGGCAAAGGAAATATTAAAAAGATCCGCGTATTCCGGAGAAAGAATGCTGGAAAGCGATGAAAGTTCCGGAAGCACAGAGTCCGCGCCAACAGTCAGAATATCGAAAGTGTTCCCCGCGGCAAGAAGCGATTCGTCCGCAAAAAACAGGTCAATGAGCATATCATCCGCAAGCTCGGCCGCGCCTTTAACAATTATTTTGTCGTAATCCGCCGGCGAGAGAATATCGACGCGCAGTGTGGAACCTTCCGCCATTTCGAGCGTACGGTCAAGAGTAAGTGTCCCGGTCGTTCCGACAGTCCCGGCAGTGAGCGTTCCGCCGTCCGTCACGAACGCGCGCCCGTTGACGTGTCCGGTTCCCTGGAGGATTCCGCCGTCAGTAAACGTAAGCGTCGGGTCACCGTAGTCGCCGGTCTGGCTGGATAGCGTTCCCTCAACTGTCACGTCGCCGGTGAAAGTGAGCGCACCATAGCGGACACCGGCTGTTTTTCCGGAAACGACGACGATCGAGGCATCCAAAGTAACCGGCGTCGATGTGTTGACGGTACGCAAACCGCCGCCGTTGAGGTAGACTGTGCCGGAACCGAAGTTTCGGTCCGCTTCGGGAACGTGGACGCTTTCCCCCGGCGTGACGCAGACGTAATCCTGCGGAATGTACCAGTCGCCGGTGTACGCCGAGTTATCGCCCTTCAGGAAGAACGTGTATCCAATATTGTCCGTGATGATCCCCGAACCGGAAATGTCGCCAAAGAAGTGGACTTCCTGTTCACTGGTCTCTGCCGTGAAGACGACGTTTCCGCTCGCGACGATCGGAGCGTAAATCTTCGCGCCGTTCGCGCTTCCGCCGATCCTGGCCGCGTAGTCCGAAGTCGTCGCGCCGCCGATGAGATAAATCGTGCCGGAACCGAAACGCGGATCCGCGCCGTCGACTTTGTCTCCGGTG
>JAFQUP010000148.1 GCA_017408405.1 Thermoguttaceae bacterium
CACAGCCAACAGCCGCACGTACAATAATGGAGCCAGATTTTCCCGCTCGTACCTGAATCTGCGCCGATTCGTGCGGGGACACACGATCGAATCGGACGTTCATCTCCTTTCTCCGCGTGAGTTCCACGTTTCCACGACGCGGCTTTTCCAGACGCTCAGAAATGATCCGGCAGGACATTACGGAGTTGCGGAAATGCTTTCCCCGGAGGACTGGGACCGCCTGACGACCTGGGTCGACATGAACACGCCGTTCCACGGAACGTGGGTCGAGATCAGCGGCAGTCAGCGAACAGACCGGCTGGCGCGTCTGCGGGAAGACCTGCGGCAAATGTACGGCGGCACGGTTCAGGATCAGGAAGGGATTTGGAATCCGTATGTTCCCGGAGCGGTCAAACCGGTGCTTCCTCCCAAAGAGAAGATCGACGCAGGGATCCTGACGCGCAAAGCAGCTCCGCCAGTCCCGGAGATCGTGCTTCAGGAAACGTTTGACTCGCAAAAGGCACGGACGGTCACGCTGCCAAACGATGAGACGCTCGAATTCGTTTACGTGCCCCGCGGGACGCTCAACGGTCAAGCCGTCGGCGGGTTCTGGATGAGCCGAACAGAAGTGACCAACGCACAGTTCCACGCCTTCGATCCGCAGCACGACAGCCGGTACGAGTTTGGCGACTTCCTCGTCTTCAGTCTGGAGGATCGCGGATTCCAGACCGACGGTGACGCGCAGCCGGTCATCCGCGTTTCGTGCCGACAGGCGGAGGAGTTCTGCCGGTGGGTCACGCAGCTTCTGGAAAAGGAGAACGGCGCGGTCTGCTCGCTCCCGACGGATCTGGAATGGACGTACGCGGCGAGAGCCGGTTCAGCGAACAGGCAGTTCTTCTACGGCGGGCCGGACGATGATTTCAGTCCATTCGCCAACCTTTCGGACCTGACGAACCACGAGATGCCGACGTACGCGCCATGGAAACTCCCCTCCGACGCGGTACCGCCCTGGCGTCCGGCAGACACGCGGTTCAACGATTCCGCGCGAGCAACGGCAAATACCGCCTCCTACCGTCCCAACGCCTGGGGCCTGTTCGACGTCCACGGCAATGCAGCCGAGTGGCTAAACTGCGAAGGAGAAACTGCCCTGGCAGCCGGCGGCTCGTTCAATTCCCGCCCGTCGGAAAGCACGTTTCATTCCAGAGTCCCGTACCCCAAAAACCAGCCGGTCTACGACGTCGGTTTCCGGGTGATTCTGAAATAGCGCGTCAACTGGTTTCAGAGTAAGATTCACGAGAAAAAGGGCGGTTGGAGCCGCCCTTGAGATTAAAATCTCCCAATCATTTTTTGAGTTTCGTTTAAATCGAAAGCAGATACTCGATTAAATCTTTTCTCTCCTGTTCAGAAAGTTTCTCGAAGTTTCCGTCGGTTTCGCCATGCCTTCCTTCCCAGAGGAGTTCCTCAAGAGTAAGGTATCGGCCGTCGTGAAGGTAAGGAGCCGTTCGGAAGGTTTCGATCAGTGACGGCGTGTCGAACATTCCGTCAAAGTCAGATTCATTTTGCGTTCCGACATCATGCATTTTCATGTCGGTAAAGTATTTTCCGTGATGGCAGGAAGAACAGCCGGTTTTTGGACTGAGGAAGAGCCTCTTTCCCCGTTTCGCGGCCTCAGTCAGCGTGCCGTCGGGATTCAGGGCGATTCCCGGCACGGGTTTGAGAGCTTTCAGATAGTTATCCACGTCGCAGTATTCCGGCTCCGTCATCTTTTTGAAGTGAATGTGAATAAATCCCGCGCGGGTAGCGGTTTCGCCATCCTCACGCACGCCGGTGATCATATTCGGCGGAGTCTCGTGCGAAAAGAGCATGCTCTTCGTATTTTTATGGTTTTCCACGCCGTCATTCAGCAGATCCCAGTTCATTCCGTCCACGCGCGCGTCCGGATGACACGTGACGCAGGAATGCCAATGCTCCAAAGCCCTTTCTCCATCAAAAAAGGCAATCATTCCTCGCCGGATTGAATCCGGGACAGGAGCAGGCCCCAGCGGAAGAATGGCCGGCCTGGTTTCTGTGAGCGCGAACGCGGTTTGCCATTCCAGACCGAGTTCTGATTTTTGGACGCGATCTGGAGCCTCAATTCGGTCAAAAACAGCCAAATTATCGCTGAAATATCCGCCGAGGACCGTTTTCTTTTCACTCATGGCGAGAGCGTGAATCCCTGAAAGTTCCGGAATTTTCACGCGAACGAGCGTCGGTGAGAAGGAGCCGACGCCGAAGAAAAAGACGTAATTTGGATTTACCGTGTTCATGTCGCGAAACATTCGCTCGGTAAGTTCGTTCATGCCGACGAATCCAACTTCTCGATTACCGCCGATCGCTATCGCGAGAAGTTTTCCGTCCGGCGAAACCTGAATACTCCATGGATTCGTCAGTCCCTGCTGAAAATCGTCAATGAGGTAAGTGCACGTACCGTTTCGCTCACGATCAAAAATGGTGAATCCGTTTCGATTCGTCCACCCTCCGAAAAGCTGGGACGTGATGGTTCGGTGATTTCCGTGAGTATGAACCATAAAAACGTATTTCCCGTCAGGTGAGACGGAAATGTCGCGGAGGCTCCCGCAGCCGTCCGGAAGCTGGCGGTTTTCGATGGTTTCCTTTTCGGTGTCCAGAATACTGAAGCAGCATGAAACCGTGGGACCGTTCGAGCGGGAAAGAGGAAGCAGATTCGCGATAAAGATCTGGCTTTCGTCAGGAGTAATCGCCATTGAAACGGGTTCGCGAACGACTGGCAGCGTCTTTTTCAAAACGGTTTCAAATGGAATACTCGCGGGTGAGTCGGGATTGCCTTCCGGAGAACGCGAGAGGTCCAGGAGAAGAATGTCTCCGTGAAAACGTCTGGAAACGTAAAGAATGTTCCGCTTTGGCGAAAACGCCGTACCCCACGGAGAATGCATTCCGGTCCAGCGGCGATTGATTTTGCGAGCGGAAAGGTCAATTTCAATGACTTCGCCATTCAGGTCGCCGCACGTGACGAAAAGGCGATTCCCGGAACGAAACATTCTGTTGGGAGTCGTGCCCAAAGAAACGGACTGAAGGATTTCACCCCTGGAAAGCGAAACGAAATCAAGACGGCAGGCATCAAGTTCCATGACGCATAATTCGTCGTCAGTCACGAAAAACATGGATTCGGGACCAAGCCAGGCCGGGTCACGAGAAGAATCCGCCGGCGTCAAATCGGCAGATGGTGCCGCGTTCGCGATTTCCACGGAAATAAACGTCAGAAAAAAAAGGCAAAAGCCAAGAAGCGCGCTCGGACAAAGGCCGGGACTGCCGAAATTTAAACGGAAAGCAGGGTATTTCATGGAATTCATTGGGGTGAGAGTTAATGCTTGAAATAAAAGAAAACTGTTTCCTGAATTTTACCCGATTCAGTTAAAAAAGCAAGAGGGGGAGAGGAACTTTCGCGTTTTGGGACCGATTTTTTTCGGATTTAATTCTCCGCGTATCATTTTCTAAAAGAATTTGTCATTAAAGTCAGCCATTTTCTAAAATTTGAATTTTTGAGTGCCTTAAAAGGGTTTTTACCGGAAAAAACTCTAAATTTTGGAAAAAAAGGAATAAAATTGGATGATTTTATGTGGAAAGTATTTGACATTTCGCGTGAAATAGTTTATCATATGAAAATAATGAGACATTTTTGCTGGGGGAAGGTGTCCCTCCGCGCGTTTTAAATTGGAAAATTTCACCCTCATGACCAAGATTCATTTGAACTTTTTGAAATACGTTTTCGGCAGCTTCCTGCTTCTTTCAGCCCTGATTCCTTGGAGTAATCCCTCCCGCCTGCTGGCTGAAAACGCGGACAGTCAGAGTCCCAATGGAACATCCGCGTCCGTCTCTTCCGGTAATTTGGCCGTTGAGGAGGCCCAGAGCGGGGTTAATCCTTCTTCCGGGGAGAAAACCGCGGCGGAAAATCTTCAAACTCTGCCCGCGAAACCAAAAAATCAAACCGAACTTGATGAGGAAAAACGCAGACTCGCTGAGCGGAACGCGACCGGGGAAAATCTCGTGACGGACCTTAAGCTTGAGGCGACTGAAACTCTCCAGCTCAACGAGGAGCAGTTGGAAGACGCGCGAAACGTTTCAGAAAGTTTTACGCGAAAATTCCTTGAAACTTCCACTTTGCGCGCGAAGAATGAATTTTTGGAAAAAGAAAACATTTTCCTGTCGGAAGCCGGCGCGGAAAATGGCGGTTTCAGCCGTTTTCTGGCTCAAATCGGCGCCTTGGAGAACGCGGAGCTTGATGAATACGCGCCGATCGTTTCCCGCATCCTTCAGGAAGGAACGGCTCCGGCCGCGGAAAATCTTGACGAAATTCGTGCCGGCCTCACGAACGAAACCGCCCGGCGTCAGAGAATATGGGAGGATCTCCATCAGACTCTCGTTGAACGTGAGTTTCTCCGTTTCGAACTTCAGTCCAATCGCCATATTGTCACGCAGCTCGCCTCAATGTTCAGCATGGATAAACGATGGTTTTGGCTCCTCGGCGTTTTCGCTTTTGGCGCCTTAATCCTCGCCGACTGGCATGACCGCAGACATGAAATCCGCCGCTGGCTGAACGGCGGTCGGGCACGGCAGATGAAACTGGCGCAAATTTTGACCGGCTGCTTCATTTTTCTCGTCAGCATGACGCTCATTTCCTTCTTGATGGGAGAAACCATTTACCGCGCCATGCTGAACATGACCTTTCACAGCACGGATCCGCGCGCGGTTTACGAACAGTACGAAAGTGATTTTGAAAAAGAAGCGAAATCTCTGAATGTCAAAATTGAAAAAGCTGAAAACCAGCTTGAAAAAAACCGAAAACTTTGGACCAAAGCCGCGTCTGAAAGAATTGACGGCGCGGAAGTTTTCATGAAAACGTGGGAAAATTGGCGTGACTCCATTCAGGAAATCTCGGTCCAGAGTGAAATTCTGGCCGGAGTGAATCGCCAAATCATCCTTGACGAGAAGAGCCTGAACGACATTAATGCCCAAATGGCTTCGGTTTCCGGCGACACGCTTTTCTTCCTGCGCGTGAAGCATTTGGTACGTTTTCTCCTTGGTCTGCTCCTGACACTCGGAACTTTTTTGGGAATTGCCTGTTTTTGGAGTGAGGTCCACGCGCGGCTTCGGAAAACCTCGAACATTTGCCCGCACTGCCTGTCCGCGAACACGCTTCAGCCCTGCGATGAAAATGGTCTTCAGATGCCGGCTGGCGCCAAAAGCCGAATGGTCCTCTGCACCAAAATGGTTCAGGAAAATCCCTACGAAGTTTGCGGCTACCGTTTTGACGCGTCACTTCGGCCTCTGACAAAACTTTCTTTTCCTACGCTCGGAATCCCCCAGGTCGGCAAAACGCACTGGCTGACGATGCTTTACTGGGAAATCAAAAACCATTACTATCCGAAACTTGGATTTTCATGTGTCCACTCCAGCGTAACCGAAGAAATGGATCGCCGGGTTGAGGAGATCATGACGTATCGCATGGGAACCGCCGCTACGCAGCGCGACAGTATTCCGCTTCCGCTGGTCCTTAAGTACCGCGACAGAGATCCTTTGGGAAAGAGCGACATTCTCGCGGATATTTTCGATTATTCCGGTGAAATCACGACCGACGCCGCCTGCGACGATTATCGCCGTGAACGCGCGCTCAAGAGTGAAGGTTTCCTCTTCTTTTTGGATCCAACGTTCCCATGGCAGCCGCAGGCTGAGGCGCTTAAGCGTTTCCGCAGAGACCTCAAAGCCGTTAAAGGCCTGCGCGGAAAAGAATCGCTTCATCTTCCAATCGCGATCTGTTTGACAAAAATTGACCTTTTGCCGCTGGTGAAGGCTCTGGGTGAGAATGCTGAAAGTGAGGCCATTCGTTTTTACGAAGAGCTGGGACGAATTGATCCCACGGGTTTGGCAATGAATCGCTCGGTCATTGACCAGCGCAGCGCGCTGACGGATGAGCTGCGCAAAAAAATATGGCCTGACTGGGACATGGAGGCGCAGGTAAATGATCTGTTCGGAGGCCGTTTTAAATTTTTCCCGCTCACGCCGGTCGGTCTCGACGGCGTTGGCGAGGCGGACCTTCGCCAAAGAACCATCGCTCCGTTCGGTCTGGTTGAGCCGCTGACGTGGCTTCTGGAAATGAGCGGTTACCCAACTTTGGACACGAAATAACGTATTTTTCTGAAAACTGTTTGTTCCTTTTGGAAATTTGGGGGCAGTTTTCGCGGGAGTCCGGAAGTTCCCCGGATCAGAAAAAACTTGTCATTAAATTAAATTGAATTAAATTGAAAGCAAAATATGCCTTGGCCGCTCGCTTCACATTTCAGTACGATGCTTCAAACGCCGCAATTCGCGTTTAAGGATCCAATTTTAAAAAAAGCAACGATTCTCCGAAACGCTCAGGGACAGCCGAAACCATGGGCCGGAGCGTTTGCCGTAGTCTATCAGGCGACACTTGAGAATGGAGAAAAGCGCGCGCTGCGTGTCTTTTCATCCGAATCCGCCGAACGGCGTGAAAGGTACGAGCAAATCAGTCTCTATTTTCGTGAACATCCGCTGAAAGCTCTCGTGAATTTTGAATATCGTGAGTCGGCGGTGCGCTCGACGGATGGACGCTGGTATCCTTTGGTAATCATGGATTGGGTCGAAGGGCACACTCTTTTTCAGTGGGTTGAAAATCAGTGTCAGGAAGGGAACTCGCGCGCGCTGCGTTTGGCCGCCGACGTCTGGGCAAAAACGGTTCGTGAAATTGAGGAAGCCGGTATCGCGCACGGCGACTATCAGCAGGCGAATATTTTGGTCACGGCAAACGGCCAAATGAAGCTGGTCGATTACGACTGCATGTGCGTGCCTTCACTGATGGGGAGAAGGAACCTTGAGATTGGCGTTGAGCCGTATCAGCATCCTGAAAGAGACGGCCAAACGCTGCTGTCGCCGACTCTGGACCGATTCTCCGCCATCATGATTTATCTCGCCCTGCGCGGTCTGGCGACGGACGTGTCGCTTTGGCAAAAATACGTTCTTTCCCAGTCCTACGATAAACTTCTTTTCCGGAAAGAGGACATTCAAAGTCCCGACGACAGTTCACTGATTCGGGATCTGCGTCACTCCTCTGACCAGGATGTTCGTGAAATTACGGAAATTCTGATTCGCAGCGCGCATCGTTCGCTCGCGGAAGTTCCGTCTCTTGAATCTGTCGTCAGTCCAATTCGCCGCGTGGTTCCGTTAATTAAAGCGCAGCGCTGGCAGGAAGCGGTCGCGGTCATTCAGGAACTTCAGATTACTGAAATTCCCTCCGAGATGAAAGAGCTGGTTGAACGCGCGTACGAGGAATCGTGGAAGGAACGCGCGTTAAAGGATTTTCAGAATCTTCCCCAGGAAGTCAATGAAAAATCGGACAGAATGTTTGCCCGCGTCTGCAATGACAAATTTCTCGAGCAGTTTCCTGTCCCTCCAAATACCAAATCGCGCGTTTTTGAGGCACGCTCTCGAGTTCAGCTTCTGGATCGCCTTGCTCAGCTCGTAAATCATTCCCGTCAGAATCTGGTTCTTGCCGGTGAGAGAACTATCGCGGCCATTGGAGCGCAATTTCCGTCTGATTACGCTTACGTAAATCGTCCGCGTGTCATTCAGGCGCAGAAAATCGTCAAATGCGTTGACGCTCTCATTCAGCGGATGGAAGAGCCGGAGCCGAACGAAATCCTGATCGCTGAAGCCTGGGCAAATGTGAAGAAAAACCGTTTTCAGGAACTTCTTAAAGATGAGCAGCGCATTCGGGCGGACCTTGCCGCTATGCGCGCGCCGCGTGTTAAAGTCCTTGAGAGTTTCACCAAATCAACGCCTCTTGATTTGCTTGACCGCCAGATCCTCTCACTTTGGGACGAGAAGCTTTTTGAAGACTGTCCTCAAGTTCAAAAATACGAAAAACTCTACGATATCGCGCTCCGGCGCCGAGTCAAACTGGAAACGCTGTCAGAGGCGCTTGAGGCGAATGACATTTCGGGAGTGGAATCACTTTTGGCGGATCCACTTCTGGCTCACTATCCATTTTCTGGCGAGCTTGGCGCCAGAATCCGCGCTAAAAAAGATCAATGGACCCATTCTCAGGGAATGATTGGCGCCATGAATGCCGGTGACGGAGTTGAATTCCTGAAACTGTTTAACGTAAACGCTATTTTGCGCGACCCGGAAGTTTACGCGCCGATTTTTCCGCAAATGGAAGCGTGGATTCGGAGTTTTGTCCTTCCGCTTAACGCGATTGGTCTTCGGCCGGTTTTAGGCCGCGCCAGTCTCCTTCATGAAGAAAACGGCTCCATTTCCGCCCGCTGGAACTGGATGCATCCTAGATTTGGATCTTCCTGCGTTTTGGGCGTTTACGGAGGAAATCTTCTTGAAACGGACCGCCCGGAAGACATTCAGCTTGCTTTCGCGCGTGAAATTACCAGAAGTGAGTGGGAAAAAATGGGGAGTTTCTTCTCATTTCGCCCGCAGGCGGACTGGAATGGGATGGCCGTCATCGTTTGGGGTGTCGTGGATACGGGGTTCGTGAGGCTTTTCACTCCTCCTTTAGTCCTGGGAACCCTTGAAATCAAAAAGAAATCATGGTTTTCGTGGAAATGAAGTTTTTCTTGAGTCTGAAAACGCGATTGGGGATAAATCGCGAAATTTGGGGAGGCCGCCAAGCCTGAGAATGGTCAAGTGAGGAGCAGGGGAGCTTTCGCTTTTGATTTTAAGGAATGGAACATGATTCATCAATTTTATTTTACGCACTGCACTTACTCAACTTCCGCGCTGGAACGCAAAACAGGCGACGTCGCGCAGCATCCTCTCGGGTATAGCGCGCGCTCCGCTTCTGTCTCAAAAGAAATTCTTCGTGATATTTTTCGCAAACTTGAGCGTTACGTTTACTATTATCTGCCGTCCGACACGCCGGCCGCGGATAAGGAGCGCATTCTTCCATCAAAAGCTCCTTTCCGACTGGTTTTTCTGCCCGAAACGGAATGCGGTCCCGTCCTGCTCCATCTTTCATACCGTCCCAAAGATACCGCGGGGCGAATCGGTTCTTACTTTTGTCACGCTTTGGCGAGTGATTTGAAAAACGGGAATAAAGAATCGGAAGGCAAAACCGCGCTCTCTGCCGTCTCCGCTCTTCAGCTGTGGGGGGCTTCCGGCTGGGTACTGGAAGAGACGAACCATATGCCGCACGATATTCCGGCTTTAAATTCTCTTTCCTCGATTCTTCAAAATGTCTCACCCGCGATTGACGAACGCCTTCTGGCTTCATTTCTCCGAACGGAATCCGGCGAGGACTTCGCCGATCCGAAAAACATTATTCCTGAACGGTGGAAAAGAATGCCCGCCGCGGAACGTCAGCATTACTTCAAGTTGGCCATGTTCGGTTTTCTTTCGGTATGCGACACGGCGGGAGCCTCGCTTTTGCTCGTTGCGGAACCCTCTGTCGCGGCAATTCTTTTTTACGGAATCAACCTTTTTCTTCCCAAAAAGCTGATTCGAAACGTTAGTTTTTCAACCTATGAACCCAATCCGGAACGGCTTTTCACGAAACTGTCTGCCACGACTTTTCAAAATCCGGACCAAAATGACCTTCCCGAAAAATTTTACGCGGGACATTCTTTTGTCCTGAATACGTGGAACGGGCGATCGACAGATTTTGATGCCGGGCGTCTGGCTTCTTCTTACGTTACGCACGCGTGGAAGCAGTTTCTGGCAGGAGGAACGAATCAGGTTCAGATTTTCGCTCAAACCTTTGGCGCGGTTGGGGTCTCCTCGGCCGTGGATCTGAACGCGATGATGATGGTGGAAAAACTGTTCCATCAGATTCTGGCGGACGATGAAATTCCGGCAACATCTGAAAACCGGCTGCCTTTATCCCTGAAAGAACTTCCAGTTACCTCCAGCAAAATGGCGCTTACGCTTTTGAAACGCCGTCTGGCGGATGGTATTTCCAAAATCATGAAAGCACCGCTTCCAGAAGCGGAGAAGCAGCTCGGCAGAATCGTTGGGACGCCTGGTCAGCTTTTGCTTTTGGAATTGCTTGGCACTGGCGGAAATCTGCCTCCTGTCCAAAACGCGGTTCGTTATCTCGCAGAAACGCTTCCTGAAAAATATGTCGGAATCTGGCTTCAAAATTCCAGTGCCGGAGATGATTTTAAAGCGAAAATTCTGGTTCGCTGGCTTCAGGCGAAGCGGACTTTACCGACCGGCTGCGAATTTTTGTGGAAATTGACGGCGAATTCGATGGAATCTGCCTGTTCTTCTGAAACTGAAACAGTCCCCGGACCAAAACCCCCCGTCCAAAACGTGAAAATCCTTCCATTGGCACTTCACGATCTTTCGGCAAAACTCCTTTTGGAATGCTTTCAAAGTCCCAATGTCCGTGATTTTCAGAAAGAAATGGTCATCGCGTGTTCATTGGGAGTCTCTTCTTTTGTTGAACGTGAGGGGGCATTAGGTGAAAAGGCTCTTGAGATTCGGCAAAATCTGGATCAATTTATTCAGAATGTGCCGGAGTCTCTCTGCGGCGAAATCTATCGAACTTACGGAAACTGGTTTTTCCTGAATTATCCCGGCGATTCGCAATTTCTTGGGGAAAAATTCGCCTCACTCGAGGAAACGCTTTATCGGACTCCAGATGAGATTGCGGCTAAAACGCGGATTCTTTTTGATATTCAGGACATTCTTCCGGAAGACACCGCGCCGCGGATTCGCCGTTGGCGCGCTTTGCGAAAAGCGATGCAGGCGGTCACGACTTTCCAGGCGCAGCCCGGCAAAAAAGTCCAATCCCGGCCATTGGATCAGGCGTGCGAAGGTCTCGCCCAGACGGCCTATGAACTTTTTGACGATGTTCGTCTTTTGGCGGAATGCGGAGGAAAAAAAGCGGCGGAATTTGAAAAAATCGGGAAAATTTCAAACGCGCAGCGCAATCGTTTGGCGGAAAAGGAAATGGAGCTTCTCGCTTCGCTTTGCCGACAGTGGTTTTCCGTGAAATTTTTGCCCGAAGGAAATCGAACTCATGATTTAATGCTGAAAAAGATCAAATTCTATTTCCAGACGAAAAAATGGAATAACGCGAAAGTTTCCGTTTTGGGCAATCAGGCGATTATTTTGATGATTCTTGGGGGAATTGGGATTGGTCTTTTGGCCGTTCTCCTTTTCTTTCTCTTTCTGAGTGGAAGTAATCCGTCTCAAACTTCGGCTCTTCGTTCAGAGGAAAATCCCGCGGAAATCAGGGCCGAGGTTTCCTCTGATCCAGATGAAGATAAAGAGGACGAAGAGGATTTCGGGGGGAAAAATCCAGCGAAAACGAAAAAAGATAAAGGATCCTCAAAATCCGCGAAAGATAAAAATTCGAAGTCTTCCAGCGTTAAAAATGATTCAGGGGAGGAAGATTCAGATTCTTTGAATCAGGAACCGGCGGAAGAAACCTACGAAATGGAAACAGGTGATCCGGCAAAACCTGACATTAAAGATGAACTGAGTGAATTATCCGCGGCGGAAACGGAATCGGCTGAAACTCAAAAAAATCATTCAGAGGATTCTGAAATTCTGACTGTGAACGAATTTCAGAATGAGGCGGAGAAAACCCCTGAAAAACTTTTTCTGGAAACGTCTCCAGAAACGCTTGAATCGTGGAATCGTGAAATTGAAAAAGACGGTTTCCTGCGCCGAGTCTCGCTTCCCATGCGTTCCTTTTCAATCAGCGGAAATTTTGAGCCGAAAGACAATGAGCTGAATTACGCTTTGGTGACTCGAAACTCAATTCAGGACATTGGGCAGTTTACTTCCGCGGAAATTCAAAATCTCAAACTTGTCGGAGGCTACGTCCTTTTTGAGGGAACCGCGTTTCCTTTTGGAGAGAATCCGGCCTGCGTGACCCCTCCTTCTCCCAATCCTGAAGCGGTTGAAAGCGGAGCAATCTCAAACCTGAATGACTCTTCCGCGCCCAAAAAAGCAAAGCATGTCCTGCGGCGTGAGGCTCTTGAAAAAACTGCCGTTAAAGACGAACCTGGCCGCCTTTACCATATTCAGGAAATTCAGAAAACGCTCGGGATTGAGTCATTCATCGTGGAAATGCTGCCGAATGAGGAGAATTTGCCGTTTCTCTATGTTCGCGTTCAAAAGCATTTCGCCGATTCCAAAGCGAGACTGAATCGGGCGGAAGTCGAGGAGCAAATTAGCGTTTTGGAAAAACAGACCGCGGAACTCCGATCGGCTCGAGCCGCGTGCCAAAGAAAAGTCTACGATCAGAAATTACGCGCGGCGTTGGAGAAATTGGCTGATTTGACGGGAAAACGGGTGCTTTTGGCTCTTCCGGAGGTTAAAGACCCGCAGAATCATGAGCAGGTTGAAGCCTACCAAAACGCGCGGAGCCGTCTCATTTCTCAAAAAATCCCCCAATTGCTGGAAATTGCCGCGGACAGAATTGAGCAGAATGAACGAAAACTGGAGGAACTGCGCGATTCCATTCCGGCGGAAAGCGGCTGGACACCGGCTGAAATTCAGCGTATCAACGAGCGGTTGATCAAAAATCCTCCGCGGATTATGGCGGTCTTTTCAGGAAATTTTTACTTTAATCTCCCTCTTCCGGCGAAGGCGAATCAACTCCTGAAACAAAACGCTTCTGCGCCCTCAAAGAAAAAGCCGTTGTCCTCATCGCTTATTGGCGAAACCGAAAATTCTTCGGCGGAAAACGGTGACGAGACTTTCGACAGTCTGGAAAATGACGATCCATTCGGCCAGGTTAGTCTTTCGACCGGAATTCAGCCTCTGAATCTTGAGGAAATCAAAGGCGGTGTCAAAATCCTGCAAAATGAAACGGATTTTGAGATGACGTTAAAGACTGGAAAGAAAATCGGAAACATTATCCAAATTAAACTTGAGGGAATGGGCAGGAAACTGCCTGAAAATATCAATGAAAATGTCCTCGTTTCAATGCGCGCGGCCCAGATTCGCGCTGAGGAATCGAAACCTCGCTATCAGATGTTTCATGATTTGACTTCTGACGGAGATTCGGCTGAAATTCAGCTTCTTCCAGAAGTTAAATGTTTATTGATTACTTTCCAAATCAGTGGAAAATCCGCGGGAGAAAATTCCCCGGTCTGTTTGACGCCGTATTACCAGATCTGGTTCGCGGATGAAGACGAGGATGAAGAAGAGCGCAAACTGCGCACTTTGACACTGAAATTATCTCCTGAAATTTTGAATTCGTTCATTGGCGAGGAATCCGTTTCTCCAAAGTCGAGAAGAAAAACGTCTTCCCAGCCGAAGGATTACGCCTCGCCGCGCGGCAAATGAGATCAGCCGGGAAATCAACAGTTAAAATACTTACTTAAATAAATTTTGATTATTTATTTAATTGAAATACCATGAAAAACAGAACCCTTTTTTTGCTTTTGCTTGCCCTTTGCCCATTGGCTTTTTTGACATTTATGTCGGTTTGGGAGTTTTTTACGGTTCCGCCGCGTTCCATGCCGAATGACAGCGCGATGATTCAGCGTCTCGCTCAGGATTTCGCGGTGAGTCAAAATCAGGCCAAGACCGCCGCGGCTCTTCAGGCTGGACTTAGTGAAGTGCATTTGATTCTTCCTGTCGACATGAGTGAATCAAAATTTCACCAAAATATGGCGCGGTATGAATCCTACGCCGCGAAACTCCAGTACGTTCGCGATTGGAACGCGGTCGCGGGGAACATGGCGGACATGCTTCAGCCGTTACGCAGAATTAATTCAGACAGTCTTCATGATCTTGAAAACGTGACGCGGGAAAATCTGGAGCTTTCGCAGGGCGCGGCCAAAAGTATCCAAAAGGCCAAACTGCGCTTTTCTCGTTACGGGCGTGAATTAAACTCCTCTCTTGAGGACCTGCGTGAAAAAAATCCGCGGACCCCTCTGGCGAAAAATACGGAAAATTGCGTCCTGAAGCTCACTGAAATGCAGTCTCTCGTTTCCGAAAGAATAGGCCGTGCCCAAGAGATTCATCAGTTGAAAGTAAGTTTCCTTGACGCGCGGAATGCTTTTGAGGCGGAGGATTACGCCGCGTCCAATAAACTGTGCCGCAAAATTCTCGCGAGCAAAATTCTGGATGAAACATTCCGAAAATCAGTTGCCAGGATTAACTGTCAGGCACGTTCCAAACTGGCGTTAGCTGAGTTGGAGGAAATTGAAAATTCGATTCCGTCACTCGAAACGAAAATTGAAAAAATCCAGGAGTTAAATCAAAATGTTCGAGATTCCGGTAAAATTCTTGACCGGGATGAATTTCAGGAACTCGCCAAAGAATACCGTGAAAAAGCCAATGAAACACTGATTCAGCATATTGAGGAAATGTGCGTGAGTGAGATTGAGGACCTTCTTGGGCAGTTGGTCAAAACTCCTCCCGCGACATTCAGGGACTCTCTCCAGGACGCTGGCGAAATTCTCGAAAAACTCAACGCGATGGAGAAAAAACTCCGGGAATCGATTGATGTTCTTGACCAGATTCCGCGGGCGGACGAATTCAAAAAACGTCTTAAGGAAGCGATTTCCGCGATCCTTGAAGAACGTTTGCCGGCGGAAGCGGCTGGGGATGAAAAAATCCAGGAAGCGGAACTTCGTAACGGAAAAATCGTTTCCGGGTACTTCCGTGAAGTGTCGGAAAACGGCAGGATCGTTGGTTTCAAAATTTATCCATCGTTTGAAGAGTTCCAGAATCCAACCGCTTCAATCGGAATGACCTCCGTGGATGAATTTCATGTTCTTCCTGGAAAATCTTTGGAGGCGAGAGCGGCAGAGGAATATCTCGACGCGAGAAAGGAGCTTTTGCGGAATATCGCTAAAAGATCCGCCTGGAACGAATTTCTCGGAAAATGCGAGAGACTTGATTCTGATTTGAAAAAGTGGGAAGAATCCTCAAATCTCAAGGCGCGTTTTTCCTTGAAGAAACCTGTCGCGATTGCCAAAGGAACGCTCAAGGAAGAAAATTGGAGCGTTTTGGAAGATATTTTCAGATAATTCGTTTATGATTCGGTGATTTTAAATTTTAGGAAAAATAATCTGTCAAAGTGAAGAAAATCAAATTTTGCCGAATGTTTTTTCGATAAATCAAGTGAAATCCCGAATCAGGGCTGAGCGGACTCTCAGTCTTTTTGAAATTTAATCATTATCCATAATTTATTTTTTATTAAAAGAAAAGGAAAATCAATGGCTTACTCGCAGGAAATCAGTCGCCACAATAAGGCGTGTTTTTTGTTTCTTCTCGACCAGTCTTACTCCATGGAGGAACCTTTGGGAGCATCACAGAATCGAAAATGCGATGAACTGGTTTCCGCTTTGAACGGCTGGCTTCAGAATATGGCGATTCGTGCCAGCGGTGATTCCGGCATTAAAGATTGGATGGATATTGGCGTTTTCGGGTATCGTACTGACCAGATCGGCAATCCGATCATTGAGTCCGCGCTTCGCGGGCCTCTGGCAGGGCGTTCGATCGTTTCCATCTCGGACATCGGAATGAATCCAATTCGAATTGACCAGCGAATGCAGGTAATTCCGGATGAGGAAACCGGCGAGGTCTTTCAGATTCCATGCGAAGTGCCGATTTGGGTTGACCCCGTCGCGGAAGGCGGAACTCCAATGTGCCATATGTTCTACCACGCGCACGAACTTCTTTCTGTCTGGATTCAGGAGCATCCTTTCAGTTTCCCGCCAATTGTCGTTCACATTACGGACGGGGAATCGCAGGACGGCGACCCGATCCCTTACGCGAGGGCACTGACCAATCTCGCGACAAATGATGGAAATGTCCTTCTCTTTAACTGCCACCTCTCAATGGCCGCGAATGATTCTTTCATGTTCCCGGCTACTCCAAATGGACTTCCCGATCAACTTGCCTTCAATCTTTTTGAAATGTCCAGTGTCCTGCCTGAAACTTTCTACCAGCACGCGGTCATGGAGGGATTTCCCCTTCAGCCGGGAGCCAGAGGCATGGCTTTCAACGCGGATATGGTTTGCCTGATTCAGTTTTTGAATATGGGAACGCAGGCAGCTCCAGGACTTCGATGAACCTCCGAGTTTTTTCGGCTATGAATTTTGGAACCTGTTTTTCTGATTACGGAAAGCGACATGAATAAAGCTTGCGTAGTGTTTTTGATTGAGGAAGCTCCCTCAATGCGGATGAGGATCGCGGAAGGCACCCATTCCAAACTGGAAAGCATTTCAACTGCGATAAATTCCGCGATTCGGCAAATGGACGGTCTTCCGCCCATGGATGTCGCCGTCATTGGCTATCATCGAAATCTTTCCGGGGAACCCGAGTTAGGCAGCCGTTTTGGCGGCAAATTCACTGGAAAGGTTTGGGTTTCCTCCGACGATTTAATCGCGAATCCTCTCCGTATCGAAAGCAGAACCCGAAAATCAATGGATCCCGCCACTCGTTTGGTTACCCCCGTTCAAGTCGATTTTCCCGTCTGGTTCGAGACAGAATGTGGTCCTGGAAAACTTGAGCATATTCATGTTTTTCGATATTTGGCGGAAATGCTTCAGGAATGGGCAGAAGCGGCTCAGCCCATTTTGCCGCCGCTGGTTTTCAGCTTTCTCGCGGATCTTCAGCCCGGAAATTCCATCGCGAACGCCGTCGTGCCTCTTGGAAGCGTTTCCACTCCGCAGGGGTTTCCGGTTCTCTTTCAGTTTCATGCCGGAACATACGCGAACGTGCCCGCGATTAAATATCCGTCCGTACCTCAATTTTTGCCTTACGGACCGGTTCAGGAACTTTTTTTCGCGTGCAGTCCGCTCTCTGAACCAATGTTTTCGGCACTGCGTCAGAATCAGGAATTCCCTTCTCATGGAGCAAAAGGGCTTGTCCATAATGGGAGAATGATCGACATCGTGCGAATGTTGAGTATTCTGAAAACGATTCAGACGCAATTGGGAACTTTAACGCCTGAATCGTCAGAGAAAGCCCAGGGAACGCCAGAGGCAATGCCTGAAAAAACGCAGGCTGCCGAAAAAATGGCCATGCCGGAAAACGCTTTTCCTCCCGCTTTTTCTCCCACCCGGTCTCCAGAATTGAGTACGGAAAAGACGAAAACTCCTCAAATGGCCTCTCCTTTTCCGTCACCTCTTCCCGCCGCGCGAACGGAACACTCGCTTTCATCATCGATTGAGCGGGCGGTACCGTTGAATCTGAATGTGCCCCATTCTTCGGAGTCAGCAGCGATTTCGCAATCTCTCGCCGAAAAAAACGTTTCCGAAATGCCGGAGAATTCCCCATCCGCGGAAATCGGCCCGGCACAGGAAACTTCGGACGCTGGCGAGGCCGATCCACAATCCGTTCAGCGGTCAATCCAGACGGACTCTCAAGGCACTTCTGAAATTCCAGCCGACGATTCCGCGCGGAGTCCGTTTCCTCCCCAAACGCGGATCAACCGTGATTTCACGGAGGACTCCTCCTTTGATGACGTGCCGCGCATCACGCCGCTTCCGCCGCGAATCCCGAAAGAGCCGCTTCCGGCCGAAAGTACCAAAATCCAGCTGCCAAATCTTTTGACTGGAGAAATCAATTCCATTTTTGATGATTTTGACCGCGCGGAAGATGAGGATGACTCGCTGGCTGACATTCCGTCCGTTGAGAATCTTCCTGAAGTCAAGTCGGAAATTGTGCCGCACGGATTTAAGTATTGCTGCGATGCTTTGCCGGACAATAAAATCATTGGCGAACCGGAGACGGGTATCCCTCGGCAATCGCTTCTGGTTCTTTTGGTCGATCGCTCCGTTTCTGATTTAATGTACCGTCCCGCGCACGAAATCTGGAATCGGCGTTTGGAGAAAACCCGATTCATGCTCGGTGAAATTTCCCGGCGCGGGCGCGGCAGATACGATGTGGCTCTCGTTTTTTACGGTAAAGAGCAGGATGGGAGTATGTCTGTCGTTAGCGACACATTGGGCTCGTCGTTTATCTGCGACAAATATCTGGCGGGGGCAGCCGGCCGCGTGGAACCGATGATGGTCCATATTCCCAATGGCATTGGAGGGCTTCTTTCACTTCCGCGTAAAAAACTTTCATTTACGGAATGTTCACCGACGTACCCCGCGAATCCGACGCCGGGATTTGAACGCGCGGTAGAAATTATCCAGGAATGGTACGCGGTTTCATCGCGGAAAATCCTTCCGCCTGTTTTGCTTCACATTACGTCAGGCCAATTTCAAATGGAGCATTTTGACGACGCGCTTGGCAAACTGAATCAGGTCGACATGCCGATCTGTTTCCAGCAGTGGATTTTCACGGAACGGCCTCATCCCGGAATTTGCTGCCCGAATGATGAAATGTTCACGACTGACCAGACTCTTCTCGCGCTTTGGGAAAGAACCGACGCGCTGCCTGCCCGTGAGTTCCTGGCGGGAGTTCGCCCCGGCATTCATGAAGAGTCACGCGGAATGGTGGTCAACATGGATTTCGATGTTTTATTTGAGGTGCTCGACACGATGGCGCAAAAAATGCCCCAATCGTAGATTATGTCGAAAGGGAGCTTCCTGAAAGAAACCCCCATTTAACTTGAACTAACTCATTCCAATGATTTGGGATTCAAATCTCTGATTCAGCGAAAAGGCTGTTTCATGAACTGGAGAATATGAAGGAATTTGAATATGAGCGTTTTTAAAAGCCGTTCTTTCTGTTACGCGAAGGATCCGGAAAATCCAGACCAGAATCAGGACGCTTTCCAGATCAGCGAAACGCGCGGTATGGCCGTTGTCGCGGATGGAGTTTCTTCCGCGATTTTTTCCGCCGCCTGGGCCAATCTTTTGACTCAAAGCATCATTGAGGAGCAGCCCGACCCGGAGAATCAGGCGGATTTCGCGCGGTGGCTTGCCCGGATGAGGCAGAAATGGGAGCAGAGTATCGACACGACGAATCTGGCGTGGTTTCAGCGTCCCAAAATGGCTGCCGGAGCTTTCTCGACGCTCCTTTGGGTAACTGTCCGCGAGATCGTTCCGCCAACGCAGGGTTCTCCCCAATGGGAACAACTCAAAATGCCTGACGAAAATAAACGCTGCTTTCACGTTAGTGGATTCTGCATTGGGGACAGCTGCCTTTTCCACGTCCGACCGGGAAGAAACGATTCTGACCTTTTCCCAAAAACGGATCTTTACCGCGCGATCCCGCTTAAGGATCCCAAAGACTTTGAAAACTCTCCCGTCGTCATTGGAAGCAAAGACCTTGGCCATGACGAGAGGATGAAGTTTAGAAAAATCAGCTTCCTCGCCCAGGAAGGCGACCTGGTCATTCTCGCCACGGATGCCGTTTCGCAGTGGCTGCTGAAGAGTTACGTGGAACAGGCTTTCCCAAGATGGGACGTTTTTTGGGAATTAAACCAAAAAATCTGGGAAAAAGAATTGGACTCCATGAGAGCTGCCGGGGAAATCCGCTACGACGATTCGACTCTCGTGCTCCTTCAGTTGGGAAGTTCGGAAGAGTTTCTGACCGTTTTGCCGGAATATTCTGAAACTCTGACAGAAGAGCTGGCGACGGACGGCCAGACGACAGTTGAGCGGGATGAAGCCAATGATTTGGATTTGGGATTGGAATCTGAACTCGAAATGGTTTCGCCACAAGTCACTCAAAATCCTGACGAAAACAGTGCTCCGGAAACTTTCGCGCCTGAAGAAGAGCGTGAGCTGCCGACGGAGGCCGAGGAATTTTACTCTGCTGATGAGAATCCGGCTGATTTAAATGAATTTGAAGATTCGGTTTTTCCGCGGGAAGTCACCGCTGATGAAATGCCCGAAACTTCTGGAGAATTGGAAAATGAGGAGTTGGAAAAGGATGATTCGGTCAGAAGTTCATCTTCTGTTTCGGCGATGCCTTCTCCAGTTTCAGAGGCAAACGTTCCAACGTCCGGTTTTCAGTACCGACTGGCCTCCTCTTCCTCACCGCGAAAATTTCTCCAGAGCGGCGGGACGCGCCGCGCGGGGGCTGAAGCGGGTACTGCGTCGGACGTAAATCGTTCATCCGTTTCCCCGGCTTCTTCACCTTCCCCGGTCTCTTCCGCTTCGCGGACAGCTCATTCCATTCCGCGTGTTCAGGAGGTCCAGCTGACGCAAGACGCGGAACGTGATCTTTCCAATTCCGCCGCGAAATTATCGGAAAACTGGCAGCAGATTCGCGAAAGTACCGTGCAGATCGCCGGGATTCTTGGGGAACATCTCAGTGAAAAGATGAGTCAGCTCGGTTCAGAAGTGAATCGGGTTGGAAGTCACTTGAACGATGGCGTCACGCAGTTGGGGCAAAACGCTCGGCCTAAAATTCAGGGAGTCGCGCAAAAACTTTCCGGCTGGTTTAAGCGCAAAGGGAAATCTGAAACGGACTCTTTGGAAGAGGCGCAGGAGAATGAGGCTGAGGCAAAGCCGGTTCGAGTCATTGACCCTAATCGCCGCCGCTTCTATAATCCGCCGCCAAGAGAGTAATTTTATCGGAAATTCACGAAATTTTCGAGGAGGGGGGATTGACAAAACGCCCTTTCTAGGATATGAATAGTAATTGCCCGTTTTTCAATATTTCCTTCATGTTTATGGAAAATTAATCGCGTAAGGGAAACCATATGATCATTTTGCCAAATTCACCTGAAATGCCTCTTTTCACTGTGGAACATACTCCGGTCACGGCATTGCCAGGAATCAATGAATCTCCTCTTAACGTCACCGAAGCCGAGTTCTCGGATTTTAACGCGGACATTCGTGAAATCGTCATTTCCACTTCTGAATTTTTCCAGTTTCCGGAACTGAGGCCCAGGTCTTCCGAAGGATGTTTCGCGCCTGTTTTTGGTGACGGATTTTCGCTGAATGATCTTCCTCCGGCCGTCATTACCAATTCGTATGATGACGACGATGACGATGACGACATGGACGATGTTCCTGACGAAGAAGATGATGATATTTACGAAGAAGTCGAGCAGTTTGAGGATTTCGACGACGAATTTGACGAAGATTTTGAGGATGAGTTTGACGAGGACTACGAAGATCTTGCCCGAATCGATGATGAAGAGGTTGAAGGCGAGGATGATGACGTCAGCGGCATCTCTCCGCGATATGAAGAAGAATTTGGCGATGTTGACATACGGACGAAATTCATCCCGGACGGCGCGGAAATGGGACTCAACGAAGAAGTTCTCATGAGTGAGGACGATCTTGAGGAAAGCGACACGTCGGACTTTGATGATTTTGAAGATGACGACGCTGAGGAATTCAACGAATACGATAATTAAATCGCGTAAGATCCGCTTCGCGGAATGACTTTCGCGCGTCGCGAAGCGGATTAAGAGAAAGGGATTAAATATGCTTAAAATTCGTCAGCAGGTAGAGGAGACCGTCTCGGTAATCCGTAAATCGTGGAGCGGTACGCCAAAAGTCGGGATTATTCTCGGAACCGGTTTGGGGGGCGTTGCCCGAAATATTACGGACGCGGTCACTTTTGACTATTCCGAACTTCCCAATTTCGCGGCTTCGACGGCCATGACCCATGCGGGAAAACTCGTTTGCGGAAAGTTTAACGGCATGGACGTTGTCGCGATGGAAGGACGTATCCACGCCTACGAAGGTTATTCCTGGCAGCAGATTACTTTTCCGGTACGGGTAATGAAGGCTTTGGGCGCGGAGCTGCTCATTGTCTCCAACGCGTGCGGCGGGATGAATCCGCAGTATCGTCAGGGGGACATCATGGTCATTGAGGATCACATTAATCTGATGGGCGGCAACCCGCTCGTCGGAGTCAATGATGAGACTTTGGGAGAGCGTTTTCCCGATATGTGCGAGCCGTACACGAAGCAGCTGGTTGACGCGGCATTAGCCATTGGCCGAAAAAATGGATACGCGATTCATTCCGGCGTTTACGTCGGCGTGCTTGGCCCGAATCTTGAAACGCGCGCGGAATACCGTTTTCTGCGCGGGATTGGGGCGGACGCGGTTGGAATGTCCACCATTCCGGAGGTAATTACGGCGGTCCACGCCCAAATGCGTGTTTTAGGCCTTTCGATTATTACCGATATGTGCCTTCCGGACGCGTTAAAACCGGCGGATGTCACGGAAATCATCGCAACCGCGAATGAGGCGGAACCGAAACTCAGTCAAATCGTTCTGGAAATTCTGGAACAGGAATCGGCTAAATAGTCAGCGACGCGCCGGTAAATGAACGACGGTCCATCCAGGAATAAACTGAATGGACCGTTTTTTAATGATTTCCGACGTGAAAAGGTTTTTGGAAAAGAGCGTATTTTAGATTTTCTAAAAATCAGTCTTCCATTTTCGGTTTGTCGGAGCGTTTGGTCGGGAGGCTGATGACGGCCAGACCGAGAAAAACCGCCAAAACGAACATAATGTAGGGAAAAACCCACGGGGAAGCCTTCGCTTCACTCGATTTTTCATTAACCTCCTGCGCGATAAGCATTAATGGCGAGCTGGCGCAAAAAATGGCGGCACTTCCCAAAACGCTTTTCAAAAAATCAAGCGAGGATTTCATCATTCACTCCTTTCATTCTTCACGAGTGATCTCGAGGACTCGAAATCGGATCGTTCCCATTGGAACTTCGATTTCCACTTCATCCCCTTCTTTTTTTCCAAGAATTCCCTGGGCCAGAGGGCTGCTGACGAGAATCTTTCCCTGCGAAGAATCTTCCTCACCAGCTCCGACCAGCGTGTACGTCTCTTCTTCGTCAAAATCCAAGTCCAACAGGCGTACCGTAGATCCGAAACAAACTTCATCATTTGGCATCGTGGAGGCATCCACGATGGTCGCCATGCTCAATTTATACTTCAGTTCATTGATTTTTGCCTGAAGCAGCCCCTGAGACTCACGCGCACCGTGATATTCCGCGTTTTCGCTCAGGTCGCCTTCCGCTCGCGCCGTTGCGATACGTTCAAGAATAATCGGCATTTCGACATATTCCATCTGTTCAACTTCCGCTCGCAGTTTGTCATAGCCTTTTTGCGTCATATAGATGTTATCTGATGACATGATTTCTCCATTTCCAAAAAAACAAAAAATGTTTCGTACCGCCCCCAGGAATTAACTATTCAAAAGAACGTGAACGCGAAAAAACAAATCGCTCGCGCGGAACACGCGACATCCAAGGTTTTTTAGCTTTTAAACCACCCGGAATTTCGTGCTTCACCCTCCGATGAATGGGAATTGGTCAGCGACTCAAACCAAGTGCCTCCCTAAATAAAAAATTTTGCTCAAATTTCATAAAATGAGTTTATTTTTTTACTCATGGGTTTTTACGCATGCAAAATACGGAAGAGGCAAATTGTTTCCATTGACCGACTGAATCACTTGACTTAATTTAAAAGTGAAACCCGCATTGAATCAGGCCAAGGCCAATCTCCAGTGCGGTTTCCGCATCTTCAAAGGTGAAATTCAGGGGAATGTTTTGAATCAGTGAAACGATACAAACAAAAAAGCAAGACAACCTTTCGCGAAAAAGGTTGCCTCTTAATTAACTATATCATGCCATATTTTTTCGATTTAGTCAAGGGCTTTCAGCGTTTTTACGGCAAAATTTTCCAAAATATTGGAGTTTTTTTGGTAATTTGTTTCGTTTGGGGAGCTTTTGTCTGGAATCCCATGAAAAAACGAAAGCGTTTTGAAAATTCACGCGCTTCCGAGAACTTTGAGTCTTTGGAAAATTCAAGCCTTTGGAAACGCGTTCAGTCCGGCAACGTGCCAGAAATCAAAAAATCAGTTTTGGAATTTCGTTTTTTGAAATTTCCCTGAAAAGGCATTTTAAAGAACGAGTGACGGCGCGGCATACGCGCGGGCGAGCATTTCACTGTTCAGCATATAGAGTCCTTTCGCGTCGGTTCCGAAAAGCTCCATTTTCGTAATCATGTCGGACGCGGTTTTTTCTTCCTCACCCTGTTCCTTGACAAACCAGTCGAGGAGCTGCATCGTGCGGAAGTCGTTATCCTTGAAAGCCTCGGCATAGATGGCGTTAATCAGAGCCGTGACCTTTTTCTCGTGTTCAAGGCCCGCTTTCAACGGCGACATGCTGTCCGTCAACTCGCATTCCGGTTTGGGAATCGCCTCAAACGTGACTTTTTCATCATTATTCTGGAGATACTGATAGAAAAGCATGGCGTGGTCACGTTCTTCCATCGCCTGAATCCGATACCAGTTTTCGTATCCGTCCAGACCGATCGACGCGTAGTAATTGGCGAATTCAAGGTAAAGATAAGCGGAATAAAATTCGTGATTGATCTGCTCGTTGATGAGTTTGGCAACAGTACGGTTCATAAATCCTCCCAATTGGAAATGAGTTTGAAACGATTTTAAATGAATTGAAAAAATTGGAAAAAGAGGAAGGTGAATTCGTGAAATTAAAAGGTGTTCCCCGACCGCTTCCGGCGAGAAAAACGGGACGTTTTGAATTTCGCGAAGACGGGGAGTTTCGCGCGTTTGAAAGTTCGCGGCATTCCGCTCCCCGCGTTCCGAAAACCGAATGATCCGTTTTTCTGGGATCGAAAATTTCGTGAGGCACCTGAATCTGGCCGCTTTCACGTTTCCCAATCCGTTTCGCGCGCGAACGAACTTTTGAACCTCACGCTCCGCCGAGGCTTTCGGAAAGCGGATAATCCGCGCGCGAACGAAACTTTCTTTAAGTATAGCATGAAAATCTCAAAAGGCAAGGCGATTTCTCCCTATTATTTGGAAATTACGGGAAAATTTTAGAGAAAATTTCAGAGATTTGTCCAGTTTGGGGCGGGGGGCACTGGAAATTTTTCCAAAAATCGGATATACTGCGTAAAAATGATTTCATCTCCGTTTGACTGTTGAAAATTAAAAATGTTAGCAAAACTCAAGACGCTTACGCTCCGTGGAATCGACGCGCTGCCGGTCGATGTGGAAATTGACATCACACAAGGAAATACTGGCATCATTCTGGTCGGTCTTCCCTCCCAGGTCGTTAAAGAGAGCATTCAGCGAGTTCTTCGCGCGCTGGAAAATTCCGGTCATCGATTGCCGGGAAATTCCGTTTTGATCAATCTCGCGCCTGCCGAAATGCAGAAGCAGGCCGCGTCATTTGACTTGCCGATCGCGGTGGGGTTTATCGCGGGGCAGGGGTCGCTTCCTTTCGAGAAGCTGGAAGAATACGTCATCGTGGGTGAATTGGCCCTTGACGGCACTTTGCGTCCCGTTCGCGGGGCACTCTCCATGGCTTTGGCCTGCGATAAAATCCGCTTGGAGAATCCAAAAATCAAGGGACTGATTCTGCCGGCGGAGAACGCGGCGGAGGCGGCTGTCGTCGAATCGATTGACGTGATTCCGGTCTCATCGATCAGTCAGCTGCTGGGGTTTCTCGTCGGCGATATTGAGATTGAGCCGGCTCCGTCAAATCTGGATGAAATTTACGCCGAATACTCGGATTACGGCTTGGATTTCGCGGATGTCCGCGGGCAGGAAATGGCCAAGCGCGCGATGATGATCGCCGCGGCCGGGGCGCATAATATGCTCATGATTGGGCCTCCCGGTTCCGGGAAAACGATGCTGGCCAAGCGTCTCCCCACTGTTCTCCCTGATCTTTTGCCCTCCGAATCCGTTGAAACGACCCGCATCTACAGTTCGCTGGGAAAGGTAACGTCCAGAACGCCACTGATCATTACCCGGCCGTTCCGTTCTCCACACCACACGATCAGTGATTCGGGAATGGTCGGAGGAGGAAGTATTCCCGCGCCGGGTGAAATTTCGCTGGCGCATAATGGAGTGCTTTTTCTGGATGAGCTGCCCGAATTCAGCCGACGCACTCTGGAAGTCCTTCGCCAGCCGCTTGAAGACCGCGAAGTCACCATTTCCCGCGCGCAGGCAACGGCGACTTTCCCAAGCGATTTCATGCTCGTTGCCGCCATGAACCCATGCCCGTGCGGGTTTCGCGGGGATCTCCGAAGGAAATGCAATTGCTCGCCGCCGGCGGTCGAGCGCTACATGTCGAAAATAAGCGGCCCGCTTCTTGACCGTATCGACATTCATGTGGAAGTTCCGGCCGTCCCCTTTGAGGAATTGTCGGTAGGTTCAACCTCAACCGGAACAAGCAGCGCGGAAATTCGCCGTGAAGTGATTCGCGCGAGGAAAATCCAGGCTGACCGCTTCGGATACGTTTTGGGAACGTACGATTCGGAGCGCGAAAACATTCAGGATGGAAAGCGAAGAGCCGACTTGACGTCTCATTGCGTCCGCTATAACGCGCAGATGACGAGCAAGCAAATCAGGAAATTCTGCGGCTTGAGTCAGGCCGGTATTCTCCAGATGAGAGCGGCCATGGAGCAGTTCGGACTCTCCGCGCGTGCCCATGACAAAGTGTTGAGAATCGCGAGAACCATCGCGGATTTGGACGCCTCGGAGAACATTCAGTCGGACCACCTGGCCGAAGCGATTAACTATCGTGTCCTGGACAGAACCCTCTGGACCTGACGCGCACCACGCTTTTTCCCGGCTGAAATGATGCTTGGCCGGAACAGGCGTTTGGCGGAAGAAACGCTTGCCGGAACAGATGCCCGAAACGAACGATGACGGCCGATTCAGGAGACGCCGCGCGAAAATCACGCGGAATTCATGAATTTCGCGCGGTTTCCTGAAATCAAAACGCGGCGGATTCTTTTTTAACAGAAAAATCAAACGCGAGTATCGCTTAAGACGCCTCAGGATTATCCCGCGGAAAATACTCTTCGATCGCCTGACGAAATTCGGCGGCGGTTCGAGTTCGCGTCACGTGAACCCGGAATTGCCGCGCGTTAGGAAGGCCCACGCCGTAACACGGAGCGAACTTTCTCATGAGCATCACGGCTTCCGTTTCCTCATGCTGTTCAAGAAGAACGTCAAAATGTTCAAGAAGAAGACGTTTCTGAAACTCCGCCGCTGGACGTTTGAGAAGTTCGGAATCATCGGCTCCGGAGTAAAGCGCAAACGCGTCCCGAAAAAGCCATGGCTCATTGAGTGCCGCGCGCCCGATCATGACTCCGTCAACACCCCATTTTCTCAACGCCTCATTAGCCTGAAAAGCGCTCCGAATGTCACCGTTTCCAATGACCGGAACGTGAAGAAGAGACTTAATCTCGGCAATTTTCTCCCAATCGGCTTTGCCGGAATACATTTGGCGCGTCGTGCGTCCGTGAACGGTCACAGCGGAAACTCCGGCGGATTCCAGTGCCTGCGCGACCGAGGCGTATGTCATTGATTCCGACGAGAGACCAAGACGCATTTTCGCCGTCACGGGAATCGGCGCGGGCAGTCCCAATGCCGAAGAAGCGCGATGAACCGCCTGAACGACCGCTTCCGCCAATTCCGCAATACGTTCCGGGAACTGAAGCAGCCACGACCCGCAGCGCGCTTTCTGAACGACATCCGGCGCGGGACAGCCAAAATTCATGTCAATGACCTGAATATCGTACTCAAGAACGAGTTTTTCCGCGAATTCCGCCAAAGGCTCCGGCTGATTATCCCAGATCTGAACAGAAAGAGGAATTCCTGCCGCCCGAAATGGATTTTCGAAGGAGTTTTTCTCACCGCCGTTTTTCTCACGGCTTGGCAACCCAAAAAGCCGGCCATGAAGCGTCTTTCTCCGCCGCTCCATCTCAAGCGAACCTCTCGCGTGCATCATTTCAGACGCCAAAAGCCCAACGCCGCCAAATTTGAGCAAAATCCTGCGCCAGGCATCATTGGAAAAACCGGCCATTGGAGCCTGAACAAAAGGCGAGGGTAACTCTAGAGAACCAATTTTCAACACGAAAAAACTCCTTGCTCCGCTTACCGGGAAAATTAGCGGTTTTTCCTGCCGATTTCAAGAATACGCTCGATTATCTCATCCGTTAATTCCGCTTCCGGCTGATTCGGCATCCCTTCCCAAATCACGCCGCCGTACCTCGGCTCGATCAGAATCGCGTGCGGAATTCCCCAAACCTTAAGCGCGTCCGCGCACCGTCTTTTCGTATCGATTGCCACGAAATGGGTCAAATCTTTCCCCTTAATGGCTCCTGGCATTTCATCAATCGCCTTCCGATCCGTTTCACAGATTGAAATGACGACCAATTCGTCTCCGTATTTTTCCGCCCAGTGGTTCAGCATCGCCAGTGAACGACGGCACGGAGGACACCACGTCGCCCAAACCTCAATCAAAACGAACTTGCCTTCAAGATCAGGAGGTGCCGCGGAATACCATTCCTCAAATTTCAGAAACTGTTTTACCCGCTCGTGAGCAGGGATTTCTGACGTCGCGTCGCTCTCTTCCTGAATCTCGCCTTTTTCATTCAGAATAGGTACCGGAATGAAAAGCCACGAATCCGCGTAAAGGCCCTTCATTCGTGAGCGTCTCCCTTTGACTTCAAACGGTGAGGATTCAACCTGAGAGGCCTCTTTTCCTTCATGACCGGGAAGAATCATCGGACCTTCCAATTCTGACTGTGCCGCCGCGGAGCTTTCAGCGGTCTGGGCGGATAAAATCGAATTCGGATTCAATACCAGGCAAAACACGAAAAAAAACGCGAAATTTATTAAAAAACGAAACGAAACGCACTGCATTTGAAACTCCTTTGAACAAATTCGAGGGGAAAACGGTTAATTCTTTTATTTTAGCAGATTCAGAATTTTCGTAAATCCCCCGATATGAAAAGTTTGGCGTTTTTTGCCAGGTTTTTACTTTTTTTAGAAAAAATCCAGAAATTTTGCCAGGGCGGTCATTGACGGAGGCGATAAAATACGATATACTGGATAGGTCGTTTTATCCTGACAGAAATGGAAGCGTGAATTTCCTTCAGTTTCAATTTTGAAAGGAGAAAACATGTTCCACTATTTACTCGCTTTCGCGGGAATCGGTCCCACTGAGTTCATCGTTTTCGGACTCATTGCGTTACTGTTTTTTGGTACCCGTCTCCCGAAAGTAGCTCGTTCTTTCGGGCAAAGTATTTCTGAGTTCAAAAAAGGACTCAATGAGGTAAAAAACGACGTAAGTTCGGAATTGGAAAACGACGCGGCGGAAAAATGCCCTGAGGAACAAACGAAAAACGGCGAAAAAACTGAAAGTGATTTTCAGAACTGACTCTTTACGGAGTATTCATGAAGTTTAGAGAAACCAATAAATCGAGAAAAGCAAAGAAAAGGACCTTTCGGGGACTAATGGTTTCCCTTCTGGTCACTTTGCTGCTTTTCCAGGTCTGGTTTCCATTTCATGGCGAAGAGCTTCGGCACGACGGCGAATCAGGAAAATGTCAGGTTTCCTGCCAAACGACAGATCAGACTCTTTTTCTGGTCAGACCGCTTCCGTTACTTCTTGGACAAGCCGGTATTTTGCGAAGCGCCCAGCACTCATTCTTCGGAAATCATTTCTTTTCAATGATTTCGCTAAAGGGAAATTTTTCCCATTTTTCTTCTGTCTCGGAAATGCGTCTCATCTTCCTGACGCACCATTTTCACACGCAAATTAATCGCCCGTTGCGGAATTGATTTATCTCTGAAATTCTGTTTTCAAATTTATCCTCGTTTGTGTTCTGGTCTTTTCACGTGAAAATACCCAAAAGGGGATACTATGCGATTTTCTGATTTCAGGAGAATATCATGACCGATAATTTGAATAAAAAAGCTGAAAATATTAATGTCGAAAATACCGAAAACGCGGCTTGGGATGGAAACGATCATCCGGGGCGTTCCGGGTTGATCATGCTCATTCTTTGCGTCGTTGGTTTCATTCTCGTCGGAATGGTGAGTAATTCCACGAAAGAGTCAAAAGAAACGGCTCCTGCCGCCGCCGTCTCCGTGGAGACTGACGCGCAGAATGTTCCTGCCCCCGCTGAAAATAAATAGCCTGGGAGGATTCTGTGTCTGAAAAATCGATCTCGTTTCAGCGAGGTTGGGCGGACAGTACCCCCGCGAAAACGTTTTTGGTTTTCGCGGCCGGATTAACGCTTGGAATTTCCATGACGGTAATTCTTCTTGAAAAAAATTCAGGGAATTTCTCGGACTCGCAAGCTGTTCCGGTAACTGCCGACGTCTCGTCTGAAAAAACTGTTTTGTCGCGAAAATGATTTAAATCCAGCGAGAGCGGACTTTCAAAATGGAAACGTCCGCTCTCATTTTGAAAGAAAAGCCATCAAAAGATCTCTCAATGATTCTCGGAAAGGCACTGTTTAACGATTTTGGCCGCGATTACGGAGGGGCTGATCTCATTGCGAAGCCGGACACATTTCTTTCCCGCGGACTGAAAGGCGCGAACCAGTTCAAGATACTGAAAATGGGAACACTTTGATTTTCGAACGATGAAACACGAAACGCGGCTGCTGTTTATCCACGCTTCATATCGGCTCATGGCGAAATGATGCCCGCAATCTTCCCAAATAAATTCCGCGTTAAATAAATTTTCGAGTCTGGCCTTAATCTCCGGATTTGGATTGCCGCCGATAAGGACAATTTGAGTGCCTTGAAATTCCTTTCGAACGCGCAGAATATCTTCCCGTGCCATTGGGGAAAGTTTTGAGAGCGAATCGGAGCGTTCCGGGTTCCCGGCTTCTCCATGATGAAAGTTTTCGGAAAGACCAGCTTCCAGCGCGGCGGCATTCCCGGCTTCACGTTCCTCAAGCGTCTGAATGATTTTCAGGAAAAATGATGATGAGACGACCCACTGAAAATCTTCCGGCTGAAACGATCTCTTTTCGTCCGCGTCCATTTGCTCAAGAAAACGTTTCGCTTCCGTTTCAGAGACAAACTCCGGCATTTCATCCGCGTACGGCTCCAATGAATCAAGAAAAAACGCCGAATCGTGACTTTCGCCAAAACGAAGTCCAAGATCTGTCGATATTTTCACGATTTCCTTCCAAATTTCACGACCTGATCGTTCCCCGGTTCCCAATTCGCGAAGAAGCGCGCGAATCTTCGAGCGAAGCCTCGAGGCGGAATCTTTCTGATTCAGAGTGTTCAGCGTTTTGAAGTTTTTCTGAATCATCGTGGGAGAAACGCGGCTCTCAAGGTGAATATGGGGAATATCGCCCGCTTTTTCCGAGACGGACCGGAGAATCTCCGACGCGTCCTGAAGCAATTCGGAATCAGGATAATCCATTCGCGTCTGCTCTTGAGAGTACGTCCGCAAAACGCAGAGAGAGGAAGCTCCAAGCGACGCGTAAGCGCGCAGTAATTCCAGATGTTCGGGAGTCAGACTCTCCTCAAATTCATGAATCCACCGGAATGATTGATACGCCGTGGAAAAAAGTTTCTCCACTTTTTCGCATTCCTGCGGCGAAGAGAGCCGATTGATGAGGCGAGACGAACCGCAGGATTTTCCAAAAAGTCCTTTTTTGAGTGCCTTGCCCCGTTCCTGAACCTCATGGACGCGAGCGCGAAGATTTTCCACTATTTTCGCGCATTCAAAACGAACCAGCGAAAGCCCGCGCTCCTCCTCTTCCGGGAGAGAAAGACGTTTTCCAAAAATAAACGCTTCACTCTTAACCGCCAGCGAGGAGGTTTCTGAACGAGTCAAAAAACCGCGCGATGAAAAAAATGATTTCTCGCTCAAATTTATCCAAAACGCTCTGTCCTGAGTTTCACTCGGAAACGCGGTTGGCGCCTCACCCCACCCAAGCCACTCCGAACGGCATGGGCTAATCATTCGCGAAACGGAAACCGGATCAGGAATCGCGCCTGCTAAAAGCATCCGCTCCGAGGAATGAAGACAGAAATCCTGAACCGCGGCCAGACCAAGAGCGAAATCCTCATCAGAAACCGGAAATATCGAAAACCCCTTTTTCAAAAGCGGATCCGCGAAAAAAAGAAATTCCGGCCGTAAAAAAGCGGATTTACGGCAAAGTGGGTAAAAAAGCGCTTCCGACTCCTCAAAAAATTCCGACACGCGGCTTTGGGCACGAAAAATTTCAGGAGAGGAGTCCGTTAAAGTATCTGAAAAAGTCAAGCCGTAAAATTTTTCACAGAACGTTTTGAGAAATGAGCCGGTAAAACCCAAAAAGTCAAAGTTTCCGGTCTCTGAAATATCTTTTAAGCTGAAAGTATTCACGTTTTGTCATTCAATTCCGGGTACGAACTCTATTTCATTTTCATTCGGCGCGTTTCCGCTAATTGCCAACCGAGAAAAACGTTCCCGCTCAACGAAAGAAGAAGCAGAAAAACACAGAACGTCAATGCCCCCCAGGGACGCTGAACAGGAATAAGCGTTTCAGTCTCAACGCTCGACAATTGCCGCGCGTCACCCTCCGACGCTGACCCGTTCACAGATTCCGACGAAGATTTCGACACGATCATTTCCTCCGCAGCTGCCAGCTGAACACCGGAAGAAGAGACACCCGACGATCGAATTACCCCGCTTAACGGGACCGTTTCTTTTTCAGAAATCGTTAAGGGACCAGGCCGCGATTGGGGCAGGGAAGAAATGACGTGCTGGGCCGAGGCCGATTGATTTTTCTCGTCCGGATCCCCATTCACGGATAAAAGCCCCGCGGAAGCGAACGATGAATGAGGACGCGAAGTCTCTTTTGAGGTATTTTCCGCGATTTCACGAACACTGCCCGAAATTTCCGTTTCTGAAACGGACTCCGGAGAGGACGTAGGGGATTCCTCAATCGAAAATTGGAAAGAACGCTCTTCAGAATTTGACGGTACCGCTTCCGGAGAAAAACGCTGAATCACTTCTCCCCAATGGAGAAGCTGCGTATAGTCCGGGCAAACCGTTAAATTCGCCTGGTGAACCGCTGAATGATGAAACGGCACCAGACTAAAAAAGCAAAGCATCCAAAAACTCATCGGCCTCTCTCCCTTAATTTTTCCTCACTCTATTTATTTTAGCAGAAAAACAAAAAAAGTCAAGGGCACAGGCTGCCGAATGAAATCCGACAGCCTGCTGAAACATTCAGTATTAACGATGAAAAATCGATTCAAACTCAATCACGAATCGCTTCCGGATTCTTGCCAAGGAACAGGAAGATAAGGAAAGCGATCGCGACCATCAGCATCGGAATTCGATAAATTTTGCTCCAGTCATTGCACTGGATCTTCTGATATTCCGCAAGCGTCACCTTAATTTCTCCGTCCGGAACATCTTTCGCCTCGGGATGAACCGCGGCATAAACCTGACGAAGCATTTCCTGAAGCATTTCCTGGGAATAAAGCGTTCCGCCGAATGTCATTCCCTCAGCCGGAATATCCGCGAGAGTCAGAGTATTTTCTTTCGCGATCTGGTTCAGGTTCGCCGGAATCGGGGCGTTCGGATCCGCTTTTTTCACGTAACGGCTAAGATCGAGAGCCTGCCACGCGCTGTCCGCGAGTGCCGGATCACTCCAGGCCGGAAGCGGGAAAACGGTCTGCGCCGCTTCTTCAACTTCAACAGCGGCTTCCGTCGAAACGGCCTCCGCGGCTTCCGATTCCGCCGGAGCGGCTTCCTCAACCGCGCTGGTCGACTCTGCCGGGGTCAAAATTTCCGCCGGGGCGGTTTCAACTGCTGGAGCGGCTTCAACTGCCGGGGCGGCTTCAACTGCTGGAGCGGTTTCAACTGCTGGAGCGGTTTCAACTGCTGGAGCGGCTTCAACTGCTGGAGCGGCTTCAACTGCCGGGGCGGCTTCAACTGC
>JAFQUP010000149.1 GCA_017408405.1 Thermoguttaceae bacterium
CTTTTTTTCACTTTTTTCCTTTTTTCAACAAAATACCAATCTGATCAAACTCATCTTCATCCCATGTTTTAAGCACTAAAAGCAACTTTATGCACTCTCAAAAAAAGTATTCGTTTTTCCATAAAAAACTTAAATCCCCCCTCCCAATACAGACCTGAAACGAGCCGCCATGACATTTTCCTCAAAACTTTCCCCCCTAAAATTCTCCTTTTTAACCTTTCGCCTCGCCCTTTCCGTTTTTTTGAATTTTTCTTTAAATTATTCCCTCTCAAGCCCTTGTCAAGTAAAGTAAAGTGTGATAAAATGTGTGAACATTCATTTTTTGCTTATCGAGCAACCTGTTTATGAAATATTTCTCACGCATTCGTGTAATAATGTATTTTATGAGGTTTGAATGCAAATACCATTCTTTCTTTTTCCGGGTCTCGCGTGTACTCAACGACTTTTTTCGCCGCAAAGGGAAGGGCTGTCGGATATTTGCCGCGTAATTGTTCCAGACTGGGTAGAGCCTTTACCGAAGGAAGATTTGCGGACCTTTGCCCGCCGTTGGGGTGAGAGTGTCTTCGTAAAGTATTTTTCTCAGAACGATAACCACCCCAAAGCATTCAATCCTTCAGACGGCTGTTTCGTGGGCGGTCTTTCTTTTGGCGGAATGTGCGCGCCTTATATTGGTGAGTTTTTAGAGGAACATGGAATTAAGGTTCTAGCCTGCTTTAACCTCGCGACCATTCAAGGGGGGAGCCAAATCCCGACGATCTCACGTCTTTTATGGCAGTCAATCAATATGCTGCCGTTTGGAGGGTGGAAATTTCTTCAGCTTCTGTGTTTTGTATCTCTGAAATTACGCGGTAAACATTATTCTATGCCGCGGCGTGAAACGTATCTTCAGCTTCTCGAATCACCAGCCAGGCGCTGCCATCGTGTTTTACAAATGATTTCGCATTGGCGCGATATCCCCCAAAACTACACTTTCCCGCAAATTCATATTCACGGAAAGCACGATGTGCTTCTTCCTCTGTCAAAATTGGACCAAACCGATATTTTTATTCTCAATGCAGGTCATTTGCTAACATTAACACGCATTGACGAAGTGAACGATATTTTAAGAACAGAAATCGTAAAGTTTATTTCCTGAATTACTCAAAATTTTAAATTCCCAGTTACTTCCTTCGTTCTTTCAGACATTCGCATGCATAAATAAAAGGGATACGCGATACGTATCCCTTCCAAATTCACTTCACTCTACAAGCAGGGTTATTTAGCTTTTTTCAGCTCAATAATGAAGGAATCCACATCAGCTTCTTTCGCGCCATCATAGATCTCAACACCAAGATTGCTGTATTTTGTTCCTTCAATTTCTACATTATAGAAACCATAAGCCATCCCGCCAAGATTGTCCTGATTATCAGGAGTACTTGGATTGCACTGTCCATTGTCGTCAAGCGCAATCGGAATCGTCGTCTTGAGAATGCCGCCCATAACCGGGTCCGGCGTAAGGATCACGTTTTTACCAATGATGTCCTTCGGACATTTTCCTTTTTTGTCAACGAACTTAATAATCGGGCAAGTCAGCGCGACTTTCATGTCGATCCACCCCTGGATACGCGCTTTCATTTCCGCCTCATCAATTTCACCGTCTCCATTCGTGTCAATTGTGCTCAGTGAATAAAGAATAGACGGAGCAGCTTTCAGATCATCCGCACTCATTTTACCATCGCCGCCAGCGTAAAGCTCTATCGCTTTGGAAGCAATCGTTCCTGGATCATATGAAGGAGCAATAACCGCCGGCGGTTTGCTAGGGCCACAGCCAATAGAAGTAAGGAGGGCAGCACTGCACGCCAGCAACAAAATCTTTTTCATCTTTTTTTCCCCTATTAAGTGATGACTGGTTCTTTTTTCTTTTAAGGGTCCTTTTCCCTATTTGTTTATTATTATCCACCTTTAATAAATCGTCAAGTACCAAAACCCAAAAATTTCCAAATTTTCACAAAATTTTCAAAAAAAATCCATTATTTTAATACACCTTATGTAAATATAACTCGTTCGCCCGCCTAACCCTCATATCACATCATTCCATATCAGATTACCCATACTTCCCCTTCAACCCATTCCACCCAACCACCCCAACCACTTTCATGTACTATTTTATCCAATTCACCCATTTTGCAACTTCACTTTCTCTAAAAATATGTTATAATCAAATTAATTAAAGATCTCAGGCGTAAATTTTGAGGTATTAAAATGTCATTAGTGCACTCTTCGAATATTAAATTCCAAACACTTGCACAGTCTGGCAGGGTCATCCTTCCTTCCCTGCTTGCGTGTAATTTCGCGAATCTTGAAAGAGATATCAAAGAATTAGAAGAAGCTGGTGTCCAAGGTCTTCATTTGGATATCATGGATGGACACTTTGTCCCCAATTTAAGTTTTGGCATTCCTGTCGTGGAAGCAGTCAGAAAAATTACTGACCTGGTTCTTGATGTTCATCTTATGCTCGCGAATCCAGAGGAATATTTTGAGGTATTCAAGAAAGCAGGGGCAGACGGTATTACGTTTCACGTGGAATCTATTGCGGATCTTGAATCGCCAGGAAAAAATTTCGCAAGAAATGGTTTGGCACACTCTGATTCTGATTCGATATCCAACTTTATCCCTCATACAATTTCCGCTTTACAACAAATCAGAAAGCTGGGAGCCGCATCCGGTCTTTCTTTGATTCCCCCGACTGACGTTACGGTTGTGGAACCCTTTCTTTCATACTGTGATAATGTGCTCGTTATGAGTGTTATGCCTGGTTTTGGAGGACAGGAATTCGATCCATCGTCAAAAGCGAAATTAGCTTGGCTAAAGAATTTCGCGTCCCCCGAAATACTGCGAAGCATTGACGGAGGCGTCAATCAAAAAACACTTGAAGTGTGCCGAGACGCAGGGGCTACAGGCCTGGTCATGGGAACGGCAATCTTCAAAAATAACCAGATTAAAGAACAGTTTAGCGTACTAAACGCTACACTCCATAAAGAAAGATTCCAATCATAAAGCGGCTTTCGATTTTAATTTAGACCGCTTATTAGATTTTACCTCTTCCCAAGAAAGGTTATATGTCAATTTTACCTAAATTTACTTCCGGAAACTCCATTCTGTATCTCGATGATAATAAGATTTTAAGAGTGATCATTATCCGGCCTGGTGAAACTGCCTTTGACAGACAGAGACATATCCAGGGAAATCTAAACCTTCACCTAACTGAACACGGACAGAAGGAAGCAGCTCAAATTGCGGAACAGTTAAATAATGAGCAGCTTCTTCATATCTACTCATCACCCAACTGCTCCGCGATCGAAACCGCAGACCGTATCGCGAACCAGTTAAAAATCCCTTCGAAAGTCCTTGAATCTTTGAGGAATCAGGATCACGGACTTTGGGAAGGAAGAAGAGTTGCCGATATTCGCCTGACCCAGCCTCGTCTCTATCGAAGTGCCGTGAATTCACCCCAAAATGTGGCTCCGCCAAAGGGTGAAGCTTTCGATGAGGCAGAAAAAAGATTAAAAAAAGCTATAAAATGGATCCTGAAGCGTCATCGTTCCGGAACAATCGGAATAGTGATTTGTGAACCCGCGGCTAGTATTGTACGATGCTGTCTAAAAAGTGAAGAAGCCAGGAACCTCTGGGATTTCATTGGAAAACACGGGCTTTGGGAACCTGTTGAAATCCATCCTCCGGCTATATTTAAAAAAGCATAATACAACTATCAAGATTTTAATAAATGAAAGGAAATTTATGTCTGATTCATGTAATCACGATTGTGGCAGTTGCTCAAAAAACTGCTCAGAAAGAAAAGCAGAACCACTTAAAGCTGAACTCAATGAATTAAGTTCAGTAAAAAAAGTTATCGCGGTAATGAGTGGAAAAGGAGGAGTTGGAAAATCTCTTGTTACCGGCTTAATTTCCTGCCAGGTTAAGCGCTTAGGGTTAAAAACAGCGATTCTCGACGCAGACATTACAGGCCCATCTATTCCTAAAATGTTTGGCGTAAGCAATCACGCGCAAGGTACCGATCAAGGTATTTTTCCCGAAGTATCCAAAGAAGGAATTGAGTTGATGTCAGTAAATCTACTCCTAGAAAATCCTGGCGATCCTGTCTTGTGGCGAGGCCCTATTATCGCCTCTGTTGTTAAGCAGTTCTGGTCAAATGTAATATGGAATGATGTTGATTTTATGTTTGTCGACATGCCTCCCGGAACGGGAGACGTGGCTTTAACAGTCTTTCAGTCACTTCCAATTGCAGGAATCATCATAGTCACTACGCCGCAGGAACTTGTCTCAATGATCGTTTCAAAAGCACTTAAAATGGCAGAGATGATGAAAATACCAGTTATTGGCATTGTCGAGAACATGAGCTGGTTGGAATGCCCGGATTGCGGAAAAAAAATCTCGTTATTCGGTGAAAGTAATCTTGAACAGTACGCGAAAGAAAATCAGCTTCAAATCCTCGCTAAACTTCCTATTGACCCGGCAATTACGGCAGCATGCGACTCAGGAAATGTTGAGTCAATAAAAAAAGACTTTTTCGATAGCAGTATGCTTAAAGAATTGTTAAACAAATAATTGCGAGAAGAAAGTTTCCTGGAAAATTATTCAGGAAACTTTCTTTAATATCTTTCAGTAAAAGATTAAATACTTTTATCATCATTTTCCGCGGCAAACTTTCTGGCAATAATACTCACAATTATGAGTTGATATGCATGATAAAGCATTGTAGGAAGGAGCAAGACACCAGCAAGATGAGGATCGGGAAGAATAACTTTTGACATCGTAGCGCCATGGACGAGAGATTTCTTGGAACCACAAAAAAGAGCCGTAATTCTGTCCTCGCGATTAAACTTCAAGAAAAAACACAGGCAGCACTCAATAAAATAAACAGTAAAGAAAAGAGTGACCATTCCTGTGGATAATAATAGCAAAGTCAGAGCAGACATGCCTTGAAACATATCATTCGCGAATGAATGACAAAAAGAAGTATAAACAATTAAAAGAATGATAAATTGATCTAATTTGCGGAGTAATTTATCATATTTCACAGAAAAATTCCCGAGAATTTTATGGGAGAAGATTCCGAGTAAAACAGGGACAATTACCATCAGCACAAGATTGAAAATAACGCTTCCTAATTCCCGACCGACATCCGATGAACTGAGGAATATCTGCATCCATATCGGAGTAATGAAAACACCCAAAAGACTGGATATACTAGCATCAAAAATTGCGGCAGGAATATTCCCTCGGGCGATATTCACCATCACAACAGAGGAAGATACCGTTGATGGAAGGGCTGCGCAAAAAAAGATTCCATACCAAAGCCATTTCGTTCCTTCATCCGCGCAATCAGAAAAAAACAAGGTAAAGGGAAGAACTATCAAAGGAAAGATAATGAACGTTGAAAAATGAACGAGAAAATGAAGGCGATAGTTCTTTAACCCTTCATAGATTTTACTCCAATTTAAACGAACACCATAGAAGTAAAAAATTATAGACACGCCGTATTTTGCGACAGTTGCAAGTGAAAAAGTATTTTCACTTGCACCTAGCGCTGGATAAATCCAGGCAGCGAATATTGAAAAGAAAAGAAGAAGTATGAAGGAATCAATCCCGAATTTTTTTAATAACTCAAACATAAAATATCATTTCCGTTTCACGTGAAAAATGAAACGAAAGTACCAATTGCCACACTTAATGCCCGATTTATTCCTACGTATTGTAATATGTTTCACATGAAACATAAAAATTTTAACTTCTAAAATAATCCATCAAGCTGGAAAAATCATCCTGGCTTGAAAAGAATATTTCAAGTTTACCTTTTCCATTGACGTCAGTGGTAATTCTGACTTTTAAATCCAATGCATCCTGAAGTTGACGCTCTAAATCGAGAATATTCGGACTTTTCTCTTTTTTACGAACGGGAGCTGCGGGAGCTTCAACATTTTTAATATTCCCACTGCGTCTTTCTGAAACGGGTTTTTTATTCCATTCAGAAACCACTTTTTCCGCTTGTCGAACTGAGAGCTTTTCTTCCTCTATCCTCTCAGCCATCACAACCTGATCAGAAGAGGTATTCAACATAAGAAGAGCACGAGCGTGACCTTGAGTAATTTTCTCATCAATTACCTTCTGTTGAACTACATCCGGAAGCGTAAGTAAACGGATAAAGTTTGAAATAGTTGAACGATCAATATTTAATCGTTTAGAAAGCTCATCCTGCGTAGCGTTATTATCTTTTAAATACTTCTCAAATGAAGAGGCCTTCTCAATAGGATTCAAATCTTTTCTTTGAAGATTTTCAATCAGAGCAAGCTCTGCCATCTCACGATCAGTAGCGTCAACGATTGTGGCTGGAACGTAGGTCCAATTTAATCTCATTGCCGCACGGAAACGACGTTCACCTGCAACTAACTGGTAACGGTTTTTAAACTCCCTGACAACAATTGGCTGAAGCAAACCATGTGTTTTTAAACTATTCGCAAGTTCTTCGATCTCTTTTGAATTAAAAGTTTCTCGAGGTTGCCAGGGATTTGAATCTACGAGAGAAACTGAAATTCGATAAATCTTCTCCGTATCAGAATCTCCGTCTTGAATAGAGTTCTCGTTAGAAATCGCAGATTTTTCACCTGGTTCCATAAAATCAATTAAAGTCTTTGTGCTCTGGTTATTTCCAGCTCCGGAATTTCTGGAGACTATCTCTCCTACCTCTTGATGGAGTTTTTCAATCCTACCTGCAGCAGCTTCCAGGTCTCCGCGAATAGAGTCGAAATGGAATTTTGAATCATCTTCATCAGAGTTCTGGTCCGTATTATTAATATTCGGCTCATTAGAAATATTATTTAACGCGGCCGATGAGTAATCATATGTCTCATCATTAGCTTCTTCTGCTTCTCTTTTAGCGAGAGAAGCACTATCTCTTGCCAATTTTTCTTCTTTTTCTGCCTGTGCCATAGCACGGCTCTGTTCGAGGAGTTCTCTTAAACCTTTGCCGAGTTTCTTATTCTTGCTCATTATCTAATACCTCCATGCACAATTCCATATATGCTCTTGCCCCTCTTGAACGGGGAGCGTACTCAATAACCGGCTTTCCAAAGCTGGACGCTTCGGAAACCGCAACGTCTCGCGGAATTCTCGTTTTAAAAACAAGATCTCCAAAATACTCCCTAACCTCATTTTCTACTTCATTAGACAATTCAAGCGTAAAATCAACCATCGTTAAAAGGATTCCTGTTGACAGCCACATATCTCCAGGCAAAAGCTGAGCCATTTTGCTGATTCCTTCCATCGCAAAAAATTCGCATTGAATTGGCATTAAAACCTGGTTTGCACATAGGAGAGCCGTTTTGGTTAAAGAGGAGACAGCAGGAGGAGAATCGATCAGAACAAAATCAAAAGAATTAAGTCCGGATCGAAAAACCTCCTGAATTCGTTCAAGCTGATCAGGAGCACCATTATTCAGAGCAGAGACGTCACCAAAACTCTTTGCGCCTGGAAGCAAAAATAATTTTGACCAGTCTGTCGAAATAATAAACTCTTTCAAGGGCAATTGAGACACAAAAGGATGTTGCGTGACGGGCTTTCTATCCAGACCGCTCGTCGCGTTACACTGTGGATCAAGATAGACGATTAACGATTGAAATCCACCACGAGCAAGGCACGCCGCCAGATTTATAGTCGTCGTCGTTTTTCCAACGCCGCCTTTCTGATTCATAACGCAAATAATTTGTCCCATAATCGTCCTTGAAAAGGTCTATGGTACTTGCCGTGTTCCACGTGAAACAACTGGCAAAGTTTTTCGGTACTCCTGTGAACTAACAAGTTTCTGCTCATCTCAACAAATAAGTATGTTCATTGAATGAAATGAGCAGAAAACATTCTCATCCTTCTACGGATCTGAAAACAAGCCCTGAAAGCAGTTTGGGATAAAAATACGTACTCTTCTGGGGCATTCGTTCTCCCTCAAGACAGAGAGTCTTAATATCATCAACTGTTGCCGGCATAACAAGAGCGACAAGCGGATATTTTCCCGGCTCCTGCTTTAAGTCATCGATAACTTCGGAAACAAGATGAACGTATGTTGGTTTCGGGGCATTTGGCAGCTCAAGAAGAGTATCCATAATCAGTTTGTGAAGAATACTGACGCCCAGATTTCTCCATTCTTCAGTATGATCAGCAGCTACGCCATCTTCCGCCATTTTCGCTTTTCCGTTTTCCGTCAGTTTTACGATTGTCCACGTATCATCTTTCGCCGTATACAGAGCGATATTTTCCTGACTGTCAAGTGTTTCAATATCCTCCCAAGCCGTATTTGCGAAATCAGGGCCGGTTCCAACCTTACGGCACTCAAAACAATTGCCCAGCTTCTCAATCATTTCATCAGAAGACATTACCGGAATACCGGGGAAAAGACGATGAGTTGGAAGAACAGCAAGTCCCTCATCTTCCATGCCCACGAACATCGTCAATACGTAGTGCGCGGGATGATCTTTTGAAATTCCTTGCTGCCTGAGTTGATTAAGATAGTTACAGGATGTTTCATAACGGTGATGACCGTCAGCAATAAAAATCGGTTTTTTGCCAATCTTATCCTGAACAGACGCAATAACGGCTGGATCGGTCACTACCCACATTCTATGTGTAACACCGAGATAATCGATCGCTTCGAGCGGAGTTTTTCCCTCTATATTTTTATCCAGAATACTCATCACCTCGTTCTCGGCATCAGGATAAAGCCCGAAAATTTGGCTGAGCTGCGCCTTCGTTGTCGTCGTGAGCATAAGACGGTCCGCTTTTGCCGCGGCGTGAGTTTGTTCATGGGGAAAAACGCACCCCTCACCAAAAGGCTGAACCTCAAGACCAGCCATAAAGCCTTTTCTCGTGTAGGTTTTTCCAGCATAATCAAATGTCTGATAATAGACGTACAGTGCCGGATCAGCTTCAGTGAACAGGACACCTTCGTCGAGCCACTTTTTCATGACTTTTCTTGCTCGAGTATACCGATTATCCTGCTCATCATCCGTGGGCAATGTTTTGTTCAGAATCAATCGAATGCAGTTGTTCGGATGTTTTTCGTAAAGTTCATCCTGAAACTCAGGACTGATCACGTCATAAGGCGGAGCGATAACATCAGAAAGTTGACCGACGCGAGCCAAATTAAAACGAATACCATTAATAGGCTGAATGTTTGCCATAAAATTTCCTCCGATAGAACAATGGGTAAAAATATTAAAACAAAATGTAAGGATTTAGTCGTGAGCTTGAATACTTCCGCTCAACAATATCGTTTCACGTGAAAAACAGAAATGTTTCACGTGAAAATAATAAAGTATGGATTACCCGACAAATTCCGGAACAACCAATTTAGGAATCAGACCAGTTTGGAATCCTTTCTCAAGAAGAAGACGAACAGCTTCTCTTCCGCGCTGGCCAAAATCCAGAGTCCAGTCATTTACATACATTCCGACAAAACGATCAGCGAGTTCCATATTTAATCCGCGTCCAAATTGCAGAGCATATTCTACTGCTTCCTTCCGGTGATTTAGGCCATATTGGATACTTTCTTTGAGAAGACGATTTATTTCTCGAATGTTTTCGTCTCCCAAGTCTTTTCTGATACCATTCGCGCCAAGAGGAAGGGGGAAACCAGTTTTTTCCATCCACCAAACACCAGTATCCACAATCAGCTTCAACCCCTGATTCATATACGTAAGCTGACCTTCATGAATGATCAGGCCGGCCGCGACTTCACGTCCTTCATTTTCTCCCTCAAGAACTTTTCCCGCCTCAACATAATCGAGAATACGGTCAAAGGGAACTACCACATAATCAAAAGGACCATCCATAAACATTCCAGCGGCCAGAAAGGCAGTCGTCATCGTCCCTGGAACGGCAATCGTTTTTTTCCGAAGTTCATCTTTGGTAAAATATTCTTTCGCGACAATCATCGGTCCATAATTATCGCCCATACTTGCTCCACATGGACAAAGCATATAGATGTCGTTGAGATACGCGTAAGCATGAAGACTCAGTGCCGTCAGCTCGTAATGCCCGGTATGCGCCAACTGATTAAGAGTCTCAATATCGACCAGTTTGTGGGTAAAAGAATATTTTCCGGTATCGAGCCTCTCTTTAGCCATTGCGTAAAACATAAAGGCATCGTCCGGATCAGGACTATGCGCAACTTTAACCAACAAGGAATTCTGATTCTTTTCCATAAACGTTCCTTATCTGACTAACTTTTATTTGTGCCGAATTTGCGCGCAGGGTAAAGGAGAAAAAATGCTCCGTTTCTGCGGGAAATATTCATGCAGAAAATCTCTTTTTTTAATTTTAATAAAAAAGACGAAAAATGAAAAGTACCCACGGTAAAATATTTCCATAAAATTTGGAAATTAATCCCAAATAATTCCGAAAAAAACAGTCAGGAGCTTTTCATGGGCAAATTCTGCGTCATACTTCCAGCGGCCGGGAAGAGCAGTCGTTTTGGTGATTTAAACTACAAAAAACCATTTGCCCCATTAAATAACCGTGCGGTCTGGTTATGGACGGCTCAGTATTTTTTGAATCGCAAAGACGTCGCGCAAATAATTCTTGTTGTCTCCCCTGAAGACTATGACTCCGTGATCAGAAAATTTCAGGCAGATATTTCTATAAATGAGATCACTGTTGTCAAAGGTGGTCAGGAACGTTCCGATTCGATTGAAAATGCAATCAGCCATATCTCTCCGGAGTGTGATTTTGTGTGTGTTCACGATGCCGCGCGCCCATGCCTTCTCCCGGAATGGATTGATCGCGTTTTCCAGACAGCCTCCAAAACCGGCGCAGCGATTTTGGCAACTCCTCTGACAGACACAATTAAAAGAGTGGAGACTTTTAACACCAAAACAACAAGAAAAGCAGACAAATCCTCTCTTTTGGATAACCTGATCCCAGACGTTTTCGAAGAAAACTTCTCTGGTGACGGTAAGGTAGTCCAATCTCTAAATCGAGATGGGATTTGGCGTGTCCAAACTCCCCAGGTATTTCGCAGAGACTGGTTTGAGCAGGTTTACGCTTCACGTTCTCATTCTGATTCCGCCCGAACGACAGATGATTCGATGCTATTTGAGGAGGCAGGTTTTTCAGTAAACGTAATCGAATCCTCATCACTGAATATTAAAATAACGACTCAGACAGATCTTAAACTCGCGGAAGCAATACTTAAAATTCTCCCCCCCTCCAGAAAATCAGGTTTTTCCTTTTAGACAAAGGAGTAAAAGAATGAGACGCGATTATTTGACAACAAGCCTTTTGATTTTAAGCGGCATTGGATTTTACGCATCCCCAACCAATGCTTCGGATATTCTGATTTTGAAAAAAGGCGGTCGTGTGCAGGGAACGTTTCTTGTCCCTCCGGCAGAGGCGGATTCTGTCTACCGTTTCAGGACAACTGACGGCGTTGAAATTACTATCAGACAAAATGAAATTGATTCAGTTGAAAGAAAAGGTCAAAATGAAGATTTAGCGGAATACGAGAAAAAAAGAGAAGAAACCCCAGATACAGTAGAGGGAAATCTTGAGCTGGCTCACTGGTGTGCAGAGCATCGTCTTTTGAATCAACGAAAGGCACACTATGAAAGGGTACTTGAACTTGACTCTGAGAATGTTACGGCACGCCGCGCTCTTGGATTTAAAAAGATGATTGACGGAAAATGGCGAACGTCAGATACAGAAATGGAGGATCAGGGCAAAGTTAAATTTAAAGGCCGATGGGTTTCCAAACAGGAAAAAGAACTCCTCGAAAAACAGAGCGAAGAGAAACTTCGAACAAGCCAACTATCAGGACAAATAAAAAAATGGGTAAGAGAGCTTTCTGGCCCCAATTCTGAAAATGCTCTCTCGGAACTTGAAAGTCTTCGAGATCCATTAAGTGTCCCTGGTCTGATTAAGGCGTATCAGAATTCCAAGCTACATCCTCAGATAAAAAAGATTTTAATTAAATGTCTTGGCCGAATCGGAACGCAAGAGGCAATCAATATGCTCCTTTTACTCTCTGTCGATGAGAAGATAGAAGAATTACGTCTAACCGCGCTGGATAATTTGAAACCAGTATCAGGTAAAGGAGTGACGGAATACCTTATTACGCGTCTTTCACCTAAAACCTCAACAAACGATCAAGTGAATCATGCGGCATACGCGCTCGGAGAACTTGGAGACAATTCCGCTATTCCCAGCCTGATTCAAGCGTTAGTGACCACACACAAGTTCCAGGTCGTGACAGGAAATCAGAGCGGTCAAACGAGTGCCGGAATGGGGAGTTCTTCAAACGGAGGGAAGGGAATGGGTTTTTCAATGGGAAGTTCGGTTCAAACAATATCCCAAGATCATCAGAACTTTGAAGTACTCGAAGCGCTAAAAAAACTTACGAACGAAAATTTTTCATACGACCGGCAGGCGTGGCTTCATTGGTATCAACAGAGAAGCGGCGGCGCGGAAGCATCAATACGCGCCGAATAATTTGGTTTCACGTGAAACACCCCTTCGTAGAAGAATTTGTTCCAATTTTGTTTTCATTAAATATCAGGGACCGGGGATTTTTAAAAACCAAGATTTCGAAACTCTGTTTTTAGAAGTCCCTTCACAAACACTCAGGTATCGTATTTTTGCATTCCGCAGCCCAGCTTACCCCATTCTTCCCAATCACCCCATTTAATAAAAAATCAAACTTTTCCACAACAAAAAATCAAACACTATTCTAAAATTTATCCAGAGTTCCGGGATTATCAAACCGCGCAACCCCCCTATTTTAACCAATAAAGCTCAATATTCAAAAACTTTAGTTTTTTTTATTTTTTTCTTAAAAAATGTTAAAGTTTTGCCTGGGGCCATCTTGTCAAAATTAAGATTTTGTTTTATACTTTGAAACTGATATAGAGAATCGGGGGGGTCTTGAATTGCTATACGGTTTTTCGCTCGAAGTCAAAGAGCAAATCCGCCAAACAATCAATATCGTTGATCTGGTAGGCGAATATATCCAATTAACGCCGAAAGGCCGAATGTACGTTGGACTTTGTCCGTGGCACAATGATTCCAAACCGAGTCTTCAGGTGGATCCTGAACGCCAGACGTTTCGGTGCTGGGTATGCGCAGACGGTGGGGACATATTCTCATTTATGATGAAAATGGAGAATGTTTCCTTTCCCGAAGCGCTTCACATGTTGGCAGAACGCGCGGGTATCGAAATCCCACAAGTTCAAACACGCAGACAGAGACGTCATTCAGGCGGTTCATCCACCTTCCCTGGTGAGTTTTCAGGTTCATTCAGGTCAGGAAACCAGACAGACGGAGAGGCGGTCCATTCTTCCTTTTCCAGCAAAAAGAAACTTCACGAAGCCGCATTCTGGGCAGAGAGTGAGTATCATAAGTGTTTTCTGAATCTCCCTGAATCGCATCCGGCACGAGTTTATCTTAATGAACGCGGAATTTCGATGGAAAATGTTTCCAAATTTCGCATAGGCTTCGCGCCGGAGAGCTGGAATTGGCTTGAGAAACGCACAAATCAGAATCAGAAACTGCTTAAAGATTTGAGCACCACGGGGTATTTAGGATATTCCGAGGAGCGTAAATCGTATTACGAACGATTTCGGGGAAGACTCCTTTTTCCGATTCATGATTCCCAGGGCCGCAGTGTTGGCATCGGGGGACGCGTCATACCTGGTGTTGCGACATTAAATGAAGGGGCAAAATACCTGAACACACCAGAGACACCGCTTTTTTCAAAGCATCGTCTCCTTTACGGTCTTGATTTGGCCCGACCGTCCATTCACCAGAAAAAGCGGGTGCTGGTGATGGAAGGATACACAGATACGATAATCGCTCATCAATACGGTTTTACTGAATCCGTGGCGGTACTCGGAACAGCCCTTGGCATTGACCATATTCGAATTTTAAATCGTCTCGCGGACAGAATTTATCTAATTCTGGACGGAGATGAGGCGGGACAACGCCGCGCGGCTCAAGTTTTAGAACTTTTTGTCGCGGAAAAGGTTGATGTTCAGATCGTAACGCTTCCGGAAGAGAATGATCCGGCTGAATATCTGGCGGAATTTGGGGCTGAAAAGTTCGAAGAACTCATTCAGACTCGCGCCAATGACGCGCTTACGCACGCTTTCATGCTCCATACGAAGGGGCTTGAATTCAGTAATATCCACCAATCAGAGCAGGCCTTGGACAAACTGCTCGGATTAATTGCCAGCGGAATATCACGCACAAACAGCAAGGACTTTGGGGTACTTTCCTTTCGTGAGGAAAAGATGCTTCAGCAGCTTTCGTTTTCCTTTTCCATCCCGGAAGAATTTTTACGGCGGCGTCTTCGTGAGATACGTGAAAAAGCGCGTTACTCGGCTTTTATGCGTGAGTCATGGAAACAGAAACATGAGCAGTCAGAAGAGACCGGTTTAAAACCGAAATCTGATCTGGCCGGGCAGGGGAGCCATCAGAACCTTCCGCCGGGACTTGACGAATCGGAAGCGTATTCCGGAGATGAAGAAACCTTTTTTGACGATTCCTTTGAGCCGGATGAAACCATATCATTTTCCCAAAACAAAGGCGTCATTTCCTCCGAGCGAAGTGAAACGGCATCAGATGAAAAATTTGATTACGCGTCAGAGCCTGGACTTTTAACCCGAGAATCGTTTGAGGAACACGCGGACGAGGTCAATTGGGAAATATTCGGACGAATTAACGCGTGGGAAAAGGAAATTGTGGAAATTCTGCTGGCTTGGCCGGGAGTTTTATCCGCGGTACGAAGCCGAACAACTCCGGAACGGTTCCAGTACGTACCGGCTCGTGAGCTTTTTCTGCGGATGTGCGAAATGGCGGATGACGGTCTGGAGCCAACATTTGACCAAGTCCTTGTTTCGTTCGAATCGGGAACAATGAAGAGCTGGCTAATTCGAATGGAATCCGCTTCTATTTGGAATCATGAACAGAAGCAGGAAGAGGATGTTTTGAAGCTGCTTGACCAAATTATGGCAAGTTTTGAGCAATTTCAAATGAAAAGCCGCAAACCGCAAGACATTTTCGTGTTTCATTCCGCCGGATTGAACCGCGAACAAAAAATAAATCTGCTTGACCAGTTAATTCAGGAAAAGCAGCGTCAAGTCGGGCATCGTTCCGACGATTATGAAACCAAGGATCGGCATTAAGCGGATCCGCGTCAAGAAACAGAAATGCCGGCTATTTTCGTCTGGGGCAGAGTCATTGGCGAAATGGCGTAACGGCACTTTTGATTGGAACTCAAATGTATCAGGGAAGATACAAGGAGATAATATGAATCTGTTTGACGAGAAAGTGCAGCCATTGGTTGAACGCGGGAAACAGCAGGGGTACCTCACGTTCACCGAGATCCAGCGGTATTTTGCCTCAGAAAATCTCAGTACTTTTGACATTCAGGAACTGCTTATCCAGTTTGAAAGAACCGGTATTATTCTCCTCGAAAAAGCCGCCCGCCCAACGATTTACCAAAACACGATCGCGGCAATGGACGAAATTGATTTTTCTGACGATTATTCTGTCGAACCCCATGGTTCCTCAAAACTCAAGGATGAGGATGACTATTACGACACCGAAGATGAGCTTCTCTTTTTACCTGATATTCCAGAGGAACAGCCAATACGTTCAGGGATTGATCCAGTCAGAACGTACATGTCGCAAATGGCGGACATTCCACTTCTGTCACGTGAGGAAGAGACCGCGCTTGCCCGGAAAATCGAACGGTTACGCAAGAAATTCCGCTACGCGATGTTAAACAGTTTCGTTACCATGCGCAGCACGATCAACACGTTAAAAAAAGTCTATCGCGGTTCATTGCCTTTTGACCGCACAATCAAAGTTTCCATGACCGAGGAACTCCGCAAGGAGCAGATCATGGCACGAATGCCTGAAAACCTGGCGACACTCGATGCACTTTCCCGCCGCAGCACGCAGTGTTTCAACATCATGATTTCCCGCAAAGCAACGCTGGACGCCAAACGCAAGGCACGCAGTCAGTTTTTAAACGCGCGCCGTAAAATGCTTTATCTGGTTGAGGAACTTAGTCTTCGTACCCGGCGCATTCACAGCACAATGCAGCAGTTGGAGCAGCTCGCCAATCGAATGATGAGCTTGAAGAAACAGCTTCAGGATCCTAATCTTTCTCCGATTTTCCGTCAGCAGTACCGCCGCAAACTCTATCAGCTGATGATGCTTACGCACGACAGTCCGGAAGGGATGAGCCGACGCGTGGCAGCAATGAAGCAGTACCACAAGGAATACGAAGACGCGAAGAGCGATCTTTCCTGCGGTAACCTTCGCCTGGTCGTTTCTGTCGCTAAAAAATATCGAAATCGCGGTCTTAGTTTTCTTGATTTGATTCAGGAAGGAAACACGGGATTAATGCGTGCCGTTGATAAATATGAATATCGCCGCGGCTTCAAATTTTCTACGTATGCCACATGGTGGATTCGCCAGGCAATCACTCGTGCCATTTCAGATCAATCGAAAATAATTCGAATCCCGGTACATATGATTGATTTGATGACGAAAATGAAGCACTCCAGTATGCGCCTTCAGCAGGAATTGGGACGTGATCCGACTCCGGAAGAGACAGCAAAAGCCGCCAATCTCTCACTGGATGACTTTAACCGAGTGGAAGTGGTTTCACGTCAGCCAATCAGTTTGGACCGCCCCATCGGAGACAATGACGACAATTGCTTCATGGAATTCATGGATGATAATCGAATAGAAAAGCCGGAACACCAGGCCTCCAATGAAATGCTGCGTCAGAAACTGGAAGAAGTACTCATGACTCTCTCTCCGCGTGAACGTAAAATTATTCGCCTGCGCTTTGGTCTTGAAGGAAACGGCTACAGCTACACTCTGGAGGAACTGGGCAAGATTTTCAAGGTCACGCGGGAACGAATCCGCCAGATTGAAACGAAAGCGATGAAAAAACTTCAAAATCCTAACCGTTGCGCCAAACTGGAAGGTTTCCTGGAAAAAGTTAAATAATCAGGTCAACCAACCTCCGCCAACAGCAGGTTATGCCGTTTAACAGCAGCAAGGCAGCACGCGTTTTCACGTGCTGCTTTTTATTTTTCATATTTACCGAATGACATTTTTCATTCTTTGAATCAGTTCTCCCACCGGCACCACGGCATTTGCCCCGTAATGTTCAATTAATTTGACAAGAGGCGATCCAGCGATCACTCCATCTGCCTCATGTGCTGCCATTTCCGCCTCTTCAAACGTTGAGCTTTCCAATCGAACGGCACACGGAACGTCCGAGACCTCACGTACCGCTCTCACGATGGAAGCGAGGTCCGTGGAAATTCCGTCTCTCGTTTCGGTAAGCCCCAAACATGAGACGACGTAAAGGAAACCTTCCGCCTCTCTGGCGATCATGGCGATCCTGCCGCTGGAAGCCGGCGTGACCATGGAGATCAGCGCGACACGGTATTTTCGGCAAATCGGGAGAAACTCGTCCCTCTCCTCAAACGGCAGGTCAGGAATAACCAGACCATCAATCCCGATCTCCGCGCAGGTCCGGATAAAGCGTTCAGAATCGTAGGAAAACACGACATTGGCGTAGGTCATGAAGACCAGCGGGATCGTCAGCTCTTTTCGGAGTTCCCGAACGAGGTCAAAAATTTTATCCGTCGTCGCTCCACCAGCCAAGGCACGCGCGTTCGCACTCTGAATGACAGGCCCTTCCGCGGTCGGATCTGAAAACGGTATCCCAAGTTCAATCAGATCCGCACCGTTTTTCACGGCTTCACGAACGATTTTTCCGGTCGTTTCCAGGTCAGGGTCCCCACAGGTAATGAACGGAATAAACGCTTTCCCCTTTTCAAACGCTTTTCTCAAATTACTCATGAATCTCCTCCCCTCTATATTTCGCGATCGCCGCGCAGTCTTTATCGCCGCGTCCGGAAATCGTCACGACGATGAGCTTCTCTTTTTCCATGGACGAAGCCAGTTTTACCGCATACGCGACAGCATGTGCCGACTCGATCGCCGGAATGATCCCTTCTGTTTTGGAAAGGAATTCAAAAGCATTCACCGCCTCTTCATCCGTCACGGGCACGTATTCCGCTCTCCCAATATCGTGCAGCTGCGCGTGTTCCGGACCAATTCCGGGATAATCAAGTCCGGCGGAAATTGAGTAAACGGGCGCTATCTGTCCGTACTCATCCTGACAAAAATACGATTTCATCCCATGAAAGATACCGATTTTTCCAGTATTAACCGTCGCGGCCGTCTCGAAAGAATCGATCCCTCTCCCCGCCGCTTCACAGCCGATGAGCCGGACCTGAGGATCAGCGAGAAAATGTCGAAAACTCCCAATCGCGTTGGAACCGCCTCCGACACAGGCAATAACGGCATCGGGCAGCCTGCCTTCCTTTTCAAGAAGCTGCTCTTTAATCTCTTTGGAAATGACGGCCTGAAGATCCCCGACGATCCCAGGAAACGGATGCGGCCCCATCACAGAACCAAGACAGTAGTGCGTATCACTGATTCGGGAACTCCACTCCCGCATGGCCTCCGAAACCGCGTCTTTAAGAGTAGCCGTCCCGGTCTTCACGGAAACGACTTCCGCTCCGAGCAGCTTCATTCGGTAAACATTCAGTGCCTGTCGTCTGGTATCTTCCTCCCCCATGAAAACGAGACATTCCATCCCCATCAGAGCCGCCGCGGTCGCCGTCGCGACGCCATGCTGCCCAGCTCCGGTCTCCGCGATGAGGCGTTTTTTACCCATTTTTTTCGCGAGAAGAGCCTGGCCCAGCACATTGTTGATCTTGTGCGATCCGGTATGGTTCAGATCTTCCCGTTTCAGATAAATTTTCGCCCCGCCGAGCGTTCTGGTCAGTTTTTCCGCAAAATAGAGCCGGGAGGGACGTCCCGCGTATTCATGAAGAAGCGTTTCCAGTTCTTTCACGAATTCCGGATCTTCCCGAAAATGCTCGTATGCTTTTTCAAGCTCAATGACGGCATTCATGAGTATTTCCGGAATGTACTGCCCGCCATGAAGACCAAATCTTCCTTTCTTCATAGAATCACCCCCTTCTCGTTTTTTTCCAGAACAGATACCAGGAAACAGCAATCTGAAGAACGTTTTCTTCGCTTCCTCAAGGGAGTAGAAAAAGTACAGAACGGCAGGAAAATCATACGCACCTCCATAAACGCAAAAAAACTCTTCCGACTCTGTCAGAAAAGTTTTCCACCCACGAAGGTACACTATCCCCTGACAGAATCACTCCATAATTCCATCAAGGACGAACAAAATACGCTGTTCACGCACGTATTTCATCCGCGGTGCCACCTTGATTCGCAGCCGCGACAGCTGCGCTCTCGACAGGATACCAACATATCCCCGGCAACTGACGTATGCCAACACGTCGCAGAATACTCAACACAGGAACCCCGCGTTTTTGACTGCGCCCTCAGCGGTCCATTTGCTGAACTGGGATCTGTCCGGCTCTCACCATCCCGAACTCTCTGTGAAGCCATGATCAGCTTTATCTCCGCCTCAACGGTTTCTTGATTTTCAGACATTATACCACGATCCTCTGCTTTGTCAACAGTCTTTCGAGGAAAATTTCAAGAAATAAAAAAGGCCGGTTAAAAAACCAGCCTGAATACACCCTACAGGGTTCGAACCTGTAACCTTCGGTTCCGTAGACCGATACTCTATCCAATTGAGCTAAGGGTGCTTCCGAACATTTACTCATAAAGAGCAAACGCAGAATTTGAAAAGGAGAAAAGATATATACAATCAACTTCCTCAAAGGAGTTAGTGAATACACCCTACAGGGTTCGAACCTGTAACCTTCGGTTCCGTAGACCGATACTCTATCCAATTGAGCTAAGGGTGCGTTGATTCACGGGGAAACCCCTCAAAGAATACGCAAATTATAGCACGTTCATCAATGTTTTCAAGGGGGGGCACCGTGATTTTTTAAAGAAATTTTCCATCGTTTAAAAAAGCTCGGACATTTTCAAAGGTTTCAATTCGATTTGGGATAGCGGAATGGCTTCCTTTGATTTTCATCCAGTCCTTTTCACCGTCCAGGTGAGTCGTGGAAACGGGAAGTACCGCGTCACTTTCCTCTCCGTAAAAATCCTCGCCTTCTTCCACGCCCGCGATCACGCCGAAATCACACTTTGGAATGCCGAACTTTTCTTTCATCTGCTTTCCGTTCATCGAGAGATCATCCAACGGCGCGAAAAGCAGCCCAATCGGTCCCATATTATGCGTCATGGCAATTGAGGACCCCTGGTTTGGCGGACAAAGCTGAACCAGACGTCCGATTTTCGGGTCATCCGCCGGAGACGTTCCGTCTTCTCTCGTCCACTTTCCAAGCCAGCAGCGCAGGACAATCGCTCCCATACTGTGACCAACAAAATCTATTTTCTCGACCTTATCCAACTCCAGAATCGGACGTATCAAAAGATCAAACTTTTCAACCTGTTCCCCAACCGTCAAAAACAACGAGGGATATGCCGCATTAATGACAGCGGAATACTCCCCCTGTTTCCGAAACCAGAGAGCCATATTTTCCAGAAGAATGGGGCCGGAAGCAAATCCATGAAGTAAAACAAGAATTTTTCCTGACATCGGCGGAATGGCAAGCTGCTCACGGCGTTTGGCAAGCACCTTCTCACAAAACTCCCGACTCCCGGCAGCTCGACAAACTGCCGCCGGATCAAGAAGACGGTATTCTCCTGTCAAGATGGAGTGCTGAATATGCCATTCCTGAAAAAAAAGAACATCCTGCCACAAAAATATTCCGCCAGTAGTCTGCGTTTCAGGTACCGCGTCCTGTCCGGGGAAAAGCTGGGCCGAAAGCACGGATTGAAAAGAAAATAACGCAGTTAAAAGCAGCGAGAGTATTCCCGCGGCTGAAACAAGGTTTAAAAAAGGAATTCCAATAAAAAATCGGGACATAACACAACCGTGATAAAAATCTCCAGCCAACTCCGCCAAATTCAGCCAGAATGAAAACCTCTCCGCGCCCGCGGCAGTCTCATCACGCTTAAACCTTAATGGCAGAAACGCCTCAATAAAAAACAGGTTAAAAATCAAATGTGAACCAATCTCGGACCAGAATCCATCCGGAATCACCTTACGGACAGCAGGCATTCAGGGTCATTTCTCTTACTAAAGGCTTTCCCCAAAGCGCTTTCCAATGAGAAACTGTTTGGGGGAAGTTCAGTGAACTCCATCAACCCCCTCAAACCATTCCGGCCCAATGATTTTTCCCAACAGGTAAAATTTCTGGTCATTGTACCACAAAACACACTTTCCGTCCACCTGCGTGCAGCTTGCGTAGAAAGAGTTTCCTGACGGACGGTCAATAAACAGTTTCGGCTCGGCAGTAAACCAAATCGGCTGTTTCGCGCCGGGCTGATATTTCCCCGCGATGAGATAAAGCGGACCTCGATTCTGCCACGGATTTTTGTTATTGAAGTCAAACTTGTTGTGAATCAGCGCGTAATAAAAACCGCTTCCCGCTTCGCACCCCTTCCAGTCATAAATGGGGCAGGGTGAAACAGGATGAAGGAACGGCTTGCCGCCGTCACGGTCAAGGAGTTTTTCCGGCGCGCTCCAGGTAAACCCGCCGTCAGTGCTGACGCTCCAGCAGGGATAACCCGTTCCGGTTCGCAAAAGAACAAAGAGGCGGCCGTCGGGGAGTTTCACGATACCCGGTTCCTCGCAGTGAACCCCGGTATGGAGACAATCTTCTCCCGTCAAAACCCATTTCAGCACAAGCTCTTTTGGTTCCGGATCGTCATCAATATTCATAAAATGAATAAACTCGGTAACCGTGCGGTACTTATGGTGATGCTCCGGCGCGGTGTAACGGGTGACCCCGACAAGATAATGCCCATCATTTCCCAAACGCAGTGGCCGCTGCCAAACGACCCATTCAGAGGGAATGGAGGTATCCGACGAATCGTTCACCGAACGCGGTACCCCCGGAACCCGCTGCGGTTCAGACCAGGTCTCGCCTTTATCGTCTGAATAAATAGCGGTCATGACACCCGTGTGCTGCCGGTTCGTTGAAACCTTTCCCGGAACGTACTGATTATAAATAACATAAATTCTTCCAGACCTGCTAACCATCGGAAATCCCCAACTCGCGATTGGAGTTTCGTCATTCATGGTTTTTGGTCCGGCCAGTACCTTTGGCTTACTCCAGGTCTTCCCCTTGTCATCACTTCGATAAAACGCGATATGCTGATCCAATGCCCCCTCGCAAGTGGCCTGACAGTCAACCGCGAACATGGTCCCGTCAACTCCGTCAAAGACCTGAAAATGGTCATTGTAGCAGTCGCCAAGTACCGTTTCATTCACTTCCGGTCGATAAACGACATAATCCGGCCTGGAATGGTAAAGATCCAGCGGATTCTCCGCCTTCTGCTTCTTTCTCCAGGCCAGTGTTGACTCGATTCTTTTTTGGTATTCCGCTTTCCATTTATCCACATTCGCGCTCTGCTGCGCCGAAGCCATCCCAGCCGGAATCAAAAAAGAAACACAAAGTATTCCAAGCCACCATTTTTTCATAAAAACACTCCTCTAAACAGGCGGGAAAATTCCCAATGACTTTGCTTCTCATCAGAAATCATCGAAAACAAAGACCGAAAAAAAGGTATGCGATAAGGCGAAAAAACCGCCTCTGGTCTTTTTATCTTTATTTTAACAAAAAAGTTTCATTTCGTAAAGAGCCGACAGACCAAAAACAGAAATAATTTAAGACATTCCTGATTCAGGTCCTAAATTCCAACGGATAAACGGATTAAGCCCAAAACCCCAAACAGAAAAAAATTCACAAAAAATTAAATTATTTGACTAAATTATCCACTTTTTCTCTTTTTTTGCCGATAAACTTTAATAATATGGTATAATATACAGTCAGAAAATGTTTCCCCTTACCAGATTTAGTTTCAATTTAAACCTTTTCGTTTTTCAGGTATGTCCACAGCAACGTCACCGATCAAAAATATCCCGATATCCTCGGGAACTGTTAAAGATCTCAATGGAGAAAAGTATTCCGTCGGTCTCGGCGCTCATGCTTTTCGTCCAGAGAAAGCATACGGCAACGCTTCAAACCTCACGGAAATGGAGCCTATCGTTCCATCCGCTTACTTTACGTGGCGTATCTGGTTTGACCGTTTTGTCGCGCTGCTTCTGCTTTTCCCCGGCCTTCCGATCATGGCCATGGTGACGATCCTGCTGTTTCTGACCTCCGATGGTCCTATTCTCTATAAACAGCGGCGAGTGGGTAAAAACGGTAAAATTTTCACACTGATGAAGTTTCGTTCCATGATCCCGGATGCTGAAAAGAAAACGGGTCCGGTCTGGACAAGTGTGAACGACCCTCGAATCACCAAACTGGGCAAACTCCTGCGCGCTTCGCATCTGGACGAACTGCCGCAGATATTTAATGTTCTTAATGGTGACATGCTTTTAATTGGTCCGCGACCGGAGCGTCCTGAATTCACCTGCCATCTTTCAAAAGCTATCCCGGGCTATGACAACCGAAGTCTGATTCCCCCTGGAGTAACGGGACTGGCGCAGATCAATCTCCCGCCTGATACCGATTTGGAAAGCGTCCGTCGAAAACTTACTCTGGATTTGGAATATATTAAGACAGGTTCCTTCAAACTGGATGTCCAGATTTTTGTCACGACCTTTATGCGCCTCTGTCTTTTGCCGAGTGATTTCTGCAAAAAATGGACGGGAATTCAGCGTAATGTCGTCGTTCCGGAATATATGCGCGGCGGTGACGAATCCAATCCAATGTTTAAAACGTATACGGACGGAATCGCCATGCAGGAAAAAGCCGAACGGGAACGTCTCGAAAAAGAGAGTCTCGAGCAAAAGCAGACGGAAAAGGAACAGCAGGGGTAGTTTATCGGAGACTCGCGCGGAATTCTCCAGGTTTCTCTGAGATAAATTCAAATATAAATAAAAAACTTCAATATCCGTATTTTCAATACGATATTCAAGCAAAATAAAATTCCGGAGGATTTAAAATTCTCCGGCTTTTTAATTAATAAAAAGGATTCCAAAGAGATGTCTCAGGAACAGGTGCTCAAAAACGTATTTACGGTTGATGTGGAAGATTTCTATCAGGTCTCCGCGTTCGAAAAGTTTATTCCGCGTGATAGCTGGAAAGACTATCCGCAGCGGATTCTGGAGAGCCTCCCGATTATTCTTGACCTGTTGGACGAATTCCATGTTCATGGCACATTCTTTATCCTTGGCTGGCAGGCGGAACACCATCCGGAGCTGGTAAAAAAGATCTCCCAGGCAGGTCATGAAATTGGTTTTCACAGTTTTTCCCACTCACTCATTTATGAAATGACGCGCGATTCTTTTCGGGATGAGCTTCGACGAGGCAAAGTACTCCTTGAGGATCTCAGCGGACAGAAAGTTGAAGCCTTTCGCGCCCCCAGCTTTTCCATTACCAAAAAATCCCTCTGGGCACTGGACGTACTGGCGGAAGAAGGATTTCGACTTGATTCAAGTATTTTTCCTGTTATTCATGACCGTTACGGAATCCCGGACGCGCCGCGTGAGATTCATCTCCGTGAAACCGCTCACGGCAGTATTTGGGAATATCCCCCTTCCGCGGCGGCAATTGGCTCCGTTAATTTTCCCGTTTCAGGAGGCGGTTATTTTCGGCTCTATCCGTATTTTTTGTCGAAGTATTTCTTGCGTCAAATCAATCAAAAGGAAAAACGTCCCTTCATTTTTTACGTTCATCCGTGGGAAGTCGATCCCAATCAGCCCAAACTTCCTTTTGGTTCAAAAGCCGTTCAATTCCGTCATCGAGTCGGACTTGGCCGCAATCTGGCAAAGCTACGCAAACTTTTACGCGATTTCTCTTTTTGCACATTGTCCGAGGGAATTAATTACGAAATAAAGAAAATGGATTAGTATACTTAAAACCATTTTCGGAATTTCGTATTTATGGACATTCTCTTCATTACCCATCGTTTTCCGCATCCGCCGAATCGTGGGGACAGTATCCGTTCCTTCCATTTTCTGGAACGCTTTTCCCGGATGGGGAATCTCCATCTCGCTACCCTCTATGACGAGGAACCGAGCGTGGAATCCCATCGCGTGTTAAATGAACTTTGCGCTGGGGTTCTCGCCTGTCGCTGGGGGCAGCACCGAAAATGGATTAAGGCCGGTATGGCTCTTCTGAGCGGACGAACCATGACCGAAGGGCTTTTTTTTAACCGTAAATTTCGGGCTGGGCTAAAAAAGCTCGTCTCAGAAAAAAAGTTCGACAGAATTGTGGTTTTCTGTTCCAGTATGTTCCAATACCTTGATGTCCTCACCGGAACCATCAACGAAAAAACGCCCGTTATCGTGGATCTGGTCGATGTGGACAGTCAAAAATGGTTCGACTATTCCTCCCAAAGCCGAGGCTGGAAAAAGTATGTTTTTCAGATTGAGGGAAAACGTCTTCGCCGTCTGGAACGCTGGATTGGAGCGGAATGCTCCGCACTCCTGGCAGTGACTCCTGAAGAAATTGCCCTTTACCGCGATTTCGCGGGTGAAGAAGTTCTCTCAAGGCTTCATTCCGCGGCCGTCCCAAACGGCGTGGACACGAAGTACTTCGATCCGCAGGCTCCAGAACTTTCTGAAATTTCCGAGTTTCCGGAGCGTCTTGTCTTTGTCGGCGCGCTTGATTATCGCGCTAACGTGGAGGGCGTGGAATGGTTCGTGAGGAATGTTTTTCCCGAGTTGCGCAGAGACTTTCCAAACTGCGAATTTGATATAGTCGGCAGTCGGCCGGTTCCGCTACTGAAACATTTTTCAGAAACCATCCCCGGCATAAATCTTGCCGCGAGTGTCCCAGATGTCCGCCCCTACCTGAAACGCGCCTCGGTCGTGATCGTTCCGCTTCAGGTCGCGCGCGGACTCCAAAATAAAGTCCTTGAAGCCTGCGCCATGGCACGCCCGGTAATTGCTTCCGACTGCGCGGCAGAGGGAATTCAAAACCGTACTGCGGAAGACTTTCTTGTCTGCCGTACCGCGACTGAGTGGAAAAGCGCGCTTTCTTTCCTGCTTCAAAATCCCGAAGTACGCGAAAAGTACGCCGGAAATGGCCGAAAAATGATCGAAAAGTACTACGCGTGGGCTGCCCAGCTCGATCGTCTGGAAAGTCTTGTGCGTGATATTCCAGAAGGAAACGGAATATCGAATACTCATTCCAATTCAAATCAACCCCAATTTAACGATTAAAAATCCAGACAGGAGATACCATGAAAGGGTATTTATTCGTATATACGCTGACGATTCTGGGAATGTTCTGCTCCCTGTTCGCACCATTTTTGGGAATCTGCGTCTACATTTTATTCGCAGTAATGTCCCCCAATGCCCTCTGGTATTACTCTTTGGATGAAACGTTCCTGAATTCCGGGCTTGGTTTTTCAGAAGTCGTTGCCTATCCGACTATCATCGGCTGGTTTCTTGGTCACTGCGGCAATCTGAATATTGGCAAGGCGTTACTCCCGCTCACGTGCCTGATCGGGTACACTTTGTGGGTCGTCTTTTCCTCAATCGCAACCGGCTGGAACCCAATGGGACAGGTTCAGATCCTGATGAACATCCGCCTTCTTCTGGCAATCATCATCGTTCTTTCCCTTTGCGATACGGTTCGCCGCCTTCGCTTGCTGGTTTGGCTTCTGGTTTTCGGATCAGGATTTATCGCTTACGAATTAAACGTATCCTATCTTCAGGGATTCAATCGCCTTCAAATGACGGGTTACGCGGGAATGGACAATAACTTCTTCGCGGTCTCCATGGTCGTTGGTTTTGTCCTCGCGCTTTTCACGGGACTTTCCGAAAAAAACATCATGCTCAAAGGTCTCGCCTTCTTCGCGGCACTGCTTCAGGCTCACGTCATCATGTTCTCCATGTCGCGAGGCGGTATGCTTGGTCTGCTCATTGCCGTGATACTGACATTCATGGTCATTCCCAAAACCTCCATGAATGTCAGTATTTTCGGAATCATATTTCTCGGCCTTTTCCTCCTCTTTGGTGAAAGTGCTCAGGAACGTTTCTTCTCCGCTTTTGAAAATATGGAAGACCTCGACGGTTCCGCCCAATCCCGACTCTACAGTTGGGCAAACTGCGCAATCGTCATGAAAGAAAGACCTGTGTTCGGAGTTGGTGTTTCAAACTGGGTTCACTATACTACGAGCCGATTCGGCCTTCCTATTGAAGCGCACTCAACATGGTTCCAGGCCGCGGTAGACTCCGGTGTTCCTGCCCTCCTCTCTCTGCTTGGGTACTTCGGTTTTTCCGCCCTGCGAATGCTTCCAATCATGTTTGGACGCCTTAAACTCCCCGACCCGCGTCTTCAAATTTACGCTCAAATGGTTTTCGTGGCCGTCATTTCCTATGGAATTTCCGCTCAGTTCGTCTCTCTGTACGCGATGGAAAGCGTGTTCTATACGATTGCGATTGGGTTGATTATCCTCAAATTGGTCTGGCTCCAAAAACTCGCAGATGATCAGCGTGAAACCGAAGAAATGCTTACCCAGCAAAGAGAAATGGGCTATTCCAACGTTCGTTAATACTCCAATTCCAGAAAAAACAGCGGGATTTTTTCGCTGTTTTCTCTTCACTTTCAAACACGCATAAGCTCATGATTACGTTTTCACGACCTGTTCCCCAAAAATCAGACGAAGTTCTCAGGATTACTCTATTCGGAGCAATCGCGAACTTTTTCCTCGTCATTTTGAAATTCTTTGCCGGTTTTTGCGGAAACAGTTCTGTCATGGTAGCAGACGCGGTCCACAGCATGAGTGATTTCGTGACGGATCTCGCGGTCATTATCGGTGCCCGATACTGGGAACAGCCGGCAGATTCCACTCACCCGTACGGACACGCAAAGCTGGAAACGATCGTCACCCTCTTCATCGGAGTCATTCTCGCGCTGGCAGGACTCCGTTTAATGGGTGGAGCAATCTCTACCCTCCATTCACTCATCACGGATGATAATTTCCACCAGCCAATTCCAGGAAAAATCGCGCTCATCGCGGCCGGAATTTCAATTATCGTCAAAGAGATTCTTTACCAAATCACTGCCCGAACAGGACGGAAAATTCGTTCATCTGCCGTTGTCGCGAACGCGTGGCATCATCGGAGCGACGCCCTAAGCTCCATTCCCGCCTTTGGCGCTATTGGATTTTGTTGTCTTTGGGGAGAACGTTACGCGTTTCTGGATCCGGTTGCCACGATTTTAGTCGGAGGCATGATCCTTTACACCGCGTGGCTGATTATTTATCCAACCTTCGGAACTCTCATGGATGCCGGGGCTTCTCAGGAAATCATCCATAAAATTTCCACGGTTGTCCAATCCGTGCCAGGCGCGAACAATCCGCACAAAATCCGAACCAGAAGCATGGGAGAAGGATACGACGTGGATCTTCATGTCTGGGTAGATGGAAACACAACCGTTTTTGAAAGCCACTGCCTCGCGCATTCCATTGAGCAAAAACTAAAAGAAGTCAAGGAACTTCAAATTCTGGATGTCATTATCCACATTGAACCAATTCATGATACAGACTGCTCAAATGACCAGCTCTAAATTTCTGTTTATCTTAAACAAAAGCCTGGAAATATGGTAATTTCCAGGCTTTTCGCGACTTATTCCCAATCAGGCCAATCCAGTTTCTTAACGGACTTCTTCATCTCCGTCTATTCGGAACGGATCCTCCGCCAATCGGGAAACCTCTTTTTCAGCAACACTCTCTGAAACTGGGTTCTCCACAGGCGAGACCAAAGCGGCAGCCGCGTTCCCTTTCTGTCTTCTCTTGGCAAACATCAATCCGCCGCTGAGGGTTAAAATGGACGGCAGGTAAATTAAGTCTCCAAATAGTGCCATGAAGAGCAGTAACAGCATCATCACCCCAAAATAAAGTGTCGGCGTGAAGGTACTGAACGCAAAGACGGAAAGTCCCAATGCCGCGACAAAGGTAGACTGGGTCATTGCAGTCGCGCAGCGCCGATAGGCCGAAAGAGCCGCCTCGCGATGAACCAGCCCCTCATCCAGAGCACGCCGATACCAGGTAAGGTAGTGAATGGTATCGTCCGTCGCGATACCGAGTGCCACGGAAGCGGTCATCATAGCCCCCAGGTCACAAAGTACCCCGAGCCAAGCCATCATACCGAAAACGACCGCAATCGGAAATACGTTCGGAATCATGGCCAAAAAACCGCCAATCACGCTTTTGAGCATAATCATCATGATGATTGAAATCGTAACGAAAGCCATCAAAATACTTTGATAAAGACTTCGCATCAATTCATGCTGCGTTTTATAAACAAGCGGAACAGACCCGGTATAGATAGCCTGAACAGGCGCGTCTTTTCCCGGTTCTCCCATATTTTTCTCCGCGAGCCACTTCTCCACGACGGGATCGACCGTTTTACGCAGCTCATTGACAAAATCTCCATAGTCCACATCCGTTAAAGCCTTCACGCGGCACGTAATCCGGAAAAGTTCATCCCCGTTACTCACTTGCCACTGATAGACCCTGCGTTCAATCTCCGCGAGCTCTTCCGTACTAAAGAGATTTCCTTCCTGCGCTTTTCCGATTCCTGCCCTTAACTCTTCCAGGTTCGTCATTCCCGCTTCTATGGCTTTCTCTGCCAGTTCCGCGGGAATTTCCATTTCAGCCAGGGACGGACTCAGGTTTTTCTCCCCATTCTTTTTAGCTCTATCGCGATACTTACGTTCCGCCGCCTCAAGATCCTGAACGACATTATCTTTAAGAACCGGGTAGTTACGCAATACCTGTCCGTTCCATCCCGCTCTTTCCGCGGCGGTTCCTGCCATCGGATCAGGAAGCATCGTCACGGCTGAAATGACACCGCCCACCTGCTTTTCCTCCGCGACAGAAGTCCTTTTCGTATTAAAGAAAAGTTTGTGCTTCATGTACGGCGGAGGCGCGTCTGGAGTACCAATCCGTTTATCAACCAGTGATTCCTGAATCGCTTCAACCGCCTCCTGAACCAGAAGAAGACGTCCTTTGAAATTCTCTTCCACTCGCTCGTTATCGAAACGAATCAACACTTCCATCGGGACAAGCGGCCCAAGATTCTCCTCAAGCCAGGTATAGTCACGAATAATCGTCGTGTCTGACTTAAAGAAATTCATGAGCTTAACCGACGGCAGCAGCTGGGGAAGTCCCGCGAATCCCATGACAAGCAGCAGCGAACAAAACGTCATCACAAGATACGGATGCCAGATAATAAAATGTCCAATCTTCTGCCATTGGGCGCCAATTACGTCCTTCCTTTCTATCTTTTCGCCGCTGTTTGCCTTTGCCGCCATCTTTTCCGCAAAACGATGTGACGGGAAAAGCTGAAGATAGGAAGGCAAAAAGAGAAAAATAAAGAAAAGTGAAATAATGACTCCAAGCCCTGAATAAAGTCCAAAGTTCCAAATAGGAAGCAGATTACTGGTCATCAGTGAGAAAAGTCCCAAAGTAGTCGTAACCGCGGAAACCACTACCGGCACAAAAGCCAGCTTGACAGCGTGTTCTACTGCCCCATGAACACCTCCCACTTCTTCAAGCGCGTCATGGTAGTAGTTGATGAAGTGAATGGAGCTTGACATGGTAAGGACGTAAACCAGCGGCGGCATGGACAGCATGATCGCGTCCGTTGACGCCCCCGTAAAGTTCACAAGCGAAAGAGCAAAACCCGTCGCCATTAAAGCGGAAGCAAAGACAACCAGCACCAACCGGAAACTTCGCAAACAAAGACTGGCAATGACAAAACCCACGACAGCCGCCATCCACGCGAGACGCAGCAGCGTTCGGTTTCCTTCCACGTCAATCGAAACATTATCCACGGGGGGACCGCCTAAATGAAGCTGAGAGGGCTGAAGCCCCGGCAACACGATTAAATCCTCCGGAGGAATCGCCTCACGCTGAAGCTCCGCCTCCGTCGGCTTATTCGGCACCGCGAGTTTAATAATACGCTCCTGGAAAATTGGCGGTTCTTTCACCACTTCCTTTCCTTCCAGCTCTTTTAAAATTCCCTCCGCGGCAGCAAGCTCTTCCGGAGTTAACGTGCGGCGGTCAAACACAAATTCTTTACGTGCCATGCGGTAAATTTCACCAACAGCACCTTTCATGTTCTCGCCTTCACTGCCCGGCCGCATATAGATCAGAATCGATGTCTTCACGCCATCCATCCCAATCAAAGAGCCTTTCAACCGTCCAATCGCTTCCTCATATTTCAGCGAACTTCCTTCAGAAAGCGTTTTCGCCAATTCTGTTCCGGAGGCGCAATTCTCAAAAAAACGCAGGTTGAAATCCTCGTTCACCACCTCATTCCTGGCGTCACGACGAGGCATAAGACGATGTTTCATCACCTCGATGCGCGGGTCATACAGTGAGCAGCCGTCCCAGCTCATCAGAATAAACTGTTCATTGGGAAAATTCTGCTGAAACCATGTGTGGAGAGCTGCTTCCGGTGTACCCTCCGGAAGCCACTCTTTCATGCTGTTCCGGACATTTTCCAGCGTTCTCTTGACTCCAACCATCATAATTGGAAGTGAAAACGCGAGAAGTACCAGAATGAGAAGCGCGTACTTTTCAAAAAATGTTTTTTTCATATCGTTTCCGACCTGGAAAAATTTCAATATGATTTCATCATTCCATCTTTTTAAAAACAGAATAAAAAATCATGTTTAAAAAGGCATACTGATCGCAGAAGATAATTCCCTACAATCCGCAAAATCCATCTTTTATCACCTTCTTAAATATAACATTTTTTTTCGTTTTCGTCCATGGAAAAACCGCTTTTTTCAGGCTTTTTTCTCAAATTTCAGGCAATTTAACAAAAAATAAATAAACAAACAAGCGTTAAAATTTGCTCAATTTTTTCATCTTAACAAAAGAAAAATTTTAAAGAAAAAAAAGAGTACAAAAAATAGATAAAACAAGAAAAATCAACAAAATATTCCAATAAAAGAAAAAAAGGGAAAAGGCTTTAAATAGAAAACCTTTTCCCTCTTGTTTATGATAAATTCTCACTCCGAATCGGGTTCAGCCTAAGCTGAACTTCACACAGAAACTGAACCGCTCACATCGGACCGCCTGCCGCAATCTCGGGAGCAGCATCCGCGTATTTCTCAAAATTGGCTTTGAACGCTTCCGCGAGTTTTTTGGCTGTTTCGTCATACTTCGCCTTGTCTATCCAGCATTCACGCGGAATCAGGACATCTTCCGGAACTCCCGGACAAATCGTCGGAACATAAAGCCCAAAAATCGGATCCTGATGAAGAGGCGACTTGGCCAATTCCCCGGAATGAATCGCGTCAATAATAGCACGGGTATGCTTGATGGACATACGCTTTCCAACTCCGTATCCACCGCCTGCCCAGCCGGTATTAACGAGCCACGCGTTGGAACCGTACGTTTTCATGCGATCCGCCAGCAGTTCGGCGTATTTCGTCGGATGCCAGACCAGGAAAGCGGCGCCGTAGCAGGCAGAAAAATCAGGCTGCGGCTCTTTAATTCCGACTTCCGTACCGGCAACTTTCGCGGTATAGCCGCTGATATAGTGGTACATAGCCTGCTCAGGAGTAAGTTTGCTGACCGGAGGAAGAACTCCAAACGCGTCACAGGTAAGGAGAATAATGTTTTTGGGATGTCCGCCGACCGCAGGAATTTTCGTGTTCGGAATGAAATCCAGCGGATAAGCCGCCCGGGTATTTTCAGTGAACGATTTATCGGCATAATCAACTTCTCTGGTGGTTGGATCCGCCACAACATTTTCCAAAACCGTTCCGAATTTGATCGCGTTGAAAATTTCCGGCTCGCTCTCTTTGGAAAGATTGATGCACTTCGCGTAACATCCGCCTTCGATATTGAACACGCCATTTTCAGTCCAGCAATGTTCGTCATCGCCGATGAGTCTGCGGTTCGCTTCGGTTGAAAGCGTCGTTTTTCCTGTTCCGGAAAGACCAAAGAAGAGTGAGACATCGCCATCCACGCCTTCATTGGCGGAGCAGTGCATGGAAAGCACATCCTGCTTCGGCATGAGGTAATTCATGATGGTGAAAACGCCCTTCTTCATCTCGCCGGCATACTGGGTACCAAGAATGACAAATTCTCTGGCAGCAAAACTAAGAGAAACGCTCGTGCTGCTGGTATGGGTACCAATAGTCGGATCACACGGAAATTTACCCGCGTTAAAAATGACATAATCCGGCTTGTCAAACTGTCGAAGCTCTTCTTCTGTCGGTACGATAAGCATATTACGCATAAAAAGCGCATGGTATGCCCGCGTACAGATAACACGAACCTTAACACGATATTTTTCATCCCAGCCGGCAAAACCATCAACAACATACAGACGGTCACAGGTATTGAAATAATCAATCGCACGCTGACGGTTATGCGCGAACGTAACGGCATCCGTCTTCATGTTGATGCTGCCCCACCAAATATCCTGATCCGTTTCCGCATCTTCCACAATGCGTTTATCTTTCGGGCTGCGGCCAGTTTTCACGCCGGAATTTGTCATCAGCGCACCTGTACTGGAAATTTCAGCTGCATCGTGAGCAAGCGCCTCGGCGTAAAGGACTGCCGGTACCGCGTTCCGAAATATATTTTCCTGCGTAATGCCATACTGTGAAAGAAGATTCATGATCAGTTCTCCCATATTAAAATAAAATGTGAAAAGCTCTTACCGTCGATGACATACCAACGTCATCTCTGAACCCCAATCGGGTCTGCGGTCCAAGAGCGGTCTGTATTTGGGATGGGGATTCAGACCAAAAGTATCCACCATCGTCAAATCGTAAAGTATCGCATAATTTAAAATTATGAAAAGGGGGGGCAGGGGGACTTTTTATTCACTTTTAACTTTTTTTTAATATTTTCTTCTTTTTTTTGCTTTTTTTCCGCTAAATCCCTTGACTTTTCAGAGTACTTTTTTAAAATAAACAAAATCTGCTCATTAAGTAGATAAAAAACTATCAGTAAAAAAACATCATTCTTACCCTTTTTTTCGCAGTTTTCCAAAACATGACAAAAAAATTACCCATCTTCTCTATCTTAACTTTATCTGCCTTGCTTTTTCTACTTTTGGTCTCTCACGCTCATGTCATTGCCTCAACGGAGATTTCTTCAAACGGTGAATCTGAAATTACCCAGCCAATGAAAGCAAGGACGGGGCATCACGAGAAAAAGTCCGCCTCCGCCAACAACCAATTCGAACGCTTTGAGTTCAACGGAATTGAAATGGCGGTTCCCATCCGTATCGTTCTCTACGCTCCAGACCGCCAAACGGCAGAAACGGCCGCCGGCGAGGCTCTCGCGCGATTCCACGACCTGAACGGGTGCCTGAGCGACTATGACCCAAACAGTGAAATCCGAAAATTCTGCGACAACGCGCTTCCTGGAGAATTTATTCGTGTTAGCGATGACCTTTGGAACGTTCTGCGCGGCGCGGTTCAGCACGCGAAAATGTCCGGCGGCGCATTTGATCCAACGGTAGGCCAGGTCGTTCGTCTTTGGCGTCATGCCCGAAAATCGCATCGTCTTCCTCCGGAACAGAGACTTCGCGAAACGCTCAGGACTGTCGGTTGGGAAAATATCCTCTTCGATGAATCCGCACAGGCAATCGCCCTTTCAGAAAACGGAGCCAAAAATCATGTGCGTCTTGACCTTGGCGGAATCGCGAAAGGGTACGCCATTGACGAAGCCCTGCGAACCATGCGGCTTTTAGGAGTTACCAGTGCTCTGATTGACGCGGGAGGAGACATTGGACTTGGCGATCCTCCGCCGGGGAAAAAAGGCTGGACGATTGCCGTCACGTCACTAAAAAAAGGAGAGCATCCGACAGATTTCTGGATTTTAAGCAATTGCGGCATCGCCAATTCCGGCGATATGTTTCAATTTGTGGAAATTGACGGAAAGCGTTACTCGCACATTGTGGACCCTAAAACCGGTCTTGGGCTGACGAATAGATTGACCGTTTCCGTCATTGCCGCCAATGCGGCAGACGCGGACGCGCTCGCCTCCGCGGTCAGTGTTCTGGGGCCAGAGCAGGGGATGAAACTCATCGAATCACTGCCCAACACGGAAGTTCAAATTCTTCAAATCTCTCCTGACGGCCAAATTATAAAATATGGAAAAAACGCAGATGTTTCCATTCCAGAATCTGATGAAAACAAAACAGTGAAGGGAAATCAGGATTAAAATGAACGCTCCGGCGGACATGCTTGCGCAAACGAACTTACCTCGTGAACCCGCGCGAAAAGAAAGAATGGTTTCTGAAAGATTTTTCCTAAACGAACAGAAAATAAAAAAGCCGAGCGCAACAGCACTCGGCAAGATATAAACTTTTTTCATAGGAAATTAAAATTCCTAAATCGGGGCGACTGGATTTGAACCAGCGACCTCTGCGTCCCGAACGCAGCGCTCTAGCCAGGCTGAGCTACGCCCCGCAAGATTAAAACCTTAAAAGAAAAAATAAAAATCGGGGCGACTGGATTTGAACCAGCGACCTCTGCGTCCCGAACGCAGCGCTCTAGCCAGGCTGAGCTACGCCCCGTAAAGGAATTAACCTTTAACGGTCATCAAAAGAAAGAACTAAAGCTCCATAATGGAAAAACATTCGTTTCTCTCAACAGTAGAATGTTATACTCGATTTTTTAAAAAAAGCAATGGGGGGGTGGGTGAAATTTCCCAAAAAATTTCCTTTTTAGTGGCCAAATGTTTTTTAATACAGTATAATTAAGAAAAGAGTTTTTTATTTTCAAAAACAGTATCATGAAATCCCCAAAATTGGGATGGGTTTTCGGAGGCAGCTGATGAAAGTTCGTTTTTACTCTTTTCTTTTTTTTGTCGTCGCTCTTTTCATTTTTTTAACGTCCATTCCTGGGCGTTTTTGGCAGCAAACCGCTAACCAGATTCCCTCAAAAGAAAAAACACTTGATCTCGACGTAGGACTCGCGGAGTCGCCGTACAAAGTTCTCGTGGATCGAACACAGATTTTCCCGACTAATATTCCGGAGGAAGAACTTTATCCGGAAACCTCCTTTTCACCTGCCGCTCCTTCTTCCTCCCAACCGTCTTCAGCCACATTTTCCACTGCCAATCAGGAGACCATTCCGTCCGCTTCGTTCGGCAGGGAGAATTCTGCTCAGTCCTCCCCCCAGTCAAGCATGGACATTCCCGGTTCTTACCCGGAGTCCCACATCCTGGATGGAATTCCACACGGTAATTCGAGCGACATGGGTAACGAGGACAAGCCAAACGTCTCCTCCGGTAATTCCTCATCTTTAAACGCTCCTTCTTCCACGGCCCCGCTGCCGTCGTCTGAAACATATTCCTCACCCGAATCATCTTTGGGATCTGGTTCCGTTTCACCGACTCCTTCAGCTTCCGTATCTCCGTCTCCTCTAAAACCAAGCAGTGAAAAACAAGAACTTGAAATTTCCCTGTCCTCTTCTCAGGTTCAGGCATTTCTTAATGAAAGTCCAATGGTCCAAAAAGATCAGGAAATGACAAATCCGCTTTTTCGCAAAGTCTCTCAACGTGGCGGATTTGACGTAATTCCCGAACATTCCGGAATTAATGGACGTTCCATTTACGGTCCTCGTGAACATTTCATTGAGGAAGGCGACTCCCTTCCTAAATTGGCCTCACGATACCTTGGTGACCCGAATCGTGAAAATGAAATTTTCGAGATGAACCGCCATATTCTTCCAAACAGTGAGGAGCTCCCAATTGGTCAAATTCTTTTAATCCCGGAAAAATACTAAATTTCCGGTTCGCAGCGTCCCAAGAGGAAAATCCATTTAAATGAATAAAATTTCAGGCCTCCCCCCTTTTTGTAAATCAGAAATTCGCTATAATATATTAAGTGGAGAAATCTTCACGAACCAAATTCAGCTTATTGGGACAGCCCTGCGACAGAACATTTTCGAATAATCCAATTATTCGATTAAAAAGCCTTAAAACCAATTGTTTTTTGTTATTGTTATTCATTATTTGTCTTTCATGACAAATTACGTTTTGGGCTTTTTGTTCTGTTCATTCCGATGTCCATAAGACAACTTTCTTTTCCTTTAATTCATCACTCAGACGAGGATTGATTATGAAAATTTTCACTGGACGCGCCAATCCAGGTCTCGCTAAAGGCATTTCGGATTACCTTCGCCAACCTTTAGGCAAACTGACCATCAATAATTTCCCCGACGGCGAAATTTTTTGTAAAATTGACGACAACGTCCGCGGCCATGACATTTTCATAATCCAGCCGACCTGCCAGCCGGTTAATGAAAATCTGATGGAATTGCTTATTCTCATTGAGAGTTTTCGCCGTGCCAGTGCCAGACGTATTACGTGCGTCATCCCGTATTTCGGTTATGCCCGTCAGGACCGCAAAGATGACGGACGTGTCCCGATCACCGCCAAGCTGGTAGCCAATCTTCTGATGGAAGCAGGAGCGGACCGCGTTATTTCAATGGACCTTCACGCTGCGCAGATTGAAGGTTTCTTTAATATCCCGGTTGATCACCTCAACGCGGGTATTATCCTCGATAAATACTTTAAATCTCTTCAGATTCCAGAAGAAGAACTGGTTATCGTCAGTCCGGATGCCGGCGGAGCGAAACGTACCCTCAAGCACCAGCATGTTCTCGGCGGCGGCCTGGCCATCGTTGACAAACGCCGTTCCAGCGCGACGGATACTGTTCAGGCCAATATTACGGGCGATTCCGTTGAAGGCAAAGTCGCCATCCTTTTTGACGACATGATCAGCACGGCCGGTTCAATTTGCGGAGCCGCGAAAATGGTCAAAGATGCCGGTGCTTCCAAGGTTTACCTGGCTGCGACTCACGCCGTCCTCTGCGGCCCCGCCGTTGAAAAAATCAATGCGGCCCCAATTGAAGAACTGGTCGTGACCGACACGATCCCAATGACTCCTGAGCGAATGCCGAATAAACTGAAGGTTCTCTCGGTCGCGGATCTTTTAGGAGAAGCGATTCGCCGTATCCATTTCAACGAATCGATCAGTTGCCTGTTCAAGGAGATGGATTAATTTTAGAGAATTTCTCAAAACATAATTTTCAGGAAAGTCCCTTAAAGAATTTGGAGCGGAATCAGAGTCCCAATTAAATTTCACTCTGATTCCCACTCTGATTCAGCCCAAAATTTTGTGTTCCGTTCATAAAGATTTGGAAATTTTGTTGAATTGTTTTTCTTCCGGCCTCATGAGTCGTTTCCGTTAATTGAACCGCGCTTCAAAAGTGGCATTTTTCGCTGTTCAAAAGCGTTTACGAGAATTTCACGACAGAATTCCCCGGAAATATTTTCTGTTTTTGAGGACGTACTTTCAGCAAGAGATTCGTGAAATGCGAAAAGCACCTTGAAACAGGTGCTTTTTTTACGGAAAACAAAATTTTTCCAAATGCAAAAGAGGGGAATCGAACCCCTACGAGTTTCCTCACTGGAACCTAAATCCAGCGCGTCTGCCAGTTCCGCCACTTCTGCTGGGCGGGGAGAAATTTCTCCCCCAATTTCCACTAATTATAATCAGAAAATAAAAAAAGAAAAGCCCCCCGTCGGAGAGTTTTTGAGAAAAAATCGAGAGAAAGAAAAAAATGGACTTGAATTTGTTTTTTGAAGCGGGAATGATGATCTGCTTTGGCGCCAGCTGGCCCATCGCGCTTTGGAAACTCTGGACAAGCAAATCGTGCGGCGGCGTCAGTCTCCGTTTTTATTCAATGATTATTCTCGGTTACCTGCTGGGACTTGCCCGATTTACGGAAACATGGAATTGGGTCGGCTGGTTTTATCTGGTAAATATCGGAATGGTTTCCGCCGCGGCCCTGCTGGTTGTCAAATATCGCATTCGCGATCGGCAGCTCCGCAATCCTACGGAAAAATAAAACGCGATTCACGCAGCATCTCTCAACGAAAGTACTTTCATTTCGCTGAAATTAGTTGCCGAATCAGCATCACGCGGTATCCCCCAAACGTTTGCGGTTCAAATTGCTGCCGGAGATTCGCCTGCCTATCGGGAATCATGAAATTATTCAATCCACGTTACGAATCCCCCTTCCGCCCAGAAATTTTCTGTTTCCGTGCCTTTTGAAACAATTAGTCGAGAAAATTTTCACTTTTATTTTTACCGTAATCCATCCTTTAAGGAGTTTTTCATGCTCTCAAGTACCGGCTTCCCAATTCAGGACCTAAAAAAATGGGGGAATTCTCTTGACATTTCCCAGTATGCGGCCTCCTCCTTCCCCACGAAATTGACTTTCCCAAATTTTACTTCGGAAGAATCTTGCCGCTACTGCCGTTCACTAGCACGAAAACATTACGAAAATTTTTCTGTCGTCTCCTTCATCCTCCCCCGAAAACTTCGTCCGCATTTTTTCAACCTTTATGCCTACTGCCGCTGGGCAGACGATCTTGGAGATGAAATTCAGGAAAATAAAATTTCCCTGGCACTCCTTGAATGGTGGGAAAATGAACTTCGCGCGCTTTATGCCGGTCAGCCTCCGAAACACCCGGTTTTCAAGGCGCTGGAAGAAACGATTGATGAATTCGGAATTCCTGAATCGATGTTTCAGAATTTGCTCATCGCGTTTCGCCAGGATCGGACTGTTTGCGAATACGAAACTCGTGAAGAACTTCTCGCGTACTGCCAAAATTCCGCGAATCCTGTCGGAAGACTGATTCTTTACCTCGCGCGGACAACGGATAACGAATCTTTTCGTCTTTCTGACGCAATCTGCACAGGACTTCAGCTGGCGAATTTCTGGCAGGATGTTGGACGCGACTGGCGTGAAAAAAGAAGAATTTATCTTCCCAAAGAAGACAGAGAGCGTTTTGGTTATTCCGACGAATTACTTCGAACAGAACGTTCCACACCTGAATTTCAGAAACTTTTGGCGGAAGAAGTTCAATGGGCGGAACAGTTCTTTGAAACGGGCACAGCTCTGATAAATCGTGTTCCCAAACGTTTCCAACTGGAAATCTCTCTTTTCCACGCTGGAGGCAAAGCGATCCTGGAGGCAATCAGGCGTGAAAATTACCGCGTTTGGGAACACCGCCCAAAAGTTGGAAAATGGAAAAAACTATACCTCCTCTGGAACGCGCTTTTTCGGAGAAATTAGATGAATTAATGGAAACCTTCTTTCACGTTCAGACCTTTCAGCGGACACGTTTCGCAACGCGGCCAATTTTTTACGCAAAATTCCTTGCAGAGTTCAACGATCATCGCGTGAAAATGCGCGTAAATCTGAATATCTTGCGGAAGCGAATCCTCAAAGGCTGCCTGAAGTTCATCATACGGTAAATTTTCATCCAAAATCCCATGCCGACCCAAAACTCGGCGCGTATACGCGTCGATCACAAAAGACGGTTTCTCCAATGCATAAAGAAGAATCGAATCGGCAGTCTCACGGCCAACCCCATTCACTGAAAGCAGCTCTTTCCGCAAAGAGTCTTTTGGAGCAAACTTCATCTCTTCGACAGTTCCATAATTTTCCCGAATAAAATTCAGAAGGTTTTTAAGTCTTTGCGTCTTAAGCCGAGCAAAACCTGACGGCCGAATCAGTTCAGCTAATTCATCATCGGAAAGCTCAAGAATAGCCCGGATTTCCATCTTGCCCGCTTCTTTTAAAGCAAAGATGGACTTCTCAACTCCCTTCCAGCTGGTATTCTGTGTCAAAATGGTACCAACAGCGATTTCAAGCGGACTCGTTCCAGGCCACCATTTTTTCATGGGATAATATTCCAAAAGGATTGGATAAAGTTTATTGAACATATTCAAAATAAGGGGGGAAAAAAAATTTTTTTAAAATTTCAATAAGGCTTTCGATAAATGAAATGGGTGATTTTACCCTTTTCCGAATGTGAACACACGAAAATTTCAATCAATTATATTCGGAAAAAAATGATTTGTCAACAGGGCGGGAAGGACAAAAATAATGGCTGCGGCTCAAAAAAACTCAAAAACAAAAGGAAAAAATTCGGGAAAACGAAAATCTTCAAACGCAGACTACCGGAACGCAAAACATTCTGGTATCATCCGGATTTTTTTGCGACGGCTCATTTTCGCCGGAATTGTCATGTCCATGATGCTCCTGATTTACGCGGCAACAAGCGGTGACAAATCTCTTCTTTTTCAAAATGCCTCTGATTCCCCCCAAAATGACATTTCCCAAACCGCGCAGGAAATCGTGGACAATTCTCCTGGTCCAAGAACATGGACTTCCGCGAAAAGAGCCATGACCTCCTCCGAAAGTTTTCATTTAGTCTCTCATGATGGAGAAGATGAATCAAATGGAAATGACTCGGAATCGAATTCGTCCACTTCTGGCAATTCTGCGAACGAAAGCGGAGAGGATGGCACTTCGTCGAATTACGGAACCGGTGATTCTGAAAATTACCAGAACGAAAGCGGAGAGGACGGTACTTCGAATTACGGAACCGGTGATTCTGAAAATTACCAGAACGAAAGCGGAGAGGACGGTACTTCGAATTACGGAACCGGTGATTCTGAAAATTACCAGAACGAAAGC
>JAFQUP010000150.1 GCA_017408405.1 Thermoguttaceae bacterium
CCCATTCGCCATAAAGGAGGTCCAAACAGCTAAAAAAACGCGGAAAATCTCTCACAAACCTGTTCAAAAAACAGAAATTCCTAGGAACTCTGGATTCTGAATAATAGTTTTGCAAAAATTGTAAGTTTTTAGAGGTTGCCTTAAAAAATTGCCGACGTTCCATAACCTCTGCGCTCATCTCGACCGCCCACTGAATGTAGGCGTCATAGATCTCATCACTGCGCAGCGCACATTCCGCAGAAATAAACTGCGCGACATGCGAATCCAAGAAACTTTCTGCGAGTGCGGATGTGTAGCTGACATCCGAAAAGCGTCTTTGCGTCGGCAGCGGAGCAGTGCGGAAAACTGGAAGTCCTGTCGGCTGATATGCCCCGGTTTTCCGGATCGCCGGAAGAACTTCCGAAGTAACCCACCGTTTGAACCGCTTCGCGTTCGGGAGCTTACTGGAAAGGATAAGCGAGTACAATCCGGATTCGTTGATGATTGTCATATTACGCCGTTGACCTGACCCGTTAAATTGACGGGTCAGCTTATCCTCCTGATCAACATGTGTTCGAAGTGCTTGATCTGAATCTTTGTACCCCAGCTTTTCCGCCACTTCTTTCCCGATGAACCAGATCCCGCCATCCTGTCCTTCCATCGCCTGGAGTTTTCCAAACTCGGAACTGTCAAAAATCTGCATAGCTTTCATGCTTCACCTCCATTTACTTTAACCAGAATTCGTGTCTTCACATGGTCCAAAAGCCGTTCCGCATTTCGGAGGCTCATTTCGCCAAAAACAAATGCGTCAAACTTCGCGAGCGGTTCGATCGTTTCCGAATCAAGATTTTTCAGTCGGCAAACCGCGGCGAGTGCCCCCATGATCATTCCGTGCGTAAAGAAACGCGCTTCAATGTCACGATGGCGCAGGCAGTCTTTCAGGCCGGAAAAAAGGTCCGTCAACTGCTTTTCAAATTCATTCTTTTCCATGATTTAGCCCTTTCCGACCGGACCATAGGCCCGGCCACAATCGTTTTTTAGAAATTTTGCGAAATTTACCCTTCGTACTTTACGAAGCCCCTGGCCTTCACAAGGAGCTGCCTGGCTTCGAATTCGCAAGGATATTTCGGATCGTGGTCCAGAAGGCCGAAGAACGCGGCAACTTCCGCATCTTCAAGGAATGCGCCAGTCCAAATAAGAGAATCTATGACGGCACGATAACGGAGGCTGGTAAAGGCTTTCTCCTCTGAAGTTTCCGCCTGCCAGTACTGAACAAGCAGATCTGCCAGGAAACTGATCATGTCATCAGAAACCATGAACGGGCGAAAGTCGCGGAAAATTTTAACCATTTCATCAAACGCTTCCTTTTCGTTTTTCGTACCGCCAATGACCTCGCCAATAAGTCGGCGGATCGCCCTGCGCCGTCCCTCATCCAGATGATCTCCGAGCTGGTTATCTCCTTCAAGCATTCCTGCCATGAACGCGGAATAGTATTTCACGCCATTCTGATCTTGCAGCTCAACAGCCTGCGCCAATTTTTTAATATCATGCATAAAAAACAATTCAAATTCGAGCATGATTCGCTCCTTTCTTTGGGGATTTGCCAGAACACCCCTTGACACCGCGCAAGAATGCGGTATAATCAGAAGCGTGTTCTGAATTTTGGTTTAGAATACGCGGCACGCTTGAGCTTTCCTAGGGCATTAAAGCGTGCCTTTTTATTTCTATCTTCCAAAGACTTCTTTTTCGAGTCTTTCGATCCGTTGCCGGAGTTCTTCAATAGTATCTGAATTTTCTTTTTCGTCTGCCGTCGCGATCAGATCGCGAATAAAAGCTCCAAGCGTCATACCTTTTGCCTCGGCAAGTTCTTCAGCTCGTTTTTTGAGTGAAGGTTCAATTTTAAATGTCATATTGACTTTTTTTTCAGTCAAGGTTCTTCACCTCCTTTCTATGTTATGTATTATAGCGTGGTATTGCTTTTTATCAAGCCCTTGGTATTGTCTTTCGGCGATTTTTCTCAAATTTTTTCGAAGACAAACTGAAAACAGAATCAATGCCAGATGAAAAAAGCACAAAATCTGCAATAGAAGAGGAAACGGATAAAGAAAAGCCTGAACCGCCCCTTCCATATAACATCCAAAAAATTAAAACCGGCTCTGTGAAAATAAACCGCAAATGGTTCAAAATGCGAGACGATGTTTTGATTGAAAAGTTTGGCTGGAATGGAAAAGAAATGGGGGATCTAAGAAACGCAGCCTCCCAAAAGGAACTGGAACAGAATCCGCAGGCCGTGATGATGACCGGTGAAATGTGGGAAGTTTGGGAAGAAGTTAAAGACGAAATTGAACAACGGGCAAAGACGAAAGAGTTCGTGTTCCAAAAAGAACCAGAAGAATGCGTCTTCCCGATCGGGCCGGGCCTCTACTGTGTCGAAGTGCCGATCCGATACACGTCCAAATCCGGCAAGAAAAAAGAAACCACGCTGACTTTTCAGGTCGAAGTCCCCTGACCACAGAAAGACAATTCCCCAACCGTCAGAAATGGCGGTTTTTTTATGTCCAGACCGGAGAATGTGTCACTGTGTCGCTGTGTCACTATGAAATTTTCCTTCCTCCCAATATTACAATATTATATTAATTAATATTTAATTTAATTATTTTTTAATTTAGAGTAATTTTATAAAATACATAGTGACATAGTGACAGAGAGTGACTATAGCCCGTAAAATAAAGGGTGAAAAGGTGTCACTAAGAAAAAATTTTCATAGTGACACACATAGTGACAAACGGGGTTTCATAGTGACACTTTTAAATAAATCCGATTTATTTAAATTTGCCTCTCTAACCCCGCATTTTTCATAGTGACACCCCAACCAACCAATTTTCTAATAACACGGCAGTGTTCGGCAAGCAGATTGGAAAAAAATCGAGGGGTAAGAACCTACCCCCTCCCCCTCCTAACCCTCCCATTTTACCAGACCTGTCCCTGCCGTGACGTCCCTCTCCGCGACGAGTTTCCGGACCTTTTCGCGATCCGAGTGATCATATCCGGCGGTGACGTTGGCGCTTGCGTGTCCGAGCATCACACCGGCAGCTTCCCGTCCTAGCTGAATACTCAATTCCGTCGCGGCGGAATGTCTCAGCTGATACGGCGTCCAGTGTTGGATCTTTACACCGTGCCGCTCCGCGCGTTCCAACCCTCTCTTGACGGCTCGCCGGTAGCTGTCTTTTGAGTAGGTTTTCTTGAGTTGCCGAACGCTCCGTCCATCGAGTTTCCGTTTTCCGTATCGTTCCATGACGGCGTGGATCGGCTGAAAGACCGGCTCGTCATTCCTAACTTTCCGGATACGTTCCGCAAGAATTTTCTGTTCAACTTTCCCCAGCCCC
>JAFQUP010000151.1 GCA_017408405.1 Thermoguttaceae bacterium
CCGATGAGGAGGAAATGAAAGACGAGATCGACGAAGACGCCGATGAGGAGGAAATGAAAGACGAGATCGACGAAGACGCCGATGAGGAGGAAATGAAAGACGAGATCGACGAAGACGCCGATGAGGAGGAACCCGAAGAAGATCCTGACATGGACAATTTCGAGAATATCGACGAATTGAAAGATTTGGACGAACTAAATGAATTGGATCAAAAACAGGAATCTGAAAAAAATGTTCCGGAAAAGAATAACGAGGTTCCTCAGGATGACCTCGAAAATGATTTCTTCAATGAATAACGGAAAGAATCAGTAAGGATTCCTTCCTGAAGAAATTTAAAATCCAAACAGGAGAAAAAATGGGATACCAAAATTTGAGAGCCTGCGTTGAAGATCTTTTGAAGACAGGACAGCTCGTAAAAATTGAGGTTCCCATTGATCCTCATCTGGAAATGGCAGCCATTCAGCGCCGGGTTTTTGAAACAGGCGGTCCGGCACTTTGGTTCACGAATGTGAAAGGTTGCCGATTTTCCATGGTCAGTAACCTATTCGGTACTCGAGAGCGACTTCATTTCATTTTCCGTGATGCCCTGAAAATTCTTCCCAAAGTTTTGCGTCTTGGCGTGAATCCTTCTGATCTTATGCGTCGTCCTCAAGTCTATCTGACTTGGCGAACGCCTTGGTCCGGTTGGTGTTCCCGCCCGAAACGCGTACGTCGAGGTCCCATTTTTCAGGATTCATGTGCTCTTTCGGATTTGCCGCATTTAAAATCTTGGCCCAAAGACGGTGGAGCGTACGTTACTCTTCCTCAAGTCTTTTCAGAATCTCCTTTCTCTCCAGGACTCCTGCGTTCAAATCTCGGAATGTACCGCGTTCAACTGGATGGAAATGACTACGTGGATCATCCCTCATCTTCAGGCACACTCCATGAAGTCGGAATTCACTATCAAATCCACCGAGGATTGGGAATTCACCACGCGGAAGCTCTTGAGCTTGGCAAACGACTTCCGGTAAATGTTTTTATTGGCGGTCCGCCGGCACTTAGCATCGCCGCCGTCATGCCGCTTCCAGAGGGAATGTCAGAACTTCTTTTCGCGGGTATTCTGAATCAGCGCCGCGTGCGAATGGCCAAAATTCCCAAACGGTTACGCAAAAATTCAGACCATGAACTTCTTCCAGTTTCGGCGGAAGCGGATTTCGCGCTTTGCGGCTGGCTTGAAACCAATTCTCTGAAACGCGAAGGACCATTTGGCGATCATCTTGGATACTACTCTTTGGAACATTCATTTCCCGTAATGCGTGTTGAGCGCATTTTCTGCCGCCGTGACGCGATTTGGCCTTTCACGGTCGTTGGACGCCCACCGCAGGAAGACTCAATGATTGGAGAATTCATTCATGAAATGGTTCAGGGGCTAATGCCCAGCACCATTCCGGGAGTCAAGGCAGTCCACGCTGTGGACGACTGCGGCGTTCACCCTCTTTTACTGGCAATCGGTTCCGAACGATATGTGCCTTACCAGAATCCGCGTCGGCCAATGGAACTTCTGACCCTCTCCAATGCGATTTTGGGAACAGGCCAACTCTCCCTGGCCAAGTATCTGCTCATTGCCGCTGGTGAAGACAATCCGAATCTCGACATTCAGGATATTCCTGGCTTTTTCCGCCATATTCTTGAACGGGCAGACTGGCGCGCAGACCTTCATTTTCAAACGGGAACGACGATGGATACTCTTGACTACTCCGGCGGCGGATTAAATCGCGGCTCGAAAATTGTCATTGCCGCGGCCGGGCCTCCTCGCCGAAAACTTCCCAGTTCTTTACGGGATTTTGCTCAAAGATATTCAGACTATCTCCTGAAATCTGATGAAATATCAGACGAAACTGCCGAAAAACTGCTTTCTCTTCCCCAAGCTCTCGGAATCAGGAAACCAAAGGTCATTCTTCCGGGAATTCTCATTCTTGAGGCTCCGCCATGGAATGACGACGGAACGAAACACGACGCCAATCATCTTGCGGAACACTTTTGCGCTTCCTATGGAATTCACGCGGCAATTAATGATTTTCCCCTTATTGTCCTGGTTGATAATTCTGAACGCGCTGCCCATTCTGTCCGCGATTTTCTCTGGACTACGTTTACCAAAAGCGATCCTGCCAGAGACATCTCCGGAATAGGGCCAACGCTTAAAAACCGGCATTTTGGATTTGAGGGTTCGCTTTTGATTGATGCCCGTCAAAAGAGTTTTCACGCGCCGGAACTCGAAGAAGATCCATCGGTTACGCGGAAGATTAAAGAACTCGCGGCACCAGGAAAACCGCTCCACGGGCTTTTCTGAATGGAAAGCCGAACTCTTGAGATTGAGTCTTTAATCGTCCCGTTAAATCATTTGCCAATGAAATTCCGCCAACAAAAATTGCCGCTGGTTTGGGAACCAACGGCAGTTTAAATTTAATCGGCAAACAGAAAAACTTTTCTTTCCGCAGAAAATCCTGATTCGCCAAAACTTAACGCACGATCATATCGCGAAAATGCTCAATGAGCGTTTTGGTCACAGGACCGACTTTTCCGTCGCCAATAGGACGTCCATCCACTTTAACGACCGGAATCAATTCCGCGGCAGAGCCAGTAAGAAAACATTCGTCCGAAATATAGAGATCGTAACGGGTACGAGTAATCTCCTGAACGTCGTATCCAAGCTCACGAGCCAGTTCAATGACCGAATTACGGGTAATTCCCTCGAGAATTCCGGCATCCACCGGCGGAGTATAGATCACGTTATCCTTAATGATGAAGATATTGTCGCCCGTGCACTCGGCAATTTCACCTTTCGAGTTCAACAGAAGAGCTTCTTCGCAGCCGGCACATTTCGCTTCAAGTTTAGCCATGATATTATTCAGGTAATTAAGCGATTTAATGCGTGGACTCAGTGCGGCGGCAGGAACCCGAATCGTACTGGCAGTAACGATTTCCATGCCGTTTTCATAGAGAGATTGAGGATAGAGCGCGATTTTATCCGTGATGATGATGACACCGGGATTCGAGCAGTTAAACGGATTAAGTCCAAGATTTCCGGTACCTCTGGTAACGACCAGACGAATATACGCGTCTTTCAGACCGTTTAATTCAAGCGTATCGTTGACCGCTTTCATCATTTCTTCTTTCGTCATGGGAATTTCCAAAGCAATCGCTCGCGCGGAATTCCAAAGCCGGTCCATATGCTCTTTATGGCGAAAGACTTTACCGGAATATGCGCGCATTCCTTCAAAAATGCCGTCACCGTAAAGAAGACCATGATCGAAAACACTGATTTTCGCGTCTTCTTTAGCGAAATACTCTCCATTAATATAGACTTGGTATGACATGCGAAACCTTTCTTTAATTACGTTCAGACGCTGAATCCAGACTGCGGCGGACCAATTGAATTTCCGTGCGCGTCAGGCTAAAAGCGGAAAAAACTATCTCATCTATTTTAGCACAAACCGGCTTTCCTGAAAATATGTCTCCCACCAAAATTTCAAGGTTTTCCGCAATTTTTTCGGAAATTTTAGGAAATGGAAGTATTTCCAAATCTCCACGCAGGACCTTGCGCGTAAAAAAAAGTGTTCTAAATAAAAAATGAAATGCTTCAGAGTTGAGAAAAGCAAGAAGTGTTTTTCCCGACATTCCCGGAATATTGGGAATCAGAAAATTAGCACTGTTGAGTGTTAAACGTTTTTCCGTATCCAGCGCAAAAACCGGTCGAGAAGAAATGAAACGGTAAACGATCTTTTCTGATACCCGATATCGGCTCTCTGGAAGAGACTGCTGAAAAAACTCTGGCTGAAAGTTGATTTCCGTCGTTGGCGAAAGAATCCGATACGGTTTGATGTCCGTACCGCGAATAATCGGTTCCCAGGCAGAGGATTCTTTCAGCATTTTTCTCTTTTCCGGATTCTCCTCATTCGTCAAACTGTTTTTTTCCTGAATACTCCGGGATTTTCGTCCCTTTGAGCGAGTAATGAGCAATCCGTCCAATTCTTCATCACTTTCACTATGATCAGAAAGCGGAAAAGAATTCGTGATTTTCCGAAGCCATCGCACGTTATTTCCTGTCACAATCCCCAATCCCCAAACTGCCTGATCTTTAAGTGTTTCATGAGGCACCGAAAACATTTTATCAACGATTCGCGAAATTTCCGGAGTTAAACGCAATGAGATAATATTTTCCGGAGTCCGGAGAAAAACATCCTGATGAAAGCCGCTTTTTTCTGACAATTCAGAATTTTCACTGCCGGTTTTGATGAAATGAATCCGCACAACAGGCGTGAAAACATCTGAAAACGCTCTGCCCTGCTCTTTAATCTCAAGGATTCGGGCATTCTTCAACAAAAAACGCCGCGTTCCCGCGTGCCGGCGAATATTCAGAAAAGACTCCGGCAAAAGAAAAACTGCCTCCCCATTTTCCTTGAGCAAATCCCAGCCGCGACGCAAAAAACGAGTGAATGTCTCCTCCTTCTTTCCGTCAGATGAAACCGCTCCCCAAGGCGGATTCGTCGCAATGATTTCAAAATGTTTCGGAAACGTTTCCGGCAAATTTTCCTGAAGCCCATCCCAACAAAAAATCCGCGGCTTTTCCATCTCTCCTGGTGAATTCAGCAGCAGATTCAATCGTGCGATCCGTACGGCAACAGGATCAAGATCCATCCCCCAAAGAGAAGAAATGGGTAATCCTGAATACTTTTGCGCCGCAAGCAAAAAAGCTCCGCTTCCACAGCATGGATCAAGACAAAAACCAGATGAATGTTGAAGCCTTGCCACGGCTTCCTGCGTTAAAATTGACGGAGTATAAAAAGCACCGCGTCGGGATTTGGTACCGCTTCGTGTCAATTCCTGGTAAAGAATCCCTGAAAAATCAATTTCCAATGGAATCTGCGACGCACATTTTGAAAAAATGTCATTCTGAACTAAATTAAATGATTTTGAAACCGAGGAAAATCCTTTTTTCGATATTTCCAGTAAATGCCTCTCCCACTCAGCAAGTTCCTCCGCGACTAAAGTTGGACATGATTCATGATTCGCGGAAAAATGAGAAAAAATGAACTGCTGAACACTTAAAAAAAGAACAAGCTCCGTGAGTACGGAATGTTGGGAAACAAATGATTTTCCAACGGATTCTTCCTCAGTCGATCTTTGAATTTCCCGAGCATGAAAGGCAAGAATTCCGTCAATGATCTTCCAAAGAATCGGATTCTCTGAAATACCGCTTCTTCGACGGTTCCTTGCCGTTAATGACTCATCACAAACTGAATGGCCTAACGCATTCGCTTTGTTCGCACGGCGTGTGAGACGCTCTTTCGCCAAACGGCGAAGCGAATCCATTGAACCGTCCCCTGCCGCCCCGGTTTTGAACCAGTTGCGCACAGTCGCTTGGGAAACGTTCAATTCTCGCGCGGCCTCAGCAATCGAAAAAGAAGAAGCCATTCTTCCAACCGGCTCACTCAAGAATACCATCCGTTAAAGTCACCGTTCTGTCCGCGCCGGCAGCTATTACCGGATTATGCGTAACCAAAACTATCGTCAGTTTTTCAGTCTCATTAAGTCCGTGCAGAAGCTCAATGATCCCCGCTTCTGTCGCGCGATCCAAGTTCCCGGTCGGTTCATCCGCCAACAAAATTTTCGGCTGATTAATCAAAGCTCGAGCAATCGCCGTTCTTTGCATTTCACCGCCTGAAAGTTCATTTGGCCGATGCTTAAGTCGATGAGCCAGCCCAACCCTTTCAAGGAGCATTTTAGCCCGTTCACGATGTTCACGCTGATGAAATTTGAATTTCCAGTACCCTTCAGCAATCATCATTGGCATGAGAACGTTCTCTACGATATCCAATTCAGGAAGAAGGTGGTAAAACTGAAAAATCATGGAAATGTCTCTGTTTCGAAGCCTATCGCGCTCTAAATCTGAGGAATTGTCGATGCGCGTTCCTCGATAAGATACCTCTCCTTCATTGGGGTGAGTCAAAAGCCCCATCACATGAAGAAGAGTACTTTTTCCAGAACCGCTCTGCCCAATGATTGAAAGATATTCTCCTTCATGAACATCCAAATCAATCCCCTTAAGAACCGGTATCGTGTGCGGTCCCTTGGTGAAACTTTTCTTCAGTCCGCGTACCTGCATTAATTCCATCATTTTTTAATCCGTTAATTAAGCCCGTTTCTTCTTAAACTTCACGAAAAGAGGTTTTTCCTCAGTTAAAGATTCAATTCATTTCTTAAACTTTCAGGAAAGTTTTCCTTTCTTCTGAAGAACTTTCCTGAAAGTACTCTACTACTCGTAACGCAAAGACTCCACCGGCTGGAGGCGCGAGGCATGCCAGGCAGGAAAAACACTCGCCAAAACCGCGATGATCAAAGCCCCGCCGACAATTCCTCCAACAGTCGCCAGAGAAATATCATACGGTATTTGATAAAAATAGTAAATGTCGGGAGAGAATACTTCGTGACCAAGTACCCAACTTAAAAAATCAGCAATTTCATTAATATTCAGGACAAAAATCAGCCCCATGAGAAGCCCAAGCCCAGCCCCCACGATTCCGAGTGCCAACCCGTACATTAAAAAAATACTCATGATTCCCCAGGATGAAGCGCCAAGTGCTTTGAGAATTCCTATGTCTCGAGTCTTTTCTGTCACCACCATATAGAAAATCGCGAGAATTCCAAAACCACTCACCGCGATAATCATGAACAGAAGAACATTCAAGATTGCGATTTCCATATCAACCGCCTGAAGCAGCGGCATTTTGTCGTCTCGCCACGTTTTGCAAATAAAAAGTTGCGGATCAAAAACTTTTTGAAGTTTCTCGCAGGCAGCATCCAGGTCCACCCCCTCACGAAGCTGGATCTGAATCTGATTCGCTTTATTCGGCATTCCGCGCAGCTTCTGAATCTCTTTCATTGAAACGAATACGAACTGACTGTCATACTCGCTCATTTTGCTTTCGTAAAGATCAACGCAGGTAAAATGTCCGGAAACTCCTTGCGGCCGAATATTGCAATCCGGAAAAGTCAGCATTACGTCACGTCCGGGCAAAAGATAAAATCTGTCTTTTCCTTCCGAATTGCGAAACATTGCCATCCCAATCCCAATGATGATTCCTGGATGAGTTTCCTTTTCAGGATCAAACTCATGCCCCACCGGATCACCAAACGGGTTAAATGGATCTTCGATACTGTTTCCGGAAAACATGCCTTCCGTTTCCGCAATACTGTTTTTACTTTCTTCACTTCCTTCCGCGATTTCATGCCCTGAAACATTTTCTGAAAAATTACCCTCCGCGTTCTCCGCTTCCGGATCAAAATTTTTCTTCATTGCCTCAAGGGATTCATTCAAATTAAATTCCTGCCCTTCTTCCGCAGACCGGGATTCCGCATTTGATACTCCCAAAACGGGTGCTTCAATTTCGTGTGCCACGGAATCATCGCGAACCGGATGCACGTCGAAAGGTGAATTCCGCGACACGCCATCCTTTCCAGAATTCGCCTGTTTCGCTAAATCTATCGCGGCTTTTTCTGAATCACTTCCCGGCATCCCCGAATTATCCGAAACTTCCGCGGGATGCAGTATCGGCGTTTCCGGAGGATTATCCATCGGATGATCGCTTTGCGGCGCAATCACCTGATTCGGATCCATCATCGTCAGAGAAACCTCCTCTTCCTCTCCCTCTTTTTTCATCGTCGGCAAAGATTCATTCGCCGCATTTTTTGATTCGACATGAAGTTCCTGATTCGTGATGATCTCAACGCCGTCTTTCGGATCACCGTAATACTCCAGACGATGCTTCCACCCCGCTTTTTTCATCTCTTCGCGCTCATGAAGCGGTTTTTTACTCGTTCCTCCCGAAAAAAACCTGCTCAAGAGTCCGCGAGACTGCATCATTTTCTGATTTTCAAACGTGTCGTATCCCGCTTCACGCAAAGCGAATGACAACTGCTTGCGATTTTCCGGGTGCTGAAGGAATTTTCCAAAATCCCCCACGCTGTTTTTCGATTCCTCATCAATCCCCACGATGCAGACCTGCTCGGTCAACTGCGCTTCACGTTCATACCCGTCCGCATCCAAAACGCGCGTTTTGTACGTCAAAACTCCAACCGTCGTGCAAATCGGAGTCATTCCGATCACATCGTCGCCAAGCGTATCGCGAATTTTCTGCATTTGCCCTTCCGGATCATAAAAACCATCCGCGCTCGTGCTAGTCACCATGACGTCACCAAGAATTCCATGAATTCTCGTCTGCATTTCGTTCGCGAACCCGGACATGACACTGTTCACGACGATCATCGTCGCCACTCCCAGCATCACACTAATGATTGAAGCCAGCACAATATACCGAGTTCGTAAATATCGAAGGCAAAGAAATATTTTGTACATAAAATTTTATCCAAAACACTGAACTATTTGCCCCTTAAAGGAATAAATTCGGGCAAAATACGAAAAGAGTATAGTTTATGCCAAACAAAATGTCAAGAGCACTTTAAAGAATTCATGAAGAAATGAACGGTGCCGACCTGAACAGAATATCCCTCTTCATGAAATAAAAAACGCAGGAATCAACCGTTTCCAGTTACCGCCTGCGTTTCAATCAAATTCCAAGCCGTTTTGGGGACTCTTTTACTCGGAAATCTCCAAAGAATTCTTTCGTGATTCCCAAAACGCCTCTCGCGTTTCCGGATAATTATCCGTAAATCCTCATGCGAACCGCCTCACTCTTTACGCAATCCAGCTGATTAATCGCGTTGATCGCGCCATTAATCGCGCCTTCCGTCGTTTCATGAGTCATGATGATCAGCGGAACCGTATTTTCTTCCACACTCTCCTGAACGCAGGAGCCAATCGAAATTCCGGCTTTGCTCAAAATGTCAGCCAATTCCGCCACGACCCCAACTCGGTCCTCAACCATCACGCGTAAATAGTATCTTCCAGTCACTTCTTCCGCGCGAGCCAGCTCAATATTTTCCGAGCGGTCATTTTCCGGATCCCAAAGATTTAAAGTGTCGAACGTAATACGCGTCCTGCCAACCACCGTGTCAATGACATCCGCGACGACGGCACTGGCGGTAGGCATTTCACCAGCCCCTTTTCCATAGTAAAATGAATGTTCCACCGCATCGCCAACCACACTCACCGCGTTAAACGCGCCGCTGACAGACGCGATTGGCGATCCATGCTTCACCATCGTGGGACAAACGCTCAATTCCAGTTTGTCGCACGCGCCGGACGCGCCCTTGATACGCTTCGCGATCGCCAAAAGTTTGATACTGTAGCCGAGAAGTTTCGCGTACCGGAAATCCGTTCCAGAAACAGTCTCAATGCCATCTTTCGGAATATCCTTCCAATCCAGGCGTACTCCAAACGCGATATGAGAAAGAATCGCCAGCTTCTGAGCCGTGTCAGATCCCTCTACGTCCATTGCCGGATTCGCTTCCGCAAACCCAAGACGCTGCGCCTCCTTAAGCGTCGGCGCGTAATCGCTCCCGTTCTCTTCCATATTGGAAAGAATAAAATTGCACGTACCGTTAAGAATCGCGTGAATCGATTCAATCTCATTCGCGGCCAGCGATTCACTGATTGCCGCGATAATCGGAATTCCGCCGCCAACCGCGGCTTCAAAAGCAACCGAAACTCCTTTTCTCCGGGCAGCGCAGAAAATTTCTTCCCCGTAAGTGGCCAAAAGCGCTTTATTGGCCGTTACGATATTCTTTCCTGCCTCAATCATTTCCAACATGATTTTTCGCTCGACACCAGTCCCGCCGATGAGCTGAACCACGATGGAAATCTCCGGATCATTCAAAATTTCACGATAATCGTCCGTCAACATTCCCTCTGGAAGCTGAATACCGCGGTCACGAGTCGTATCCAAATCAACGATTTTTACGAGCTGAACATCACACCCCGTTCTTTTGGCAATACGCTCTTTCTGAAGAAGCAGAAGTTTCGCCACTCCGGTCCCAATGGTCCCGAATCCTACCAAACCAACTTTAATCGTTTTCATATGTTTTTGGAAAATTTTTGATAAAATGAGGTGAATAACTTGGTTTTCTTTAATTTTATTTTACCCGATTCTGACGAAAAAGCAAGGGGCGCAAACCGTTTCCAGAGTATTTTTAAAACACTTCTCGAAAATTTTTAGGAATATTCCATGATTGGGATTACTATTCCCCAAAAACTCTTCTTAAAGCGCGACTCCCACCATCTCAAGCCGTTTTCTTTTTCCGCCTGTTCAGTTTTTATCCGAAGCCTCAAACTGAACATTCAGAATCTCGTCAATTGAATCACGTCCAATCTCCGGCGCGGACCGCGCGTAGGTCAAACGAAATGATTCTTTGTCCGAACGCCCGAAAGTATGTTCCATCTCCGTATCAAGCGGACCATTTTCAAGCATCAAATGCGCCAGATTAAAAAGCCAGCGCAAAAGCCACTGAGAATCTCTCCGTGATCGGGAAACCTCCAGCTCCGCCAGTCCAAACGCCCTCATCCCCCACGTGCCAATCGAGAGAGAAAGATCTGAATTGAGGGAAAGCCTGAACTCTACCCACAGCTCGACCGGAATAGCCAAACGATTCATTCCGACAGCGTGCTGCATGAAGGAAAGAGGCTCGTGAACCATTCCCGAATTATTCCAGTAAACGCCGTTCGCGGGCATGACCTTAAGCACACTGGACGTTAATGCCGTCAACAGCAGGGCAGCATCCAATGGCTCCAGCGCGTCATCATCCGGCAGTACCGCCGCGAGAATTTGACGTGAAGCCTGCGAAATACTCACCGCGGCTTCTGCCCAATGCCATGCTCGAAAACATGATTTTTTCAACATGGAAAGCGGCACCGTATTTGCCTCTGGATCTTCCTGCGGCTCCGTAAGCGTTACCGCCAGCATCGCGCTGCGAGTCCGAAAGACAAAGTGAACATCATCCTCCGAAATCAACTCCAATTCCTGCGTTTCGTACCCAGGAATCTTTTTCAGTTCATTCCAGACTTCATGCCGGTCCGGCAGTTTTCCCTCTGAGGTCAAAATTGTCGCGAGCCACGGTTTTTGTGTCATGTTTTTTCATTCATTTGAAAAAAAGGTCTGCGAATACTCCATTCAGGATCAATACGGTTCACGCTTCCCGAAACAGGATAAGGTCTGTTCAATTTTTGCGAATTCACGCTTTATCGAATCTGATTTCACCTGTCTTTCTTTTTACTCAAGCCGATTTTGCTCGCTTGGAAAGAAGATCGGTCTCCATAGTACTTAAATTTCGGCTCATTCCGCCTTCATCTTTTCATCCGTTTCAGAATTTCCGGATTCTTCACCCAGCATTTCGGCAATAATGCCTCGAAGGAAAAGAAGCAATTCATCCTCATTCATTTCCTGAACTTTTTCCGCGGGAATCAGTTTGCCGTAAGTAATGATGATTTTGTGCAGGTGGACAAATTTTGAATGCCTTGGAAACGCGTCATAGGCTCCCTGGATAACGCATGGCAAAATCGGTGCTTTACTCCGGCGCGCGACGGAAATAATCCCTTTCTGAAACTCGCCCAGCCTGCCGTCTTCCGAACGGGTTCCCTCCGGAAAAATAATGACTGCCTGCTCTTCCTTCAAACGTTTCAACGTTTCTTTGATTCCCGCGATTGGATTTTTATCCCTTGAAATTGGAAACGCGTTTAAATGGCGAATATGCCAGCCAAACAGTCCCTTGAATAAAGTATCTCGCGCCATATAGTGACTGAAACGCGGCATTCCGGTCCCAATCATCGGCGGATCCAAAAAACTTTGATGATTCGCGATCACCACCAGCTTGCCCTCTTTCGGAATCTGATCCTGGTATCGATACTCAAGTCGAAAAAAGATCTTCCCCAAAACATAAGTAATGAAAACCCACAGCCGATAGTAAAAACGGTCAAAGAGACTCATGAATCACCCTTGCTTAACCTGAAATTTAAGATCAAACCATTCCAGACGCCAATCTCGCGAATCCCTGGAAACCATCTCTCTTCAAAAAGAAAAATGATTTTCCATTTTAACAGATTCAAAAATTTCGTAAATACCGAGGCAGAAAAAAAATCCATAAAAAGTGAAAATTTATGCGGAAAATCCCTCCCAGCCCTCCACCAAAAGTCACTTTTTCCACTGTCTTTAACTCTGGAGTGCCCCAGGCCCGGCATTTTCCAAAAGAAAAAGGAGAACAGATTCTCCAATCCGCCTCCTTTCCCATTTCTCCCAGTTATCTCTGAAGACCCATCTGGAAACTGAACAGTTCCTTTTCGTCTCCTCTTTCCTTGACCAAAGGCACCGCGAAGTCAAGTGCCATTGGCGCCGGCCCAAGCATCGGTATTGAAATTCGGAACCCCGCTCCAATCGAAACTCGATAGCAATCATCCCACTCGTCAATTCGGCTCTGAACCGTACCAGTGTCGCAGAAAACGACTCCGCGAATCATATCGTCTGCCGTAATTGGGAAAAGATATTCCAATGAAGCCAACACCATTACGTTACCGCCAACCGGGTATCCCATCTCAAGCGGTGATACCCCGCGATACTCAAACCCGCGAATGGTCGACGAACCACCAGCAAAATACGATTCGTAAATCGGAGTATTATCCCCAGTCCAGGAGAATGATGAGGTGAAACTTAAAACGTGACGCCCCGACATATCCGCGCGTTCATAAAGCAGCCAGTATTTTTTAAACTGCGCGTTAAAACGCGGATAACTCCATGAACCAACGACCTGTTCCAGTTCAATTGAAGCATAATACCCTTCGGTGGCAAGGAAAGAACTGTCACGGCGATCCTGAACGAGCCGGAAACTGAATCCGAACAGCTTGGAGTATCCCAAAGCCTCTTCCAATCGCGGAGGCGTCGGATAAACCGGATCACTCAGATAAACTTCGTACCCGCGAAAACCCAAATAGGCTCGCAAGTCATGCGTCAGGGCACGGCTGAAATTAAATTGCCCCCCGACTCGGCGTTCGTCCCAGTGTTCGTAATTTCGCTCGTAGTACATGACGCTCGTTCCCAAACCAATCTGAGTATTGAAAAGGTAAGGCTCATCAAAACTCATGACATAACGGGAAACTTCCGTACCCGGTGTTAATTCCATTCGGAAATGCTGACCACGTCCGCGCCAGGATGTTCCGCTCTTAATATCGCTCCATGAGGTCGGCCAACGACGAATATCAAAGTTCTGCTCATCCACCACGAACGAACCAACCAAACCTGAGTCAGAGCTTACCCCCAGCGAGAACATAATGCGCCCAGTCGTCGTTTCCTCCGTTTCCACCGTAATGGGCAAACTCCTGCGCTGCCAATCCTCATATGAAAAACCAGGGGCCGGAACGTCGCCAATCGGACGCGTGAACGGAGTCTCATCCGTATTGCTGATTCCAGGCTGCGGAGGCGGAGCAAGGGCCTGCCCGGTTCGAGGATTGATTGACTCTATCTGCGCGGGCGGAGCTGCTTCCGCTCCCTCTGAAGTTGCCCATGACGGGGCTGGTGATGAATTGGACCCGTTACCGCCAGTACTCCCTTCAACAGTTCTTCCGGAAGTTCCATTCAGCGCGGCAGATGAAGTCCGCTCCGCCGAATCTTCCGGTTCAAGCTCGGAAAGACTGATTGAATCAGGAATTATGTTGTCACTTTCGCCAACATTGTCGCGAACGACCATTGAACTGTTCACAGACCGGCTCGCGGAATAGCCCGTTTCACGAAACACGGGGGAAGAATCGGAAACATAATCCGCCTCCGACTCCTCATAAACCGGAATCCTTTGAAGCGGCACGGTACCCGCGATTGAATCATCAGAACCATATCGCACTTCGTGAATAATAGGACTCGCCGCTTCAAAAACAGGCAACGGTGAATCTTCATAGGCAGGATCGTCATTAACTACGTCTACTCTGCCGCCAAGATAAAGATCCGCCTCTTCTTCCGGAAATTCGTACGTATGGTAAACTTCACCGGATTCACGATCCACGAGTTCCATGCACCAGACTTTTTCCAAAGCGGTTTCCTCTGAAATATTCCGGGAAGAGTTTTTCTCGATACCTTGACCGGAAGTCCGGCAATTCCGCGGTGTTTCACCAGCGTCACCAGATCGCGCGATTTCAGTCTCACATTCCGTCTCACTTCCCGAAATTTCGCCTCCAGCGTCTTCAATAGGGCGCAAAATCGTGTGGATATTCACGTCCATAAACACTTCGTTTTCCCCAAGTTTAAAATCAGGATCAACGTCCGCGATCGTCTTTTTGAAAACTTTTTGTGTTTTTCCGCCCGAAAGAGCCTCACGCCCCGCGCCGCCGCCAATACTGGCCGCACCGGCCGACGAAGAAGCACTCCCGGCTGAACCTCCGGAAGCAATCGGATGCGCGGTATTTCCAGACCCGCCGACAGCGTCCGCTTTGGAACCAATTTGCGAAGCAACTTGCGCCTCTTCCGCAAGTTCCGGAGGAGAATAAACGATTTTCGGAACTTTCCCTTGAGCCGGGTCATTAGCGAAGAGCTGAGAGGCTTTCAATCGACGCTCGGACTGCTGAAGTTCATTAACCTTAACCAAATCTCCCGGTTTAACCGAAAGACGATTTAAAACAGTGGAAATCTGCGTATGGGGAAATTCGCCCTCAATGAGAACATTCACCCGTCCCACCCGATATGTTTTCCCTTCCTGAATGGAAAACACGATGTCACATTTACCAGGATCATCAAGAATCTTCATTTCCGCGTTAATGTTCGCGAAAACATAGCCTTCTTTTCCATATCGTCTGCGCACCCGCATGATGCTCATGTCCAGACGGTCTTTATTAAATGGCTTGCCAACCTCAATCTTCATGTCGTCCTCAAACGCCGAAGACTCAAATTTCGTATTCCCAACGTAACGAATCTCGTTAATGTGCGCTTGAGGCCCTTCCTCAATGACAAAAGTGACGTCGTTCCAGCCTTCTTCACTGGTCCGTTTTACCCGGCGCCCAATTCTCGCGTAGAAAAATCCAAGCCGCCGATAATAATCCTCAAGTTTACGAATGTCCTCCTGAAGAATATCGTCTCGCAATTCCCCCTTGAAGATCCACAAAAAACCAGGCTTACTTTGAATTATCGTCTTTAAACGCGCGTCAGAAGCGATCGTATTGCCAATGAACTCCGTGTTTCCTATGCGAAGTTTCGGTCCCGGATTAATGAGATAAATGACTCCAGGATCACCAATCTCACTCCCCTGAATTGCCTTAACAGATACTTTGGCATATCCTTTTGACTGGTAATATGTCTCCAGCTTTTTACGTCCTTCTTCCACATCGTACGGACTAAAAGGTCGCCCCGGAACCAAACCGCATTCTTTTTCCAGGGTCCCAATGCTGATGCCTCCATTTCCCTGAAAACGAAGATAATGCATAACTGGACGTTCCTGAACCTTGAACATCACGATGACTCCGCCCGGCACAGAACGAATATACGGCTCAACGAGCGTAAAGAGACGAGACTGGTTCATTCGCAAAATATCATCATCCAGGTTCGCGACTTTGAACGTGTGCCCGGTCCGAAGATGAATCTGCTGGAGAATCTTCTCCGTGGAATGACGCTGGTTTCCGATAATTTGAACATCCAGAACTTTTTTGCCGTCGTGCTCATTTCCCTTCGTAATGCGCGAATCCGAACGGCTTCCAAGAATGGAATCCTCCGTTTCCGGCTCCAATTCCGACTTGCCATCAATACCGCTTTTTGAAGAATCCGTACCAACGGAAGGAAGATCAGAGCCATCCGGAAGCATTTCATCCTTCTGTCCGCCGGCTGAAAGAATTGACTCAGCTTCCGCCCCCAATGGAGCATTAACCGGGGCAATGTCCATTGCCGCCGATTCCGGAAGATTATCATTGACACCGTTTCCGCCGGCAAGAAGTTCATCGCTGCCTGGAGAATCCGTGTTTCTCGCGCTAAGTAAATCACCCGGACTTGACATTTGAACGGAAGCCTGGGGAAGCGTTTGGGGGGAAACCGAAGAAATCCCCTGCGCGGAATCGCCCAAATCACCAATTCCGCTCTTTGACTTCTCGGATGAAACTGCCGTTCCGGAAACCTGATTCTGATTCACACTAAAAAGATTGGCTGGATTGGCGGCATCCTGATGACCAGGTCCATATGGATTCTTCACGCTCGAATCAGTACGACCATTTCCTGAATCAGTCCCATTGCCGCTTTCCAATTCACGACGAGACACTGCGGCGTTTGAAAAATTCCCCTCAGGACTAAATGTTCCCGGAAGAATATTCGCAGCGTTTTCACTCGCGTAAAAACCTGATGGGGCACCCGTTTGCGCGCACAAACGATTAAACGACGATTGAGAAAGCAGAACGCCTAATCCTGCTAACAGGCAATATACTCCATGACGACCAAACGCAAGCCGCCGGATCAATGCCGCTTTTTTATTCATAATTTGACAAAACGTTCGTGCCATGAACGAGCTCTTCTTTAATTTTAATCTTTCCTTTATCGAAAATTTAACTTCAGCCTTTTAAAATCAAAACTTTGATTTCAATAAAATCCGGATGAAGAAATTTACACGCTGCGAGAATTAATACACAATACTAAAAAATCAATCAAGAGGAATTTTCGAGAAATTCACCAAATCTCAATAAATTTGATTATTTATGAAAAGAAAAATTCAAGTTTTGATTTTAAAATGCCGAACTCCTATTCCTTTCAGCATCCTCACCAGCTGATACGCCGCCAAAAAATAAAGAACCGGCATAAGCGGCAAACGGTACCGCGCGCAGCAGTCAATCCCGGAAAGCATCATCGTCAGCAAAAAATATCCGCACCACCCAATCAACGCCAAGGCCAACGCGGGATTCAACTCCAAAAGAGACACTCCGAAACGCCAACTCCGTAAAATCGCCAGAAATGCCAGCAAAAGGATCATTCCCTGAAAAAAGATTGACCAGACAAAAATCCACGATTTCCATACCGGAAAATTCTCCGACTGCGCGTTCTCTTCCCCGATTATCTGAAGCAGTGTTCGTGTTTCATGCGCCAAAAAAGACTTCACGACTCCCGCGCATGACGAAAAAGCAAGCGCTGTCGGATAACGGAGAAGAACTGATTTTTTACTTTTCGCCAACTGCGTATCAAGTTCCCCCTGATCCAGCCCGAACGCCTCTGGATTCTGACATTTCACATTTGGCGGAAGAGCGAATTCTCGTGAAATACGTTCCTGCGCTTCCTCCAGAGAGCAGCCAAGTGCGGTCTGCCAGGCACCTCCGCCCGAATAATAAACCATTACGATATTCTGATTTCCGCAAAGCGCGAACTTTCCAAAAACTTCCGCGTTTCTCACCATCCAGCCAATCACAGGTCCCAATGCTCCAGCCAAAAAAGCAGTCAAAATCCCCATACGCGCAAAAGAAAAAAGAGATTTTCCCACTGAATCGCTCGTCCTGAACACTTCTTCTTTTTTTCCTTTAATCCAAACAATAAAACGCCGAAAAACAGGACTCAAAAAGAACGCGATCGTCAATACTGCCGGAACATAGAGTCCACTGGGACGTGCCAAAATAGCCAAAGCAAAAGCCAAACCACCGCAAAAACTTTGAAGAATCGCCAGCCATTTTCTGCGGCACTCTTCCTCTGCAAAAGGGAAAAGGACCGGAAATGCCCAATAAACGCCGAGAATCAGAAAGAACAAAAAAATCTGATCCGACATGGCTTGAAGATTAACTGACCAGATCAAAGGATCCAGCACAGAAAAAATGAACGTAAGGCAGGAAATCAGCTTTGAACGGGTCCCCCAAAACGCGATACGCGCCAAAAGAAGTGCCATGAAAAACGTTAGGCTAATATTCAGCAGCAAAATTCCGCGAACACCTGCCAATTGATCCGCCAGTCCCGCGAAAAAAGGAAAAACTGGCGTCCATTTGAAATCAGGAACATACGGTTTGCCAATACTCCGAGAATAAACTCCTTCGTTCCAGATATTTTTTCCCAACTGCACGTAGGTAACGGCATCCGGATTGACAGCCGCGCGAAAATCACTCAAATACTTCGGATTTTCTCTGCCAATCACTCCCAGCCAAACTGAGTAGAATAAAAACATCAGGAATCCGCCAATCAAAAAAAAGATAAAAAACGCTTCTTTCCGACAGGAATATCCCAAGAAAACGTTTTTTATCCCATGATGATTTTCGGAATTCACCGTCCGCATTCACCAATCTCCCTAATTCCCGAATTACTCCGCAAACATCGCGTCAACGTATTCATCCGGATTAAAGAGCGCGAAATCAGCTGCCTGTTCACCAACTCCAACGTACTTGACTGGAAGATTAACCTGCTTGCGAATCGCGACCGCGCAACCTCCTTTGGCCGTTCCATCCAATTTCGCCAAAATCAACCCATTGCAGTGGACACATTCCGTAAAATGTTTAGCCTGACTAATTCCATTCTGCCCGGTCGTTGCGTCCAAAACAAGCAAAATTTCATGCGGAGCCCCCGGACAAACCTTTCCAATAACACGATGGATTTTCTCAAGTTCACGCATGAGATTCACCTGCGTCTGAAGCCGCCCGGCAGTATCCACGATACAGACATCCGCTTTTTGGGCCAACGCGGTTTCAACCGCCTTAAATCCAACACTTGCCGGATCACATCCAGGATTCCCTGTCACGATTTCCGCTCCAAGCCGGCCTGCCCAAACCGTAAGCTGCTCCACCGCGGCAGCACGAAAAGTATCGGCAGCACCAAGAACGACTTTCTTGCCCTGATCTCGGAACATTTTGCAAAGTTTGGCAATCGAAGTCGTCTTTCCGCTGCCATTCACGCCGCAGACCATAATGACCGTCGTCTCACCATCCCTCAACTCTATGGGGGCCGCGTCCTGGCGCATGATGTCTTTAAGCTTAGCCTTAACCGAGGCCGTCAGATCCTCCATGAACACGACTCGACCGCGAAATTCCTTTGCCGTCTGCTCACGAATTTCCTTCGCAGCCTCAACTCCCATATCCGTACGAATGAGAGAAGCAAAAAGCTCCTCAAGAAATTCATCATCCACGAGACGGCCTTCTTTTTTGAAGAGGTCTCGAATATCCGTATTTAAAATTTGCTTGGTCTTTTCCAAACCGCGCTTAATTAATCCGAAAAGCCCCATCTGGTTTCCTTTTTCAGCTCTATTTCGTTAAAATTCAGGCGATTCCGCCTCTCAATGAAAAGCCCGTTTAAATTTGCGATTCAATTACCCATGTCGCCTGATTCAGACACTGGAAGTGCCGCCAACTGGTTCGTTTCCTCCAGAATTTTGCGCACTTTGTCCAGTACGCCATTCACGAAACCTCCGGATTTTTTATCTCCGTACTCCTTCGCGATCTCGATCGCTTCATTCATGAGAATCGCGACAGGTTCCTTCACATTCATCAATTCATAAACACCAATTCTCAGAACATTTTTATCCGTCTCGGCCAAACGCGAAAAACGCCAGTTGACCAAAACGGATTCAATCAAAGAATCCAGCTCTTTTTTCCTGAGTGTTACTCCTTCAATCAGACGATGCGCGTAACGTATCTGCTCCTCATCCTTTTTAACGCGCTCACTGATCATATCCTCCGGCATCTGCTGCCCCGGATTCAAATCATTACTGAACAAAACCTGGAGTGCCACAACTCGCGCTCGGCGATTTTTGTCTATCAACATTTTATCCTTCTATTCTGGATCAAAACTCCAAACAGCACGATCCCAAATACGAAAATTTCCAATCCATGCCTAAGACGCGAAAAAATTCTCGCCTTCAATTTACCAGAGGGTAACCGACCTTCTGAAGCACAGGACCTTTCCAAACTAGACAATCTGTTTCATCAAATCAATCATCTCGAGCAAAGCACCGGCACAGTCCGCCCCTTTATTTCCAAGGTGCGCTTTCTGCGTTTTGTCATGCCCCGTATCATCCGAAGCACTGCGAGCCAGTGCCTGCTCAACCGTATTGCACGTCAAAACACCAAACATTACGGGCTTTTCAAATTCCGCCCCCTGTTTCGCGAACATTAGGCTGATCGCGCGATTAATGTGCTCATCATGCGACGTTTCCCCCTTAATGACCGCTCCTAACGCCAGGATTCCGGCATACTCCGATTTTTTTACCAGTTTTCCGGAAACAGTCGGGATCTCAAACGCTCCCGGAACATAAAAGACATCAATCTTGTCCTTGGAAACTCCGCACTCCTCAAATTTCTTCAATGCTCCGTTGAGCAAACGATCCGTGATCGTGTGATTGAATTTCGCAACGATGACACCAATTCTGCCCCTAGTATTGGACACGAGTTTTCCTTCGTAAATAGTCATTCCTTATCCTGTGTCAATAAATTTCTGGTTTGAGCAGACTGAATATCCATTCTGCCTGCCGACCGCGTCGAAAGGTTCAAAAAGCTATTCTTTTGGTTCCGCTTCAGGATTCCTTTCGATTTCTTCATGTTCTGTTTCTTCCTGCTTTTTTTCAGCATTTCCGCTGCCGCCGCTAAGTCCCGCCAAAAATTCAGCGTTTGTTTCCGTCTTTTTAAGGCGATTGGTCAATAGCTCCATCGCGTCCAGAGGATTCAAATCGTAAAGGATTCTGCGCAAATTGGAAAGCGAGTAAAATTCATCCTCTGAAAGAAGCATTTCCTCATGGCGCGTCCCGCTTTGATTTAAATCAATCGGAGGAAAAATATTTTTTTCCAAAAGTCGTTTGTCCAAAACTATCTCCAGATTCCCGGTTCCATGAAACTCATCCAGAATCATCTGGTCTATCTCGTTCTCCGTTTCAGAAAGAAGCGTCGCCAAAATCGTTAAAGAACCGCCTTCCTCAACACTTCGCGCGGAAGCAAAAAAACGTTTCGGGACCTGAATAACGTTCATTTCCATCTCGAGCGGCATTTTTCCGCCGTATGGTTCCGATTCTGCGTTCCAGGCACGGGCCAAATGCGAAATGGAATCCAGAAGAATCAGCACATCACGACCGTACTCCACCATACGCTTCGCTTTCTCAAGAACCATATCCGCCACCTGAATGTGCCGAAGAACAGGTTCGTCAAAAGTAGAGCAAATGACTTCACAGTTCATCCCCTTGACCTGACGGCGCATTTCCTCAACATCCGCCGGGCGTTCATCCACAAGAAGAATGAAAACATAAAGGTCTGGATAGTTTTTCAACGCGGCTTTAGCCACATTTTCCAAAAACTTCGTTTTGCCTGCCTGCGGTGGACTAATAATTAATCCGCGATGCCCAAAACCGATCGGAACCATCATGTCCAATACTCGCATTTCGATCTCATCCGCTCCGCTTTCAAGGCTAAGCCGCTGCGTTGGATGCGTCGGGACCAAATCATCGAAATGTTTTTTATGGGAAAATTCATTCGGATCACGATAATTAATTGCCTCTACGCGAAGTAAAGCGAAGTAACGCTCATTTTCCTTCGGCGGACGAATCTGGCCAGAGACCACCGTCCCCGTTTTCAAACCAAAACGCCGGATCTGACTGGGTGAAACATAAATATCATCCGGACAGGAAAGGTAATGGTAGTCCGTACTGCGCAAAAAACCAAAACCGTCCGGAAGAATCTCAAGAGTCCCCTCTCCGTAAAGCAAGCCGTTCAGTTTGATTTTTTCCTTAATTATTCGGAAAATCAAATCATGTTTTTGGGCGTGCTCCTCATCTGGAATACCAATCTCAAATCTCCGGGCCTCCTCGATCAGTTCTTTCACTGAAAGTTTTTGCAGACGTCCTACCGTCTCATCCCGAAGAAGCACTTCCTGATCCGCATTTTCCAAGCCATTCTCGCCGGGATTTCGATGACCGAGAGTCATTTCTTCCGCAAGCTCTTCCGCCAAAGAAAGCGGCTCACGCTGCGACCTGGGAGAGTTCAACTCAGGAAATGCCGGATTAAACGAACTGTATCCCCCGCGATTCCTACGAAATGAACGGCTGTCACGGCCTTGCCTGAATCCTCCGCCCTCACCATCCGGCCCATTCCAGTAACGACCGGAATACCGATTACCATTTCCTCCGCGATAACCGGAATAATCACCGTTTCCAAAATTCCGCGGACTTCCGTAACCGCCAACTCTGCCGGAACCGCCATAATTCCGCGGAGCACCGTAATTCCCTTCTCGAGGAATTCTTCCATAATTTTCTCCGCCATATCGCGAACCGCCAGAAAAACGATCAGCCCCGGAATCATTTCTGTCTCCATTGTAACGGCCGCCGTAACCTCCGTAATTTCCATAATGATTTCCACCATGGTCGGAATAAGGTTTGCGTGAATATCTTCCACGCGCTCTGGAAACGTTTCCACTCTGAAAAGAACGGTCGGAACGCGGGAGTCCATACTCAGCTTCTTCCGAAAATTCATGCGCGGATCCCGACTCAATACCAGTCGATGAAGAAAATGTTTCATTCACAGATTCAAAATCATGGCCCGAAACGAGCGGAACGTTCCCGGAGTAATCGTCAGTACGCTCTAAACCACGCTCATCGCAATTGGCTTCGAAAGCACGACTTCCCCCCTCCCAACGCTTACGGGAAAAACGCGGCTTCTCCGAATCGTCATGTGCCAAAACCTCTTCCGAAGCAGAAGCCCCCCCCGTCTCGTGAACTCGATTTCTCCAACCAGAAATACGGCGATCACGATAGGCGTTCAGGGTACCGCCATACCCGCGAGAACGTGAAAAGGAAGAAGGCGGAACTTCATTATCCATCCTTTCAACGGAGTCTTGAAACGTCTCTCCATTCGAAACCGTTTCTTCATCCCCCTCAAAACCGCTCACCAATCCGCTGGAACGAGAGCGTAAATATCCTGGAGGAACCCGAAAAATCGCGTTTCCACCCCGCGGCTGAACAGGATCATGCGGTTTGGAAAAACGAGTACTGACGTAAGGCCGTTCGTTCATGACTTGTTGGCCTGATTCCATCTTAAAATCCAAATCACGCTCAGAGACCTCTGAGGAAATTCCTGCCGATGAAAGTTCATTCCTATCTCTCCGAAATGAACTTTCGCTCAAATCATCTACGTCAGACGGCGCGTTAAAAGTTGAAGGAACACTTTCCTCTTTTTCGGGAAAAACAGTTTCAGACAATGAATTGGCGGGATCTTGACTCGACTGACGGCCAGATAGTTCATGCTCCGACATGATGCGACTCCTGAAAGGAAAAAAACGAGGTTCGATCATCCATCACAGGATGATAAAAAGGGCGGGAGGAAAAAAGGAATAGTTCTGTCATTCAAACTAATGAACCCTATTAATATACACCAAAATTTTGAAAAAAGCAAGGGTTCACGCAAAAAATTAAAAAAAATCAGCAAAATATTTCTTCACCGAATCACTTTTTCCCCAATTAGGCAAAATCGATAATTCACACAAAATAAAAACTGGTAAATAATCGAATCCAAAATCCCAACTCAGGCAAAAATTTGGAAAAGTAAATTTTGCTGACTAACTTTTGAAAGAAAAGCAATCCTCCTGTTTCAAAAGAAGAAATGCTTTTCCTTCATTAAATTCACCAAGTACTAAAGCCAAGCCGGAAATTCATTAACAGCCGGCAAAGTAGCGCACACGACTCTTGACACTCCCGGAAGCTGCTGAATCTCATTCAATGCCGCCACGGACGGAATGGAATCAAGACCAAGAACACCAAGCGTCTGCTCCATGTTCTGACTCGGACGGCTGACCGCGAATTGCTCAATATTCACATTATTACGGCCAAAAATAGTACCGACAGAACCAATCACTCCCGGCACATTATTATGGAAGAAGAGGCAAAGATTTCCGTCAAGATAAGCCTCAAGACGGCAATCGTTCACCTGAACCAAACGCGGCATCGAATTTCCAAAGAGAGTTCCCGAAAGCGTCGTCACGCCAGTGTCGGAAGTAACTTCCGCCGTCAACAGCGAACTGAAAGTGGCACATTCAGACGTTTTGTTTTCAACGACTTCAATTCCGCGTTCCTTTAAAAGCATCTTCGCGTTAATGATGTTCGATTCACCACCGGTCGATTTGGAAAGAAGACCAGCCGCGAAAGCCCCCGTAACCAGAGAGGTGATTTTCGTGGAAATTTCGCCGCGGTAAGAAAGCGTGCATTTCGTAACGCGTCCCTTTTCAATCTGAGAAGCCATCAGGCCAAGACGCCAGGCAAGAGCCAGAGAACTGCGCATTTCAGCAAGCGTCTTACCGTCAAGCGGTGCCATATTCACTGCGGATTTAATCGTTCCGGTCGTGAAGTAGTCAATCAAAAGCTCAACAGCTTCCAACGCGACATTTTTCTGAGCTTCAGTCGTGCTGGCGCCAAGATGAGGTGTGCAGAGGACATTTTTACGACCGAAAAGCGGATTTTCCGTGCACGGTTCAGACGGATAAACGTCAAGCGCGACACCAGCGAGATGACCGCTGTCAAGACCTTCAATAAGTGCCGCCTCATCGTAGATCCCGCCGCGGGCGCAGTTAATCAGGCGAGCGCCTTTCGGGAGCATCTTAATCTCTTCAAAAGAAATCATTCCGCGAGTTTCATCTGTCAACGGAGTATGGACCGTCAGATAATCGCAGAATGGAAGCATTTCACGATAACTGGAGAACATTTGAATGCCAAGCTCTTCCGCCATGGCATCTGAAAGGAAAGGATCGTAGCCGACCAGTTTCATTTCCATCGCGCGGGCACGAACAGCGATTGCGCGGCCAATGCGGCCCAAACCAATGATACCAAGTGTTTTGCCGGCAAGCTGAGCACCGGTAAACTGTTTTTTATCCCAGCGGCCTTCAGCAAGTGCCTGATTGGCCGGAGCAACATAGCGGGAAAGGCCGTACATTAAGGCAAGAGCGTGTTCCGCGGTCGAAAGAGTATTGCCGCTCGGAGTATTCATGACGATCATTCCCTGACGGGTCGCCATATTTTTGTCGATATTGTCCGTACCAACGCCAGCGCGGGCAATCGCCTTCAAACGATTATTACCCTCAAGAATCTCAGCGGTCAATTTAACGCCGCTGCGGCAAATTGCGCCGTCAAATTCCATCAACGTATCGCGAAGTTCTTCGCCTTTAAGACCGGTTTTCACTTCGTATTCAATGCCGGGAGCGGCTTCCAGAAGATCCAAACCATCCTGCGAAATTGAGTCAAGGACGACAATACGAGCCATATCACTCTCTCCTTTGAAAAATGAACGTCGGAAATAAAGTTCAATAGCTACATTTTACGCTTTTTTAGATTTTGCGCAAGCCCCCCCTCCCAATTTTCTGATAGAAAAATATCGATTCTCTCGAATAATATTTTTTCCAGCGGACCAATTAAAGTATTTATCAATTTTCAGAATGACCTAAAATGTTCCCAACCAGGGTTTTCTTTTCATAAAATCTTTTTTTCAGAGGACTTAATCACCATCTTGAGAGAATGTGATGATAAAATTTTTCAGTCCCAAAGTCTCCGAAAGAACACGCGAATAAAAATGATTCATGTTTTTTTGAGTGCAGCGAAACATAAAAACAGGCCGTAAGCGTTTAACCGCCGCGGCCCGCTTTCAGTCCTGGGACTGATTCTCAAAATCCGTCTCAGGTTTGGGCAAAATCTGCCTTACCTCCGGCAACGCCAAAGGGGAGAGGCTCAAGTTCCGGGACGGCAGTTCAATTTTCACCTCATCCTGCGGTCTCCTCTCCAAACCATTTTCCCGGGACGGAAAAAAAGTCGACTCGGATCTTTTCAAAAATGACTTCATGCTTTGAGGAAACCGACTGAAAAAATCCGGCTCATTATCCGCGGTATTTTTCAATGGAAAACCTCTTCCAAAGCCGCTGAAGCAGTCTGTCCGAAAAAGAGAATCGGTAATTTTCTCATCCGTTCTCCGTGAGGACTCATCCCAAGCGGAAAAAATTCCAGTGTTCTTTTTTTCCGCTAACGGATCTGTCCCTATTTCTGTTCCCTTTCCAAAGAATGTGTCAATCCAGTGCCAATCATCCGGTGAAAACTCCCGTTCAGGATAATCAGTTTCTCCGGGCAATTCCGAATCGCCTCCCTCATCCAACGGTGCCGTTTCTTTTCTTCCCGGCCAATCCTTCGGAATGGGCACATTTTCTGGAAAAACAGGTTTTTGAAGTTGATATTTCAATGGACTTCGCTGCTTCTCAAAAAACTTCTTTCTCTCAAGTAAATCAAGAAGTTTTCGATCCATTTCTTCCTGAATAAAATGTTCAATTTTCCTTTCCTGAATCTCAGGCGTTTCTTCAGACTCTTCTTTTTTCTCCTCCTCTCCCTCCTTCGATTCCTGTCGATCTGAACCTGAAAGTTCCGAATAGGAAATGGGAAATCCAAGAGACGTTCCGAAAACCCCGGAACTGCCTGCCGAAAAATCACTCGCGGCACGAGGCAAAACTGTCATCTCCGGAACAACCCGCTGCTGATTCCCAAAATACTGCGCGTAAAGCCAAACAGCCCGCGGCATTGAAGTCATATCCGTCAAATAATACGCGTTTCCGTAACCGCTAAAACCAGGAATCTCCAGAGGCAGCCTTCCTCCGCCGTTGCCGCCCGCCAAGCCGCCAGCGTCCCCCGGAGGAATGCCCGGAATTTCCGGCGCAAGCGGATTCACCGTTCCCCCCTCTCCCAAATTAAAATTTGAATCGGAGTTCATGGCAATCTGCATCGCCTCTTCCGTACCGCTGACGGCTGAGAGCCGCGGCATCTCCTGACCCGCACTTTTCGGGGATGTCGCTGGAATAACATTTAATTCAACCAAATCCGCTGCCGCGCTTCCCTGCGATACGTTTTCCTCCCTGGAAACCGCTATCGGGACCTGCGGAGCAAAAAACGCGCTGGATGAAACCATTTCATCCGATAAATTCACGGCTCCGCTGCCAGTCTCCAACGCGGCAGACTGGAGTGGAGAGAATGCACTCATGAACCGGCGCGTCTCAAGAGTTTCCACGATCAGCGGACGATACTTCAAATTTCCTGTCCGCCGGGCTTTCACGCCCCACGTTTGCTTCCTGCTGAAAATACTCCGATTCATTTGTCCACCCTCCTCATTTCTGTTTAATTATGCGGAGTGAGTCAAGCGGAAAAAAGAAAACCGTCCCTACGCAGAAATTTCTGCTTACGGAACGGTCCATCTTAAATCGGAAATCAGGCCGTGCGAAACGCCCCTTTTTTCCATCAGTCTTTTCATTCTTCAGCTGATTTCAAACGCCGAAGTTCAAAATCCTTATTTTCATAAATCAATTCATAATCACCGATCCCGTTAGGCATCTCCGTGACCACGGCCCGGCCTTTCAAATCATTCTTATTCCGAACTACGTATGACGCGCCATACTCCTTTTTTAAATATTCAAACTTTTGCTTCGGCAAAAGCGTAAACGAGGCCGTTCGCCCGTAAGCCTGAACCGGTTTGGAAGGATCAAATCCGTAAAATTGATCCTGCATTCGCTGCCACCAATCCATCAATCCCTGAGCATCCTGCGGAATATCTTTCCATACTCCAACGACACTCCGACCGGTAAACCAGCGAAAAGTCCGCGTCGTATACGGAACCACAAAAATATCCGTTTTCTCCGTATTTTCCCGCACAAACTGACAGAGATCAAGCCACGTCTGACCACATGACGCTCCGGAACAGGAACGCGGCTTCATCGGTTTCGTGAAGCGTTTCGCGGAAGAAAAAACCAGCGAGCCAGCCATGAACACCAGGCATCCCAAAAGCAAAATTCGGGCACGAGCCGCGCGTCTCTCCTGAAGCCGCGCCTGAAAACGCTCTTTCCGGCGTATTTCTTTCCGTTCCTCTTTGGACAGTTTACGCCCTGCCGAGGAAAGTTCTTCCTGATGAACTAGCTTTTTTTCCGATTCCTTCTCCCAACCCCAAATCGTTGATTTACTCAAGACAAATTCAAGACTGAGAATCGAAACGCCAACCGGAAGCATCACGTCCGCAATCCGAAACCAGTAATAGCGCAAAAGAGACGCCGTCAGTTCTGGCGCAAGCGTCATGAACAGATTAATGCCCCACCCCAAAAGCGCGATCAGAAGTGTCGCGTAAATAAATGTCCGAAAGGTCATTTCACCATGCGAGAATCTTGGCCTGGCCGAAAGAAAATTCCAAAAAAGAATCAATCCGCCAAAAGCAATCAGCTTGTCAGGCGTTTTTTGCGCGATAAAGCTCAAAAGCAGGTGATGCGGCAGCCTTTCGTAAACGTAAAGCTGCGTAGCGTTTCGAGCGACTTCCGATGAAACCCCGCCATTCAGCGCCAGCGCGGGAATCAACGCTGGAAGAGTCAAAATCACCGCTCCAATTAAACCCGGCAAAATGCTCACGAACGTCGGAAGATAACATTTCTCAAGATCTTCCGGTTTACCCCTTTTCCGCAGCCCAATTTCATAATCCTTGAGAATCAGCCAAGCGATTCCAAGTGCCGCAAGACACCAACCACCCACCAAAACATGAAACATGGTACTGAGCCCAATTAGGAAAAGCGAACGATTCCAGTGATTGCGCAGTACTTCTCCAAGGCCAAAGAACGCGAAAACATACGCGAAACCTTTCGCTTCTACTCCCCCCACAACCCATTCACCAGCAAAAGAGCAGTGCTGATTCAGAAACAAAAAAATCGCGGCACTAAAAAAAGCTGTCCCCCATCGGAGCAAAACAGGACGTGTCATCCAAAACCAGCCGAACGCCAAGCCTATCCAGGTCAAGAATCTCCCAATCCAAATGACCTGATCCAAAGGAAGAAATTTCGTCAGCCACCCAAAAGACCAGTAAAAAACCCCATGCGCGTCTGGTGAATTCAAAAAGAAATCCCCCGCGGCATAATCCGGATTCCAGAAATGAGCGGCTTTTTCCAGATAGTGCGCTTCATTCACGTCCGGTACGGCATAAGCTCCATAAATAAAAAAAAGTGCCGTAATCAGTAAAATTTCCAAAATGTTTGCGCAATGTTTCATAAAAAACGCTCCTACCCTCTAGGAAAATTTTAAGGAATACGATATATTTAATAAAAGCGGCAAAGTGAGGTAATCTGCCCAGGAATTTAATATTTCACCGAACAGGTCATTCCAGAACCTCCAATCAATCACTGGCAAAAAATCTGTTCCAGCCCTTAAACGCCCCAAGAAAAGAAATCACTTTCAATCTTGAGATGCTCCTGAGCAAAAATGAATTCCAACGGATATCCAGGTTTCCGGATGTCCCAGCCTGTCAACCAGTCAGTCATTTCATTCCAGAAAGAAAATCCCATGGAAAATCACTATCCATTTTTGATTTGGCTCTTCCTGTGGCCATTTCTGCCAAACTATAAAGTGAATGTCGTGAATGAACTTACTCCCGCCATCCTCCATCAATTGGACATCAAATACATTCTGCTGGATGTGGACTGCACCCTGAAACGTTACGATGCGGATGTCCTTGAAGACTGGGTCCTTGAATGGATCCATTCTCTGCGAAAAGCGGACATTCAAATCTGCCTTCTCTCCAATGGCAAAGGAAAACGAATCGGCAAGATTGCCGAACAGTGTCAGCTTCCCTATGAGGCAATGGCCCTTAAGCCGCTGCCTAACGGATGCTGGCGGGTAATCAAACGCAATCAATGGAACAAAAAACAAACCGCCATGGTCGGAGATCAGCTCTTTGCCGATGTCGCTGCCGGAAATCTCGCGGGAATCCGAACAGTTCACGTCACTCCGATTCATCCCGAAACAGAACCAATTTTCACGAGAGTCAAACGTCCGCTGGAACGCCTTTTCTTCCGATTGGTTCCCGTCCAGAAAATCAACGGCAAAAACGATCAGCCCGCCGAACCCGCCGCGGAATAATCAATGGACTCTGTCAACCTCGAAATAGCCGATGAAACTTTCGGGAATCAGTGAATAATGAACAAACGTCTCTGGATCTCATCTCCAAACGTTTCTTCCGTTCATTATTCACGACTTCTTCCTTTATTTGATTCCCGTCCCCAATTCAGTCTCTTTTGCCAGGAGCATTCGCACCGCTTTAAAGTCTTCCTTCCCAATCCCTGAAAGAAGTTCGACCATTCACCCAAAACACTTTTCGGGCAATTTCACCAGCCGATTAACTGCTGAAGTTTTCCGCGGGAAATACTTTTTTCAAACACAAAAAGAACCTCCATGAAATTTCACAGAGGTTTCTTTTACGTTTCCAAAAGAAAAGCAATGGCAATTATTTTTTCTTGCCTTTGGCATCATCGCCTTCAGGGGCTTCTTTCTTTTTCTTTTTCATCTGCAGTTTGTAGACGCGAACTTTAGCCAGACCAACCGGACTATCACCTTCAGTCCAACGATCTGACGACTGAAGTTTCTCAATGCGTTCCGCACGAGTCAAGACACTTCTCGTACGAATCAAAGCCGCGCGGACTTTCAGGCTTTTATCGATTGTCATCTCTGAATCTCCACTATTACGAATATTTAATGAATATATTCCAAATACACTAATCAAGAAAATGAATTATAGTCTGAAACCAAAAAAGTTCAAGGGGGGGCTAGGAGATTTTCGTCAAAAAAAACCCTTTCACCCGACGTTTTTCAGTTTCTCCATCTTTCCATTTTCAAATCCAGGGAAAACAAAACTTCGAAAACCGAACATTTCCCCCGCAACGCGAACTGCCGCCGCCCTGAATTTTCGCGTACGAATTTATTCAAGGGCGGACTCAATCTTTCGCTGAAGTTCTTCGACAGAAATATTTTCCACTAAAAACTTTTTCCGGGAATCCGTCTCCCCGCTAAGCAGCGAGATTTGGGAACGTTTCAGCCCAAGAGATTTGGCAAGTACCTCAAGAATCGCTTTGTTCGCCTTTCCCTTTTCCGGAATCTGCGTGCAGCAGACTTTCAACATTCCGTCCGTGGCATCCCGAACCTCATTCTTTTTGGAGCCAGGCGCGCCTTTAACCGGAAGAATCACGCCGTTTCCGCTCTTTTCCAATGCGATTTCCAAGCTAATCCCTTTCCTTGAGTGTTCACTGAATATGTCCCGTTTTCAGTTTAAAGGCCCAAAATGGAATCAAGGTCCAGTTCTGGTTCTTCTTTCCCAAGCTCATTCTTTTTTACTTCGTTCCGCTCCTGATTTTCGACTTCTTCAGCCTTCATCGGAAGTTCCGAAGCCTTTTGAGAATCAGTCTCTGAAGACAGATCTTCTGAAATTTCCATCTCCTTCAAATCTTCAAAGGCGTCAACTGATTCTTCTGTCTCTTGCTCTTCCAAAATTTCAGCTTCTTCAATCTCAGCTTCTTCGTCCGCGGCACCAGTATTCGCGTCATCCGCGGTACTCTCCGCTTCTTCATTCGCTTCTTCCTCTTTAGGAATGACCGGGCCGTAAGTCTCCTCAAGATATTTCATTAAGGACATCGCGTCAACATTCGATTTTTCGATTTTTCCATCCGCGTTGACGAGAACCTTAGCCGGAAGAACTGAAATCGCAAAATAATTCAAGACAGAATCTTCCGCGCCAGGCTTTTCAAAAACCATCGGCCACGGAATCTCCTTCAGAAGCTGGTCCATTTCATCCCTTTTTTCTCCGGAAACAATTCCAATTATTTCAAAGCCGCGAGTCTGGTACGCCTTGAAAAACTGGTAAATCAAACTCAGATCACGCAAGTCACTCTGATTTTCGAATGAAAAGCAGTAAAAGAGAAGCGTTTTTCCAGCGTAATCCTCGGTTTTAACCGTTTTCCCTTCATAAGTCGTGAGAGAAAGGTTTACGGACTGCCCAATAAGCTCCTTTTGCTTGAGAATATTCTCCAAAAGTCTTGCCGTTTCCTTCAAATTTTCATCTTCTGAACTATCCAAAATCTGAATCGCGGCCTGAAAAATTGGAAGATACTCCTCCTTCCGCAGTTTTTCCTCCGTAAGAATGACCATCTGCACGGTCGAAAGAGCAAAATCTTTATTAAGGCAATTCAGCGCGATTCCTTTCTTCATGTGCGCCAACATTCCCTCAACGCTGCGTTTAAGTTCCTCCGGTGCCGGTTCTGTCTGAAACTGGCAAAGCTCCATCTGAATCAAAACCGCCTGAACATTCCAAAGAAGGGATTGCGAAGCCCGGGATTCAATATCCGTTACGAACTGACGCAAACTCTCGACACTCGAAGGCTCAATTCGGGAAAGATTTGCGAGAACCTGAACCTTAAGTGAAACCGCCGTTTCCCACTGTTCCTCCGTCAGATTCTCAAGCTCCAACATCTTTTCCGCCGTGCGTAATTTGGCACTAAATGTTTTTCGGAGAAAATCACTTACCTGCTCTTCAGCAATTGCTGGATCTTCCGTATTCAAATCCGATGGACGAATCCGATCCATTTTCAAAAAAAGATCCATTAATGTTTTGAAATCGGCATCTTCTGGAATTGCCAGTGCCTCATCCATCTCTGCCAGCTTAACAGTTTCAAAATCAGAATTCATCGGCTGAAGTTCCGAATTACCCGTAACCTCGATCGCTTCTTCCGTATTTTCAGAAACTCCCTCTTCGGAGTTAATTTCCGTTTCTTCATCGGCGTCAAGTTCATCAACCGCGTCAACCGCAGGAACCTCAGCGTCAAGTTCATCAACCGCGTCAACCGCAGGAACCTCAGCGTCAAGTTCATCAACCGCGTCAACCGCAGGAACCTCAGCGTCAAGTTCATCGACCGCGTCAACCGCAGGAACCTCAGCGTCAAGTTCATCAGCAGTGTCAACCGCAGGAACCTCAGCATCTTTCAATATCTGTTCAACCGAATTCGGAAGAATGTCTTCATTTTCCTCATTTTCATTCACTAAACCAACATTACTTCTATCTTCCGAATGAATCTGATTCGTTTCTTCCAAGACCTGATTGACTGACTCTTCAATCGCGCTCTCGTCAACTTCTTTTAATGAATCTTCAACGGTCCCATTAATCGTTTCATTCTTCTGGTCTTCTTCCGTTTCCCGAATTGCTTCCTCAACCGCTTTTTGGATCTGGCCAGATTTAACCTTACGCAAAACCGGAGCTAACTCTTCCGGATTTTCAGAATTCTCGAGAACATTGTCAATGGCCGCATCGAGAGAATCATCATTGGATTTTGGATCTTCCTTGGAAACGTTCTGCGGAACCGGAGTTACCTGAGGAGCTGGAGCAGCCTGAGGAGCAGACGGAGTTACCTGCGGAGCCGGAGCAGCCTGAGGAGCAGACGGAGTTACCTGAGGAGCTGGAGTTACCTGAGGAACCGGAGTTACCTGAGGAACCGGAGCAGCCTGGGGAGCAGACGGAGTTACCTGAGGAGCCGGAGCAGACTGGGGACAGGGAGGTAAAGGCTGCTGAACTGGAGCCTGCCGGTATCCGGGAACCGGCTGAACCGTGACAGGAACGACCTTCCCCGGCCGACGGAACATTCCGGGACGCGGCGGAAACACCTGGGCCGAGCAGATCAACGCAGCTCCCAGCGAGAATATCGCGATCAAAACCGTCACGATTTTGTGTTTTAGTAAAAAATCCGAAAAATGCTTTCTTTTCATAAAATTTCCTATTAAATAAATTTTTGTTCCGGGCAAAAATAATAAGATTTAAGACCTTAATCTTTTTTGAAAAAAATGTCAAGATTAATATTGAGAATTCAAAAAGAGTTTCCCTGAATATCTCCCCATTCCTCTAAAAATCCGAAAATTAACATAAATTTAACAAAAAAACTTCCATTAACCTCTCCCCCCTCCCTGTTTTTTTCCGATGAATCAGTTAAAATTAGTCCCAATTTGGAGATTTTATTTTCAAAACGTATTTTATGAACACGGAATTTCTGATGGACACAAACTCAAAAAAAATCACAAAAGAAAATTTTGATTATGACTGGATGCCGGCACGCGCGGTGCTTCGCCAGTGGAAAACCAGCCGTGCCAAACGCTTGGCACTCGCGGATTCGACTGGTGCCGAACTGACGGGCGGAAATGCCCTGGTCCGTCTTCTGGTTCTTAAACGTCTTTTGGAAAAATACGTTTTGGCCCCTGATGAAAAGAATGTCGGCATTCTCCTTCCACCCAGTGTTCCCGCGATTCTCGTGAACGCGGCACTTACCGTCGGTCAGCGGGTTACGGTAAATCTCAACTATACTCTGAATGAAGAAACGCTTAATTACTGCATCCGAAAAGCAAAAATCCGCCATTTGATCACGAGTCGAAAAGTCATGGAAAAGTTTGACTTCCATCCAGAGTGTGAAGTCATCTACCTTGAGGACTATGTTAAAAAACTGACACTCTGGGACAAAATTTCCAGCGCGCTTCTGGCCAAACGCTCCCTTAAGACCCTCTATCGAAAATTTGGTCTTGATTCCGTTGATTTGGATGACACGATGGCCATCATCTTTACCTCCGGCTCAACCGGCATTCCTAAAGGAGTGATGCTCTCGCACCGAAATATCGGCGGCAATGTCATTGCCTGCCGCGATCATTTCCGCTTGACAGATCAGGATTCGATGCTTGGAATGCTTCCCCTTTTCCATTCCCTTGGATTCATGGCTACCATTTGGGCCATTCTGGGTCTTGGAATGGCCGGTTACTACCATTTCTCACCGCTCGAACCGCGCCCAATCGCGAAACTTTGCCGGAAATATCGCCCGACGATCCTTCCCGCTACCCCTACTTTTTTGCGAATGTATTTGCGGCGCATGGAACCGGATGACCTGAAATCACTCTCCCTGATCATCTCCGGAGCCGAAAAGTGTCCCGTCGCGCTCATGGATGAATACGAAAAAACTCTCGGTGTCCGTCCCGCTCAGGGATACGGCATCACCGAAACCTCCCCGGTTCTTTCCGCGAATGTGCCGAAAACTCGGGTTCCTTCCGAGGATGAAGCCCTGGTCCGCGATGAATCCCTTGGTTACCCTTTGCCGGGCGTTGAAGTGAAAATTCTTGATTTGGACACGGGAAAACCATGCGCGCCTGGTAAAAGAGGAATGCTTTATGTGCGCGGTATTTACATCATGAAAGGATACTACGACGAACCTGAGAAAACGGCGGAAGTTATTGACGCGGACGGCTGGTATCGGACAGGCGATCTCGTCACTCAAGACAAAGATGGTTTCATCTATATCGCGGGAAGACTCAGCCGTTTCGCGAAGATTGGCGGGGAAATGGTTCCGCATGAAGGAATTGAAGCGAAACTGAACGAACTGCTCGGAAATCCTGACGAAGAAACGCCGAAACTGTGCGTCACTTCCATTCCGGATGAAAAAAAGGGTGAAAAAATCATCGTACTTTTCACGGAACTTCAGCTCTCACCGCAGCAGATCAAAGAAAAACTTCTCGAGTTAAAATACCCGGCACTATGGATTCCGGATCTTGATGCTTATTACCAGATCGACGCCATTCCAATTCTTGGAACGGGAAAACTTGACCTTTACGCCATTCACGAAACCGCCATGAAATACGCGGAATCGACTTTCAGGGCATAGTCACGAACACCGGAAAAGAAAAACAGGGCGGCTCAAAACCGCCCTGCTCATTTCACTGAACATAAAAAAAGTTATCGGCCTCTTCGCGGACCCAATATTCTGTTTCTTCCCCCAAGCCGCTTAAATCGTTCCCCAAACCGTACCGGTCAGGAATCCCAGGGACAGCCCTGTCGAAAACGCGGTCAACAAAACGCTATCGCAAAGCCGAAACTTAAACGATTAACGCGGAAATATTCTCAACCTTCACAGCCAAACTTACTGCTCACGAAAGGTCAAAACGCTCAAAACTCCCAAAACAAGCGCCGCGGTGAGAAAAACGATGTCAAACATCATACTTTCCCCTTTAAATGGAACTTTCATACTCAAATCAAGAATGAAAACCACCATGAGAATCACTGACAGTACCAGTGAAAAAAGACAGAGGATTTTGGACATAATGAAACTCCCCACGAATCAGTGCCCGATCGGGTCTTAAAGTTTGAATTCTGAAATATTTCTAAAAAACGGAAAGCCGCTCCCAGTCAGGAAACATTCCCTTTTTCGGCAAAAAAGAAAGTCCTTCTCCAATTAATCTTAACACAGAGTTTCCTGTTTGGCTACCGGGGGTGAGACAATTTTTCACAAAAAAACGAAAAAACAGCGTTTTTTTCGCTAAATTTAATGAAAAGAAGAGAACTAACGTTGCCTTTTCGCGAAAAATACGGTACACTTCGCTCAAAACTCCTGTTTTATCCAAACCCCAAACGCAAAAGAAAGGCGTTAATGGTCCAGAAGCATGAAAGTCATCATTTTTGAAGATCCGTCAGTCTGGGAACTGTACCCTGTTACGCTCGGAAGAGCCGCTTTCGCCATTACCTGTGCCACGATGCGCATGATTGACGTCGTTTCCCAAATTCCGTGCACCGCGTTTGGTTTTCTCTGCCGTCCCTACCTGGAAGGAATATCCCGGAAAGAATATCCGGAATCCAACTACCATTTCGGTCTCTCTTCCGTCTGCGAGGAACTTCAGCGTACCGTTCATGATTCTCCGGACGAAAATGTCCTTTTCCTTAACGCCCGTCTGGTGCCGGACATTACGCTTCTTCCTTTTTTTCGAGAATGCATCGCCAAAAACGAGCGCGTCAGTTTCATTCACCAGAACGAGAACCATTCCCCGGCAGTCGCCTGTGCCGTAGTTCCAGCCGCCCGGCTTCTGAAAATCCTCCAGCAGCTTCCTTGCTTTTCCGTTACGGATGTGCTTCCGATTGACACGAACCGTCTCACGGAAGGTCTACGCGTTGAAAAGCACCACCCTCTTCAGCTTTTTGAGTATCCGCATCACCTCGTTAAAAATAACATGGAGCTTTTTCTCAAAAACATCCGTCACCGGCTTGAATCCCCAGTCCCTGCCCTCACCGGACATCCAGAAAAACGCTGGAGTTCCGGAAGATGGACAGAACTTCGGGAGGGCGTTTTCGTCGGAGAAAATGTTAAATTGGGCGAATATCTCGTCACCGACACGAGCAAAGGCCCCATTCTGGTTGATGAAGGAGCAAGTATTGGACCTTTCTGTTACCTCAAAGGTCCCGTCTATATCGGACCATATTCAAAAGTTATCGAGCACTCCGCTCTGAAAGAATTTGTTGGCCTCACCCACACGACCAAAGTTGGAGGCGAGGTGGAAGCCACGACAATTGAACCGTATTCCAACAAGCAGCATCATGGTTTTTTAGGCCATTCCTATCTTGGCAGCTGGATCAATCTCGGAGCAGGCACGTGCAATAGTGATTTGAAAAACACTTATGGAAGTGTCGCGATGCAGTACCACGGCACTCGCGTTGCCACCGATATGCAGTTTCACGGCTGCATCATCGGCGATTACTCCAAAACAGCAATCAATACCAGCATTTTCACTGGAAAAATTATCGGCAGCTGCAGTATGGTTTACGGTTTTGTTACGCGAAACGTGCCGAGTTTCGTCAACTACGCGCGCTCATTCGGACAATGCACCGAATTGCCGGTTGATGTCATGATTAATACTCAGCAGCGAATGTTCAAACGCAGAAACGTAGAGCAGGATCAGGTTCATGTCGAACTTCTTCAGCAAATGTTCAGCCTTTCCAACTGGGAACGGCAAATGGAAACGGAACCCTTGTCGCTTTAAGTTTCCCTGAATCCTTCGACCGGGTTCGTTTCGGTCAAAATTCACTTATCCTCGTTTAAATTTCTATCAATAAAAATGATCATCACTATCGACGGACCGGCCGGCTCCGGAAAAAGCACTATCGCGCGGCGATTGGCGGAAGTTTTGGGATTTGAATACCTGCGTACCGGATTAATGTACCGGGCGGTGGCTCTGGCCGGCCTGCGGCACGGAGTGGACTGGAACGATCCAGAGGCTCTTTTTCAAATTGCCCAAGATATTAAATTGACTTTTGACGGACCGCATATTTTTCTCAATGACGAAGACGTCTCACGTGAGGTCGAGACCCTTGAGGTAACCGCCGTAACGAAATACGCGGCCGGAAACGTTAAGATCCGCGAACTTCTGACTGAAATGCAGAGGAATTACGCCGCGGAAAAGAACTGCATTACGGAAGGCCGCGACCAGGGAACGGTTGCCTTTCCTCACGCGGAGTGCAAAATCTATCTCGACGCGACAGCGAAAGAACGCGCTCGACGCCGATTTGAACAAAAAAAGAAACTTGGAGAACCCGCGAACTACGACGAAATTCTCCAAGGAATTAAACTGCGTGATTTTGAGGATTCCAACCGTCCGATCGCCCCTCTCAAGGCTGCCCCGGACGCCATCAGTATTCTTACGGACGGTCTGGGTATTGAAGAAGTCGTTCAGCGAATCGTGGAAATCGTTCGTAATCACGCGTAAATCGTTCAAAGGCTTAATCCGCCCTGATTTCCCGCTTTATTCCCATACGTGAATAAATTTCTTTCTTCCCCCAATTAAAAACGCTTCCGCTAACATCAGAAACGTGACCAGCGATAAAATTCGCGGCCCGCAATAAAAAAATCCGCTGAAGCAACCTCCAGCGGATTTTCTCCCATTAAGCTCTGACAGGCAGAGTACGCTTTTTATTTTTTCAGTTTCAGGAAGGTCTTGCTTCCAATCTCACCGGGAACAGGTCCCACCTCGGTATTCGTCGGATCAATGTAGGCCGTCTGCATGATTCCGGAGTTTGAGGCCTGACGCGGAACCGGCGTTGGGATGACTTCCAACTTTTCTTCCGGAGTCGTATTGAGGATGGAGGAACCTGACTCCTGAATCGGTCCCGCTTCCACCGGTACCAGGTTCTGCGGAAGGTCTCCGTTGAGGATTTCCTGCTGGACACGATTCTTGAGATTTGCCGGATCCACCAGTCCGGTATGCTGGCGGTAAGCCCCTTCGGAGATAACGTTCGGACGAGTGAAACCGTAGTTCATGTATCGTCCTTTTTCACGAATCCGAGCGCGTTTCTGCGCGTCGAAGTACGCTTTTGAGGCCCACGGACCTTCCGAGAGGGTAATTCCGTCGTATTCCAGGAGCGAACCTTTCTGGGTATGAATGTCGACAATCGCCAGATTATAGTCGATGACAGCGCGGAAAAAGTCAATCTCGGCTTCAGCCAGACGCCGCTGGGCGTCAAGGAGAATGTTCAGGGTAATGCTTCCGGTTTCATAGGCGGCACTGGTTGCCTCAACTTCTTTCTGCGCGGCGACACGTCGGTTAAAGTATGTCTGCGCGAGAACATAATTGTCTTCCAGGTCACGAACGGCATGGGCCAGGCGGTGCGTCACTTCCAGTTCCTGTTCCTGAAGAAGCGCGCGGTTGCGAGCCAGAGCCAATTCCGCGTTTCTGACGGCGGAACGTTCCCGGCGGAATCCAATCGGGACTGTGAATTCAGCACCGATCAAGCCACTCCACAAACCATCATTCGCCATCATTCCTACGGCACTGTTGCTTCCGCCGTTGACATCCCAGTAATGTTCACTTCCGCCGCCGACAGAACCTTTTCCAACGAGGTCCAAGGTGGGGAGAAGGAAGTTTTTGGAGGCAAGCAATTCCAGCTCGGACTGCTTAATGACCCACTTCTGACGACGCAGTTCAATGTTACGGCTCATGCTTTCCGCGTGCGCTTCCGTCCAGTCAAAGGTGATTTTCGCCACACTTGGCTCGTCACTCGGTCTGAAAAGTCTTCCGTCCGCGCTGGTCAGCCCAATAATGTATCTGAAGTTCGCTTCCGCTTTGTAAAGCGAATCCAGAGCGGATTCCACCGACCCTTTGAACATGAAGTACTGCTGCTGCGCCTGCGCCCGTTCCTGCGCGGAACCGCCGCGATAGCCGGATTCATACTTCGCCTGCGCCTGACGCCATGTTTCCAGCGCCTTGTTTCGCCCTGCGACGACAGAGTCAAGACGACGATACGCGAAATAAAGTTCCCAGTAGGCACGCTCAATATCAACAGCCAGGTTACGGACGGAGGACTCGAAATCCACGAGCGAAATATCCGTTCGCAAACGCGCGATCATGACCCCGTTATAGAAGCCGGGAAGCGCGCCCGGACCAGCGATACGGTTGAACTGCGTTCCCGCTCCGCGCAGCAAGGGTTGCCGGAATTCGGTCTCAATCGCCGTATTGTACACGCCGTTTTCCGCGAGAGAAGAAGAGTTTGACCAGGTATAGTCGGAAGTAAGACGCGCAGTCCAGGTACCGCCAGTCGCGTTGGTTTTCTGAAGCTGGGTCGAGAATGAACTTCCGCGAGTCTTCAGACGCGCCAAACGTCCATTGCTGGCCAGGTTTTCGATGGAGCGGTTGTCCTGAAATGAAAGCGTGCTTGACCACTGGGTATCGAAATCAGCCAGCACCGCTTCCACGCCGTAACGTCCGTCGGATTCGGTAATCGCCGGATTATAGATGGTCGAAGCACTGGAAGGATTCGTGGTCAGCGAGGAAGGCTGCCCGCTGGAACCGTTCGCTCCATAGGAAATGCCGCCCAGATTTCGAATGACCGTACTATTGTACAGACCGCAGCGAATCGCTTCTTCCAGAGTAATGTTGACAATTTCCTTACCTTTTGAATTGTTAATCGTCAAAGGCGCCTGCGCCCCCTTGACCTCATCGATTGTTTCCGTTTCGGTGTCCGGATACTCGATCTGAGTCGCCATGTCGAGGTAAGGATCGACCGGAAGCGGCTCGTTGTGCTTTCCGAGGTAAAGCGGCATCTGAGGATTGCATCCCGCCATTGGGAGAATTATCCCAAGCAGGAACGCACTCACGCAGAAGCGCGCGGAAAGTTTTTGGAATGTTGTTCGTTTCATGATACCTTGTCCTAATTGAGCTTAATGGGGAAGTCAATTAAACATAAGAGTTTTCTTCCAGGATGAAAACGGAATATTCCTCACCCTAAAAAGGTTCTCTTTCATTCTTATCGTCCAGCCACCCCTCAAATCTTAAATAACCAGAAAAGTTTTTTTATTTTTATTTTTTGATATAACCAGAAAAGTCTCGTTATTTATCCCATCTTCTCATTTTTTGGTTTTTCATGCGGCAAAATCTTTTGGTGGTGGTTGAATGAAATTTGAATTTCTGGTAAAATGAAATTGTCGGATAAATTTCCCCTTCCCCCAACAAAAGGAATTTTCCCATGAGAAACACTTCCCTCCGCGCGCGAAAAATAATTTCGAGAATATTTCTTTTTCTTTCAGGAGTCGCCCTCTTGTCAGGCTCCGTTTTTTCCCAGCAAATTTTTTATGTCAACTCCTCGCGAGGGGACGATATGTCAGGCAATGGCAGCCAATCGTCTCCGTGGGCGACAGTAGAAAAAGCCCGTGACACGATTCGCGAACTTCGCCAAACGACACCATATCCTGAAAAAGGGTATGTCGTGGAGCTGACAGGGATTTTTTCGTATCCGGAAGCAAACCTTCGTTTCAGCGAGGAGGATTCCGGTCTGAACTCAGCCTCCCCGATGGTTTACCGCGCGTCTCGTGACGGAGCGCTTTTCATCGGCGGCAGCCATCTGAAATCGGAAGGTTTCCGTAAAGTCAGCGATCCTTCAGTTCTCTCACGCCTGAAGGATTCGGTGAAAGAGAAAGTATGGGAATTTGATCTTTCGACAGCGGGCATCAGTAAAATTGATCCTCTTCCGGTTAAATTCCAGACGTGGCCTTCGGTCGAGCTTTTTTCACGTGAGAAAGCGATGCAGATCGCGCGTTTCCCCAACACGGGGTGGCTTGAGATTCCCAAAGTAATTGACCGCGGAGTTGCCCCGGTAGACCGCACGAAAGACGAATGGGAATTTGGGGTTCGTCCCGCGGTTTTTGAGTATTCCGAATCAGAACCGGCCCGCTGGGACGTATCCAAAGGAATCTGGCTTACGGGATTCTGGTGCCACGACTGGTTTGCGGAGACGCTTAAACTCAGCGCGATCGACAAGGAGAAAAAGCAGTTCACGACACTGGAAAACTCGCGCTACGGCGTGGGTAATCACAGTGCGTGGCACACCGCGAAACGACGTTATTTCGCGTTCAATCTTCTTGAGGAGCTTGACGCCCCGGGAGAATGGTATATTGATAACGAAAAGAATATTCTTTATTTCTATCCGCCGGATGATGATCTTTCGCAAGTGTTCCTTGCCGTCCAGAAAAATACCATGCTCGAAGTACGGAAAGCCAAACACTTTATTCTGGAAGGAATTGAAGCGAAATACTCCCTTGGTCCCGCGCTTGCGCTGAGGGAATGCGAAGACTCTCTCATTACGAAAGTCCGTGTTTTCAACACAACAAACGACGGCGTGCATATCGGCGGCGGTTTTCGTAACGGTCTGAGTCATTCAGAAGTCTTTAACGCCGGACGCGGATGCGTTTCCGTGAGCGGCGGAAATCGCTCCAAACTGGTAAAATGCGAAAATTTCGTGACCAATTGCCACATTCATCACTCCGGACGTCTTCAGCGAACGGGAGGTAACTGTCTGTACTTTGGCGGCTGCGGATGCTATATCGCGCACAATCTGCTGCACGATTCACCCTATATCTGCATCAACTACGGAGGGAATGAGCATCTTTTTGAATTCAATGAAGTCCACAGCGCGATGATGGAAAGCGGTGACGGCGGCGGAATGTACACGGGGCGCGACTGGGGATCGCTGGGGAACGTCATTCAGTTCAATTACTTCCATCATTTTGGCCAGGCCGGAGTAGACTGGCAGAAAGCTCAAGGTCTTTCTCCCAATTACGAACCGCTCAAGGAAAGCATCATGGTCATGGGCGTTTACCTGGATGACTGCGACAGCGGAGATACTGTCCAGAATAACATTTTTTACCGCGCGGGCTGGGCGGCGTTCGTCGGCGGCGGCCGGTACAATAAGATTTTAAATAATCTGTTTATCGAATGTACCGCGTCCGTTCACTTTGACGACCGCGGGCTGCGGCGCGCCAAACCCGGAGAAGGGTTCAAAAACGGCTGGGATCTGCTTCAGAAACTTCGAGACGTCCAATTCGACCAGTCACCATGGAAGGAACGGTATCCGTTTATCCAAAATGTGATGGAAGATGATCCCAAACTTCCGCTTCACAATTCGGTTCGAAATAATGTGTCAATCGGCAGCAAACAGTGGCTTCAAATGCATAACAGCGCGCGCGACACCTCCCTACACCGGATTGATTTCACGGAAAATCACGTATTTAACTGGACGTCATCCCAGCAGGAGCTTTTCCCCCTGAATCCGGACGGCACAGTCCGCGCGGCATTCCGGGAAGAGAAATTCGACCTTTCTGATTTGGAATCAAACCGTTTCAGCAAACTTCAGGCTGAAATCAAAAAAGCGGTTCCTCAATATCAGATTCTCCCCGCGGGTAAGATGGGACTTGAAAAATAATCCCCATTTAACGGGTACCCCGCGCAAAATTCCGACGGGGTGCTTTCCTTTTTTAACCAGCTTTTCGAGGCTTGCTCATGAAAAATCTTTTCGCCTGGCTACAGCTCGTCCGTTTTCCCAACGTGTTCACGATATTGGCCGATTTTCTAACCGTATCCTTTTTCACGTTTTTTCTTCTGAAAGAATTTCCCTCATCCTCCTGGACGGCCTTTGGTCTCGCGGGAGTCGGCTCGGTATTTCTTTACTGGGGAGGGATGATCCTGAATGATGTCTTCGACTTAAAAGAAGATTCCATCCTGCGTCCCGAACGCCCTCTCCCTTCCGGGAGGATCAGTGAAAAAACCGCGCGCAAGACTGGCTGTTTACTTCTCACCGGCGGTTTTCTTCTGACGTCAATTCCCGCGATGTTCACACCGGCCGGTTTCCTGCCCGCCGCGGTTTCCGCGCTGCTGTTGCTCTGCATTCTGCTTTACGACGCGAAACTCAAAAATACGCCGCTTGGACCATATTTGATGGGTTTTTGCCGTGGTCTGAACCTTTTGGTTTTCTTCGCGTTTTGGCCGCCGAATACCCTTTTTTCCTCTCCACTGCTCCTTTATCCAATAGCACTGACCATCTTCATTACGGGAGTCACATTTTACGCGCGCTGTGAAACGGAAGACGCACCTGAAGCCGGAATCCAACGACCAAATCCTGGCATGATGCTCTTTTCCGTTCTTTTTTTAGCCGGAGGATTGGCCATGCTGGTCCGTTTTCCTGCTCAAATGCGCGCGTGGAATCCGGAAAGCATCATCCCTCTTTTTCAGGCACAGGAATGGCGCTGGCTGATCCTTTTTACTTTTTTGGCTTTATTTCTTTCCTTTCGCGCGGTCACCGCGTATTTTTCAGGACCATATCGAACTCGCCAAGTCGTGAAGCAGGCACTTTTCACGGTTTTTTTAATTGACGCGGCCCTCACGCTGCTGGTTGGAGGACTTCCGTGCGCGCTGGTCATCCTCTCACTTTTCCTCATGGCAATCCTGAGCGGAAAATGGCTTTACTCCACGTGAAATCGATTTAAAGCCGCAAAGAAACAATCCGAAATAAAATTCGAAAAAAAGATCAGCCGAAAATAAAATCAGGGAATTATCCTGGAGAAGATAATTCCCTGAACGCCATCCGGAAACGGATCAGCCAACTGGCGGATCTGAATTCATTTTCCGCTTCTTTCCCGCTATCAAAAGGAGAATCCAAAAACAAACCGCGGTCAAAAGAAGAATAAGCGAAACATTTTGAGAAATACTCAGGCCCGTTCCGAACGCGTCCGCTTCGTCAGTACGAATCATTTCAAGAATAAAACGGCTTATCGGATAAAGCGTCAGGAACAGAGCAAAAACCTCTCCGTCCAGTTTCATGCCGATTCCCTTCGGGTTCTTGCGGAACCATGACCAAAGCAGCAGAATCCCGCACAGACAGAACGCGTTGACAGACGAATAAATTTGAGTGGGATAAACGGAAAGACTGACCGGTCCGGCATTCGCGGTGGTTACCCATGAGCAGGTGACCGTTCCCTCCAGTCTGGAAACTTCCAGCACTGCCATTCCTTCCTGCCTGGTTTCTCTGACCAACGCCTTAATGACCTCTCCTCTTGAAAAGAATTCCCTTCCGTTAAGTCTCAAAATATAGTCTCCCGGCATTACTCCCGCTTTCTGCGCGATACTTCCGGGTATTACCTCCGCAACGAATACCGGTGCCGGAGCGGAAGGCAGCGGATCGCCCGCGAAACGCAGTCCATAGTAAGTGCCGTCCAAATCATATTCCAAAACATTTTCCTCAAACTGCCTTTCAAAAGGCGGGCTACCAGCCGGAAAATGAACCCCCCAATGTTCATGAGACGCATCGCATACTCCGCCGAAACAGCAGCCATTAAGAAAACAGCCAATTCGCCCCAGCGCCAGCCCCAAAAGAAGAGACGGTGCCAGCAGATCCATCATTCTCCGAATGGAAAGGCGTTTGATCAAAAGATAAGTAACCGCTCCAATGATTCCTCCAATGAGTGATCCGTAAACGACCAAACCGCCTCCGGGAATGTCAATAATTCGTCGAAACGTTTCCCCAATCGTTGGCGCTCGAAAGGCTTCCCAATACTCAATAACGTAAAAAATTCTCGCTCCCAGGATTCCCGGCACGCAAAGACAAAGTAAAATCTCCAGAATATTCTCTCCCCTGAAACCAAAACGCGGCGCACGCCAAACCGCCAGCCCTGTCGCGAGAAGAATCCCTAAAAGCATCATGGTTCCGTAAGCGCGAACAGGAATTCCGGCAGCGCAGCCTGCTTTAGGAAGTCCCCAGCAAAGGACACATCCTACGGCAAGCATCAACAGAAATGTCTGAATTAATTCACTCCATGACTTTTTTTCCGCCGACCTCCAATAGAAAAAACAGCCTGCGCATAAAGCCAGAAGCCAAACCACAAAAAGAATCCCAAGCCCAAAGACCGGTACCCCGAAAATCTGGTACGGAATAAAAAAAAGTGTTGGATGCATCGCGTATCTGCTCCTGGTTCGATCTGAAAAGCTCCGAAATCTTCAATTTGGAAAATGTGACGCCTGAAACGTCACGCTGTTTCGGAAAAAAACAAAAATAATCTAGTCGATTACCAAATTATCGATAAGCCGCGTATCATCCACGCGAACCGCCAGTAAAATCGCGACAGGAAGCACGATCTCATCTCCAGGCCGCGGCAAAAGCGTTTCCGGATCAACGATCACCGCGTAATCAATGCTGTGCTTCGGATGCTCAAGAATTTTCCGAATCTCCGCCTCCACCGCCGAACGGCTCCGGCAATTTTGAGAGAGAATCATTTCTTTTGCCCGATTCAAACTGTCAGAAAGACAAAGCGCGCGCTGACGCGCTTCCGATGAAAGATAACGATTTCGTGAACTCATCGCCAATCCGTCTTCTTCACGCTTGATCGGACTCATCCGAATCTCAATTGGAACATTCAGATCCCGCACAAACTGTCGAATGACCTGAACCTGCTGGAAATCTTTCTGGCCAAAAAAAGCAACATCAGCCCGCGTCATGTTGAAGAGCTTCAGCACGACCGTCGCGACTCCTCGAAAATGAGTGGGACGAAACGCCCCTTCCAATGGCTGCGCCACCCCGGCAACATCAACATACGAATAAAAGTTTTTCGGATACATTTCGTCTGCGGACGGCGTGAAAACGATAATATTTTCTTTTTCATTCTCCGCCTCAAGAAGTGCCAGATCACTTTCCAGTGTGCGCGGATATTTCTCAAAATCCTCGCCTGGCGCAAATTGAGTCGGATTGACGAAAATGGAAACGATAGTCCAATCTGAATTTTTCAGAGACTCTTTCACGAGTGAAATGTGCCCGGCATGAAGTGCTCCCATCGTGGGCACCAAACCAATACGCAGTCCCTGACGATGAAGGGATTTAACGAGTGAGTGAAGTTCAGCACACTCTCGCACAACTTTTGGTTTCATGTTCTCAGTTTTCGCTTTCAAAAATTTAAATATTGAAAAATAACAGTAAAAATAATTGACGGAAAAAATCGCGTGCTAATTATACCAAATTTTCTCTTAAAGACAATCCGGGGCAGTTTCTGATTTCCTGTTTTCTTCTGCTGGTGCTTTCGTCACCAATTCAACTACCTGCCTGAAAATATCTTTCGAATCCTCATTCCGACAAATCCATCGATAAGCCAGAATTGACCGATGCGACTTTCCCGCTTCTTCCAAAAGCCAGGGCGGAACGGGAGAAGGACTTTCCCAAACCAATGGAACCAAATGAGGAGAATTCGTTTTCAATGCCTGAAACATTTCTCCGAGAGTTGAATGCGTCACTGGATGAATCCATTCTGACGCGATGTCACACGCCGGTTCCAAAACAAAATCCCGCCATGCCATCATCGGATGCGGTAAAATCAGCCTCGGCGCCTCATCCCAAAAAAGGGAATCCCAAAGCAAAAGATCAAGATCCAGCGGCCTTGATGACCAATGCGGTTTCCCTTTCCGGATTCTTCCAAATTCTCTTTCCAAATTCAAAAGATATTCCAAAAATCGTGTCGGCGTCCAGGTTTCTGAAACACGCAGCCGAAAAACAGAATTCCAATAGTCCGGCTCATCTTCGTTCAATTTCGCCAATGTCACCGCCCTCGTCCGAAGCAGTGACGCGCCGCGAACCTGAACAAAATCTCTCTCCAAACGTTTTTTCACCTCTCCAAAAACGCTCTCTCCATCACCAAGATTTGCTCCGAACGCAATCAGGACATCGTGCGTCATGGCTGCCTGGAATCTGGTTCTGAAACCGCATCAAAAGGAGAAATTACCTCGGAAACTTTTTCCGCCTCCGAATTTTCAGAAGGAGTCGAAGACTCCAAAATTTCCGACGACTCAGAATCTTTTGGCGAGGTCGGAGTTTCGGTTGAAACTGACGTTTCAGGAGAAACGGGCTGCTCTCCACTTTCCGTTCCCTCTTCTTCCGCGGAATGCGCGTGATGCTCCGGACAGTTCGGATCAGAACATTCTTCCGCGGAATGTTCTTCTTTTTCCGCATTCTTTTCTTTATCCAGTTCCGCCCTCCGCTTCTCCGCTTCCTCCAAAGAAATGAAGACATTTTCACTTGTGAGATGAATTTCCCGGTAAACATCATCCGGAATAATGAAAAACCATTCGGCAAAAAGCGCGTTCATTTCGTCTACTCTTTTTTTCGCGTCCGCCAACTTCTCTTCGTAAATTCTCTGTTCCTGAGTGTTCATCTCCAAAAGACTCTGATACTGGATTTTGGCGGCCTCATCCGCATCATCCGCAGGTTTGGGAGGAAGTTCCATCAGATTCGGCTGCCCAATTCCTTGCGGATAAAGATCCGCAGTAAGAACCAGATAACGGTAGAACTTTCGTTCTCCAATTTCCTCAAAACTTTCCAGTGCTTCCTGACCCGCGATTCCGCCAAAAAAGAGTCGGTAAACAATTCCATTCTTTGAGTAAACATGAACCTGACCATCCGATGAAAACAGTGCGTTGACGGGACCATTTCCGAGATTCATCGGCAACACGCAAAAACCGCATTTCTGGAGCAGACGATTCTGATCTTCCGTCAACTCAATATTTTCCGGGTGATGGAACGCTTCAAGAATTCCTGAAGGTTTACGCTGAACACTGCTGATTCTCATGTCGGACAAAGCTTGACTGACATGACGAAGAAAATCCAGATCAAGAGTTTTTCCTGAAGGAACCCCAACATCACGCAGACCATTTCCGAACATTCTCTGATTAAAAGCGACAGTCCAATCCGGATCCTCAAGATAATGCTGTGCCAGCATAAACTGTCCGCGATGACTAAACGCGGGAGATTCCCCTTCCGATCGTAAATCAAGCGAGCAATCCAGCGCGTAAAGACTGGCGATGTCCGAAGGCTGAACTTTCAGCAGGTCGGTCTCTATCCAGTCAATAAAACGCGCGGAAATCCTGGATGGATCCATCTCCACGACGTAAACAGGATTCTGGCCGGAACGGCGCACATAGTACTTTCCGCTTCCCGCCTCCACCTCACGACCGAGAATCATGTCCAGCAGGATCTGGTCTTTCTGATTTCGAATGACGATCCGTTTTCCGCGCTCTTCTGGTTCTGAATTTTGGCTGTCCTCCGGATCCATGACTCCGCATTGCAGTCTGACCGCGGCATCCTCACCAACGACACGAAGAACATGAAGATCAGTAAGAGCGGAAACGACTTCCACCATTCGATTCTGCGCGTTTGCCGGATATCCGCTGAAAGAGGAAAGAATCCACTGGCCATTTACTTTTTTAATCTCAAGTCTTTGGAGCTGCCCGTTTTTCTCTGCCTGGCAGATAGAAAGCGCTGAAATATCCAGCACCCCTTTCAGCTCTGGAAAAAGGATCTGTTCCACCATCTGATCGGCGGAAAAAGTGTCCTTCTCCGGAAGAGAAAGATAAATAGCCGGAATCAACGTCAAAAGCGCAATGAGGAGAAAGACAAAAGTCTTCAGCGTGTCATTCGTTTTCGGGGAACCATTCATGATTTTTCAATTTAATTTTATTCAATTGGGGTCAGAAAACTGTTTTCAAATTCCGTTCGTTCCGTGTTCAGCTTTTACGCTTCATACGGCTTGCGGAAACTCCCATATGTTCCATCCGCTTCCGATAAACAAAAACCAGAAGCGCGATAATCAGCGGCAAAATCGGAGGCAGAAGAACCGCCAGAAGTTTTCGCTGATTTTGGATCTCCAAAATTCGCGTCTGGTAATCCTTTTCCATCAGTTCCACCTCTTTTTGAATATTCGTCGTGAGGCGTGAAATGGTTTTCTGCATTTCTGTTTGACCAACACTCAAAAGCCATTCCCGATTTTCCTCTGCTTCCTGCCTGGAAATCTCTCCCGTTTGAATTTGCTCATTGAGTTTGGCGATCTTTTCATTCAGTGAGTTTTCCAACTCTTTCTGACGCTCCTGAATTTTCCCTGTCAATTCCTTTTCGCGAGCGTCAAAATCGTGTTGAAAACGATTTCGATACTGCTCAATCGCTTCCAGTTTCCGATGAATCGGCTGATGTTTTCGAATCGCGTAAAAACGATCTTCCCCTCCAAGTCGTTCCATGACATTCAGCACAAAATTCACATTGTCAAAATCATAGTCACTTCCCATTCCGCCTGCCGAACGCATTTCCACAAATCCCTCAAAAAAGAGATCCGTATCCGCCGTGAGGATAACGTGAAGACCTTTCTTTTCCGGACGATTCGACCGAATTTCCGCGGAAAGAACATACGGCTGGGAAGTCACCTCAAAATCAGTTTCAGTATTCAGATTCTGCGGCAAAAAACCCAATTCCGGATTTTTAAAAAGATTGCGGTAAGCAATGACTCCGGAATGAGAACTTGCCTGAATCAGCGGAGTAAAAAGAAGTTCTGAGGCGGCTGCCGGCTCAAAATGCCCGGAATAAAGCAGAACCATTCGGCGCAAACCATTTGTGACCGGATTCTTCTTCGCAAATGGATGACGGTTCAGTTCATTTTCATCCACAAAAAGAAATGGATGGGGGCTGCGCGAAAAACGTGGAATGGGACGATATTTCTGCGCGACAATTTCCTGTTCAAAAAATCGAACTCCAAGTATTTTCCAAAGCGTTTCCCGGTCCGCTTTAGGCAGATTACCTGTCATCATTGACATCGCGTCCATCGGATTCCGTGAAAGGCGGCGCTCTTCGCATGTCGGCGTAAACTGACTGCAGAGCGGAAGCGGATCCTCAAAAATCGCCGTCGGAACTCCGGTTTTCAAAACTTTAATGAAATTTTCCATCTGAAACGGCTCAAGCGTTGAGGGCTGAACTGCCAGAATCACGTCTACCGATTCAGAATCCAACGGATAAGATGGATTTAATGGAACAATTTCATACGATTTCCGAAGCTCAGCGATAATCGGGCTGACGGAACTGTCAATCGTGGCACGATCAATACCAATCATTGGCATCCCATCAAACATTCCGAGCAGATTCGCATCCGTTTGAAGCACTCCAAGGCGTTTACGCTGGTGAGTTGAAACCATCAGAAGAGACCGGATCAGCTCATATTCAACCGGAAGACCGCGCGAAAAAAACGGTATCACTTCCTGATTCAAACCGCAAGTCATTGCCGCTCCAAGGTAAACACTCGTTTTTTCCAGTGTCCCGCGAACCTGAACATTCACATCATTCGGGATAATCCCAAAATTCTTCTCCACCATCAACGCTTCATCAGTAAAACGTTCCAAGGCGTGAATATGGACGCGAACCTTTCCAGGCGCGTACGTTTCAAACTGATGGAGAGTCGATTCAAGATTCCGTTTCACCTGCGCGAATTCCCCAGGTATCTGCGGACTAAGCCAGGCATGAATTTCCACCGGATATTCCGGCTGAAATTCTTTCAAAAGCTGAATCGTTTCTGGACAAAGCGAATTGATTTTTTCAGCCGTAAAATCTTTTTGAATGTCAAATCGGTTAAAAAGTATTGTCAAGGAAGAGACGATCACGGTCAGAAATATCGCACGTAAAACAAAATGTCCAGTCCGTTTCCAGCCCGAAATTCCGCTGAACCAGTGCCGGCGTCCGATAAGAATCATGCAGAGGTAAAGCATGACAAGAGCAATCGACGCGAAATAAAAGGCGGAAGCACACGAAATTTCCCCTTTGCAAAACGAAGCATAACGCGCTTCAAAACTCCAAAAACTCATCCCGGAAGCCAAACGACCGGGAAGAATGACGTCTCCGCAAGCGGAAAAAACAAACGGCGCGTTAAGCAGAACTCCCCAAACGTAACCCATCGTCACCTGACTGGTGAAAAATGAGGCTACCATCCCAATGGCAAGCATCGCAACCCCCACGAACCAAAATCCGACATAGGTTGAGAAGAAAAGTCCAAAATCCGGATGACCGAGTGTTTCCAAAACAATCAAATTGCAAATCGCCGAGAAAAACAGTGAACATGAATAAATCGCGAGACACGCGAGATATTTCCCGGTAACTACTTCAAGGTCATTCGCGGGAAGCGTCAGCAGAAGCTCATCCGTCCCCTGCCGTCGTTCCTCTGCCCAGCTGTTCATCGTAATCGCCGGAGCAAAAACCAGCATAATGAAAGGAAAAAAAGGAGTCAGCTGATCCAGATTCGCCAGATTATTAACAAAAAAAGCATTACTCCAGAAAGCCGCGATAGTGCTTAGGAGGACGAATACACACAGAAAAACGTATCCTGTCGGATTCGCAAAATAACTGAAAAAGTTTCGGGCAAAAATCGCCTGGATCGCGTATCGATTCATCTTTTTTCTTAACGTAAAAGGATTTTCCAAAATTCAGGAAACTTCACGGGCCTCAAAATATCCAATACCGATGCCATTTCGCTCAATCACAAAATGGAAAAATCGTGTCAACAACGTATTTCGCGACGTGAATACGCGTTGATTTTCATGACGTAAAATTTCATCACGTACCGGTTATCCACCTAAAAACTTTCTATTCGGAACCTTCATGGCTCGCCTCGGCTCACATTTCACTGCCGCCTCGGAGTTCTTTTCCGCCTAACGCGCAAAAATGTTCTTCCATCGTCAAACCCTCTTTCAAAAACTCCGTAACGCTTCCGTCATACTGAAGCCGGCCTTCGGATATGAACAAAATTCGGCTGGTCATGGCTTCGACCTCCTGGAGAATATGCGTCGAAAGGAGAATTGTTTTCGTTTCACTCAAAGCGCGAATGGTTTTTCTCACTTCGTGAATCTGAATCGGATCCAGACCTGAGGTTGGTTCATCAAGAATCAAAACATCCGGATCATGAAGCAGAACCTGCGCCATTCCGACTCGCTGCCTGAAACCTCTGGAAAGTTTTCCGATCGGTTTGCCATAAACAGACTCCAGCCGGCACATCTCAATGACCCATTCCATCCGCTGTTTTCGGCATTTCGGTGTCATTCCGCGGGCTGACGCGAAAAACTCAAGCAAGCTTTTCGGTGTCATATCCGGATAAAGCGGTCCATTTTCCGGAAGATACCCTAAGTGCCTGGCTCCGGAGATTCGTTCCGTATTCATGTCGAACCCCGCAATTCGGGCAGTTCCGCTGCTCGGAGCGAGATACCCGGTCAAGATTTTCATCGTAGTACTCTTTCCCGCTCCATTCGGTCCCAAAAACGCCACGACTTCACCACGGTGAATCTGAAAGGAAATATCTTCAATCGCGGTAAACTGACCGTAGTATTTGGAAAGTCCAACGGCTTCAATTAAAATGGAGGAATCCGACATATTATTTTCTTTCCTTAAATTTCATCCGTTCCGATTTTCTTCATGAAATTACGCTCGGATCACGTGCTTCAGAACCTTGGGATTTTGTTTTCCAGTTCAAGAATACTCAAAATCCGCAATTTACGCAAGGTCAATTAATAAAAGAAATTGAGCCACTCTTCAAAAGATTGATGCCGTCCTGAAACAGAACCTTCAAAATAGCCAGGACACCCTTGATTTTTCACTTAAAAACTGCTAAAATGAGTTTAGGGAACTTCTCCAAAATTAATTCCAAAAACGAATAATTTTGGGAAGTTCCCTAATTCTGCCCGGGCCACTGGCCCCAAACTGAATGAATTTCTTAATCAGTCATCTCCTTCAGAGTATCGACCATCCCGCTGAAAACATCCAGTGCGGCGACAATCGGAGCGGGCTGACGCATGTCAACGCCGGCCCCAAGCAGAAGATCAAGCGGTTCCTTTGAACTTCCTCCTGAAAGAAAACCAAGATAATCGGAAAGTTCTTTTTCTCCTCCCTTAAGAACCCGGCGGGAAAGAGCTATCGCGGCTGAAAGGCCAATCGAGTATTTATAGACGTAAAACGCTCGATAAAAATGCGGAATTCTTAAGCCTTCAAGAGAAAGACATTCGTCAAGAGCAAATTTCGGACCAAAATAAAGCTCAAGCAGCTTCCGATACGTTCCCAGGAAAAAATCAAGTGTCATTGGTTCACCTGCCTCCGCGGCCGCGTGAACCTCACGTTCAAATTCTGCGAACATTGTCTGACGGAAAATCGTAGCCCGAATATCATCAATCGCTTTATTGATAAGATTTAAACGCTGACGCTTATCCGTTTGCGTTTCGAGAAGATGATGAAGCAAAAGTTCTTCATTGAACGTACTGGCAACTTCCGCGACAAAAATTTTGTAGTCCCCGTAGAGATAAGGCTGATTTTTTCTCGAAAACCACGAATGCATAGAGTGCCCGCACTCATGGGCCAGCGTGAAAACGGAATCAAGGGAATCCGCGCGGTAATTCATGAGAACAAACGGAAATGAATCATAGCAGCCGCCGCTGAACGCTCCGCTGTCTTTACCTCGATTTTCATACCGGTCGCACCATCTGTCTTCCGTCATTCCCTTCCTCAGGGCATCGCAGTATTCAGCCCCAAGCGGTTTAACGGCTGCCAGCACCATTTCAACTCCCTTATCCCACGGAATATTGACCTCCGCGTCCTGAAACATCGGCGCGTAAGTATCAAACATATGGATTTCGTCGATCCCCATGATCCTTCGGCGAAGCTCAAAATACTCGTAAAGTTTCGGAAGATACTGATGAACCGTTTCAATCAAATTATCGTAGACTTCCGTCGGAATCCGCTCGTCAAAAAGCGCGGCTTCCCTGGCCGACGCGAAATTTCTCGCCCTGGCACTGAAAATATCCTGGTGAACATTCCCCGCGTAAATCGCCGCCAGAGTATTTTTATGCGCCTCAAACTGTTCGTAATACTGCGTAAACGCCTGCCGGCGAACGTCCCGGTTCGCTCCGCGAAGTAAAGAGGAAAACGAGGCGTGACTAAGTTCAAGCGTTTCACCGTGATGCCCGGTCATCATCCCAAACTTCATGTCAACATCCACCAGCTGATCAAAGGCGTTTGAGGGGGTCTGAAGCATTTCAGTCTGCATCGCGAGAAGACGTTCCTCTGATTCTGAAAGCGTATGCGGCTTTTCCTCCACGATTCTTTTAAGCAGCAGACGATATTCCGCAAGCTGCGGCGCCTCAAGATAACCGTTAAGAGTCTCCTCGGGAAGAGCAAGAAGTTCAGGCGTCAAGAAACTCTCTTCCTGACCAGCACGGCTCACGACATTCATAAATCGCCCCTGAAGCGCCATCATTTCTGAGTTTCCACGGTCTTCCGAACCACGCAGGAAAGCGTAAGTGCCCAGCTTGTCTCCGAGACGATCCATCGCGAAACAAAAATCAAGGCACTTTTTCACCGAATCTACCCCGTCACCCAATTTACCGCGAAACTCCGCGTATTTCGGTATCTGCTCCTCCCACTGGGCAAAATCCTTTTCCCAATCAGCGATCGTCGCGTAAAGCGACTCCACATTCCATTTATCTTCAGCCGCGACTTCACTGCGAAGCGGAATCGTCTGAACATTTTCCTTTTCCATTTTTTTCTCCTGCTTTTTCTTTAATCAGACTATTTACTGAAAGGAACTTCCCAAAACCAATTTCCAGAAAATGAGAATTACCGCTTTCGTTCCGCGTTCCCGGGAATCCAGCCTATTTCCAAATATCCGAAATCCATGACAGCTAAAAACTCAAAACTCTCTCATTTTTCTTACTGAAAAACCGTTTTGGAGAACCCCTCAAAATCGAATTTTTTTAGGACCAAAACAAAATGTCAAGGCCTGAGTTAAAGGCTTCTTCTCCAATACGCGGTTAATTTCCTCCAAAGTAATTGACCGCAAAGTCTCAACTTCTTCTTCCGCCGAATGATATTCCCGAACACTCGTCCACTCTGCCCCCATGGAGAAAATGCGTTCCCACGCTTTTTCACTATCAAGAACGACCGCGGTCGCGATTCGGTTTTGGGCTAATGAAAGTTCTCGTTCCGAAATATCTCCATCCTCTGCCCCTCGATAGATTTTCTCCAGACGGCGCCAGTTTTCCGAGGCATCCTCCGGCTCGCACGCAAGACTGGTACTGAAATATCCCGCATCGGAAAATTGAGAGTAAACCAAATCCGCGTATCCCGCTCTGCCGGAATCAACAAACTCCCAATAAAGTCTGCTGCTGACGTCCCCGCCAAGGATGGAGGAAATAAGCCGACAGGCAAGACGTTCCCGATACCCTTTTGCCCAAAATGGACCGCATGAAAGAAAGTACTGACGAGCCGCCTGACGCTGAGAAAACGATTCAAAACCAAGTTTCGGCAAAAATTCAGCCGTTTTCAATACTGGAGAAATCAAACCTTCTTTTTCCGGAGGATTCTCCCACTGACCACAATATTTTTCAGCCAAAATTACCAGTTGCTCAAAATCAACATTGCCGCACGCGCAAAGCGTAATATTCTTCGGAGCGTATTTTTCCTGAATCCAGCTCTGAAGCTGACTGCTTTTCAGCCTTTTTACGCTTTGCGAAGAACCAAGAACCGGATTACCAAGCGGGTGACCATTAAAAAACTTCTGGCGCAAACGATCATCCACGCAATAAGGAGGTTCATTCTCGTACATTCCAATTTCTTCCAGAATGACTTCCTTTTCCGACACGAAATCATCCTCACGAATTATTGGGCGAAGAATATCCGCGTAAAGTGCCAGACACTCTTCGAGATATTCCGGCAAAAGCATCGCGTAAAAAATCGTCGACTCCAGGGACGTTCCCGCGTTAAACGAGATACCCAGTGAATCAAATTCCCGGTTCACGTCCTGCGCGGAACGGGAACTGCTTCCTTTAAAAATCATGTGCTCAAGAAAATGACTGATCCCCGAAACCTCCGGAGTCTCATCCCGTGAACCGCAACGAACAAAAAAAGCAATTGAAAGTGATTTCGCGCACGGCAGAATCTCCGCGGCAACCTCTAAACCATTTTCAAGTTTTCGATGAACAAAATTGGATTCTTCTTTCACTTTCTGTATTCTCTCTCGATTTTTACTTTTTCACTCTATTCCGCGTTTCAGAACAGATTCCCAGTACGTCAGCGCGTATTCATGGAGCTGGCGGAGTTTCTTTCCGTCTGAATTCTCAAACGCGCCGCGCTTTTCAAGGATTTCGATTCTTTTTTTCTCCCAATTCACAAAAAATTGCGCGGATTTTTTAGAAATCCACTTTTTCCCGCCAAATTCAACATAGTACGGCGCGGACATGGCACAACAGTAAGTCTGCGGATTATCCGCGACAACGCGAATCAGAAACCAGCCTCCCTCCGGAATCTCCAGAAGCGGCAAACGCCCCGATTCGGCATAATTCCGGAACGGCACGGACATCACGACACGACCGTTTCGAATGATCTCAATATACTGCGCTTTCTGACGCATCGTAAGCGTCATGGCCGGATTCAGTTTTTCAGTATCCCCTTCACCTTCCGGAAAAGAGAATACCTCGCCCGGAACGCAGCCTTCCACCCAAGGCTGAAGCAATGGACCGTTCGTCACGACACATTGTCCCGCTCGAAATGACTCCCACCACATTTTCTGATTAAATCCCGCGTTCGCCCCTTCATACTGAAAACCGCTCCGTTCCGCTTTTTCCGCGTACTCTTCCGGATCTACGTAAACGTAAACCCGATTCGATCCAGCATGGTTCGGAGATATTCCCGACCCGCTGCCGGCACTGGGAGGAATCCGATGCCCGGTATTAAGCAGATGAAAATAAACTTCTTCTGTCCACTGCTGACGCCCGCGTTCATCACGATAATTCATCGGGGCCGCGTCTTCAATGAAACCGCATTGGGAAGGACGCAAAAAAATATCCTGCCGAAGATCTTCAAGATCATCTTCTTCTGAATTCTCAGCATAATCAATGGACTCGCTGGAATTCGAAACGGAACTTTCCGTTTTTTCCTTCTCAAGAATGGACTTTACGTTGATTTTGGCCATTGACTTAACTGTCGGAATGCGTTTCCAGTTCGTGTTTTCAGGAAGAAGCTGATCCTTCAGAATATGCGGCCCCAAAAGCTGAAAAGAGTCCACGATGCCCAATGAAATCATCAAAGGAAGATCCCAGCAGTCCGCGTCCTGAACATCAATCCAAACCTGAGGATACTTTTGGTGAATCGCGTAAAGCATCGGCACCGCGCTTTTCCGTTCCTCAAGTTTCAGTTTTGAAAACGGAAGAGACTGCGGTAAATTCAAAATTCCCGCACAGCAGGCGGGGTGCCGAAGAACATAATTCCGTATCGTGAAAAGGCGATCCGAATCAAACCAGATTTCATCCGTTTTATTGCGATTTGCTTTGCTTGACGAATTCGAACCGCTTTCTTTTTCTCCTTTTTCTGAAAATTCTCCTCGCGTTGCGGCTTCAGTATCGCCCGCCTCCTCAAACTCACGCGGCTCTTCGCGTTCCGTTCTTCCGGACCGGGTTCGTTCCGCCTCACGGCGTTTCTCTTCCGTTCTCTTCTGGATTTCTGAAAAACGTTTACCTTTCGATTCCGCCAAGGGAACAAAATGCAAATCATCCGCCAGCATCAGAAGTTCAATATCCTCCAGCTCACGCGTCACCATTAAATCGCCGGACCACCATCCCTTTTCCGAGAGATTAATAAAACGCCGAAGACTCTCTGTCTTCGTATCATCCGCAAAACGATTCAGAACAAAATGCCCTTTTCTGGGAAGATACTCCAAACCGCGTTCAATCTCCATCGGATACGTACCAAGAGGCCATTCCAAAAACACGCTCCCCGGCATCACGAAATGATCAAACCAGAACGGCAGTTCACCTGCCTTCCGCGTGACCCCTTTCTCGTTCCGAATCGAAACTCGGCATGGAATTGGCCTTTTCGTCTCTTCATCCACGATCTTAAGCGTAAACACTCCCTTTTGTGCCAGAACTGGTGAAGAAAAGAAAATATCACACGAAAATCCACCCGGAAAACTGTTCAAAAGAATAAAAATCCCAAAGAACAAAAATTTTCTCAAAAAACTTTTTGCGAAAACATTTTGAGGCAGGAAAAAAACGCTAAATACTTTCATTCTTTTTTCCTTTAATCAGCCAGAATGACTCTCACTCTTCGTAAAATCGCCAAATCAAACTCCTCAAGCCAAATTCCAATACCTGAAAAGCTCCGCCTAAAAATCAAACCAGAATCCAAAACCTATTTGTTTTTCCCAGCGATTAAAAAACTGATACTGATCCGCGTAACCCGCCATGGCATAAAGTCCCGTACGCATCGTCTGCTGATAGACCGTCTTCCACTGCCAACCGGCTTCAAGGGCTGAATACGTCTCAAAATCCGTGTCCTCACTCCAACGAAAATGGAGCGCCAGGAAAGGTGACCCCTGAAAATTCGGAAGCATCATCGGTGAATATTCCGCCCCAAGCTCAAACTGCCATGGTTTCGCGCCGCAGTCTCGCCAAAAAACGTAATCTCCCCCGACATAAAATCGCCAATTAGCATCCGGCCGGAACGCAATCCCCCACATGAGGCAGTCACGAACATAATTAATTCGGTAAACCTCTCCCGTCGCTTCATAGTGCTTAACGATCCACTCATCTCCCATATGCGAGCTGATGTGGTAATAGCCAAATTTGAATTCCCAACGACCTTTTCTAAATGTCAATGGAAAAGCGATCCGATAGTCCGTCCCATGAAGATCCCGATCTCCCATAAGCGTTAATCGGGCAATGGCACCACACTCAACATCCCACTGAATCCCCTCTGGATAAAGACGGCTCCGGGTACCATACCGAATCAGATTAATTCGTCCTCCAAGTGTCGGATCCCAGTAAGCAAGACCCGTCGTGTCCTCATTAATAAAATGAATCCCCAAACGTCCCTCACGATTACTCGCGAAATGCGCCCGATAAAGGGTTCCGCCAGGAAGCATCTGCCAGCTCCAAGGTTCATTGGACGTCGGTAATTCTCGTCCAAAACCGGGAAGACACGATTTAAATCGGGGATCCCAGTAATGGTAACGCTCCTCCTCCGGAGAATAAAGTACTTCTCCTCCGCCAATCGCGCGTCCGTTTCCGACCAACCGACCGGAAGAACCGTTCAAAAATGGATCCGACTCAAATCCTTCTGAATATTCACCATGACGATCGCCAATACCGCCGTAAGTACTACCCGCAAATCCTGCCCCCTCCGCAATGACAGCATGATCCGTTATCTTCACACTTCCTGGAACGAGATTTTCTCCCGTATTGTTTTCTCCTGATAAACTGAAATTGCCGTCGGCCCACCCTTGCCCTTCAGCCAAACCGTGAGAAACGGATCCACCAAAATTAACCTCTCCTTGAGGAAAAGCTTCTCCCTGACCGCGGACACAGTATTCCGCGTTTCCTAATGAATTTCCCTTATTCCACGGATAGCCAAGATTTTCCTGATCATATGCCACGACACACGGAGCTGAAACCGAGGATTCTCCCAATTCACAATATGAAACGGACTTCGCGTAACTGGATGCTCCAACGCTTGAGTTCAAATCAGCCGAACCGAAATTTTCAGAAAAACCTTGAGAAGCTGACTCGCGAGATCCTGACAGCAAATTTCCGTCAACTGTTTCACGGGAAGAGAAATTATCGGCAGGAATATTCTCTGAAAACGTGCCGTCTGCCCTGCTCTCCGCCTCTTGCCCCGCTTTCATCCATGAATCGGAATGGTTTTCCTCGACAATATTTTTCCAGCCGGAAGAATCAAGTACCACGCCAGTGGAGGTTCCCTTTTCAGAAAACACGAAATTTTCTTCTCTCGCCTGATTTTGAGCAATGCATTCTCTTCCCGTTCCGATACTCACCAAAATCAAAACGAGTGAAAACAAATGAACAAAAATCTTTCGTAAAAAAATTTTTTTAGTAAAATTACTGCCTTTCAACATTTTTTTACCTCTTAAATCAATCTGATATACTATTTTACCCGATATTTTAATTTAAGGGAAGAGCAAATTTTTTCAGGAAATTTCCCACCCCGCCTTTTCTTTCTGAACATTTTCGACTATAATACGTTAAGAAACAGGATTTTTATTCCTGAGTCTCAAAAGAAAATGGCAGCGTATGCGCTTCTGCTTAAATTTTATCGTAACCTTCAGTTCCCTGGAATTGAACGCACGGCTTATCCAACCCGACTGAAACGGAATTTACCGATGAGTGAAGAAAATAAAATGAGTGAAGAAAATAAAATGCCCAAAAGAATTCTAATTATTGATGATGACCCGGAAATCACTGAATCCGTTCGCATGACCCTCGAATCACGCGGCTATGAAGTCTTCAATGCCGCCGACGGAAACCAGGGGCTGATCATGACGGAACAGAAAAATCCAAACCTGATTATTCTCGACATGATGATGCCTAAACGAAGCGGTTTCCTCGTCCTTGAAAAACTTCGCCGCTCCATGCCGATACCAATTCGGGTCATCATGATTACCGCCAATGAAGGAAACCGACACAAAGCCTACGCTGAAACATTGGGGGTGGATGACTATATTCGAAAACCATTCCCGATGGATCGTCTGCTGGAAAGTGTGAAACGTCTGATCGGGGAATAGTAAATCTTCGATTTCCAAAACAGAACACGAGGAGTCTCACAAAATGTCCATTCTATCAACATTGAAGAAAATGCTGATTGTTGATAAAAATAATCTGCCGAAACTGGAATGGCTTTCGGCTGGGGAACATTTTATTCCTATTTATTTTATGGACATCCTGAACCGTGTTCTGGAAGATGAACGGCTGAGTGAAACGGAACGGGAACATTTCCGTACTCTCGCCCTGATGCTGGAAGAGCATTACCATCTGGACTATCAGAAAGATTTTCTCCAACTCAAAAATGCTTTCGCGCCCTTTGACCCCGATACGGAGGTTCGCTATTTTCCGGAATATTCGGAAGCGCATAAAGAAGAATGCCGTGCTCAACTTATCCATGGGGTTGAGAACTTCCTCTCTGTGTGCAATTTCCGGGAAATGACGGAGGAACAGTGCGCGGAACTGCTGGAAGCGCGCTATCCAGGGATCCTTTCCATCAAAGTCGATATGCGGAAACTGGAATTCTTCAGAATCTTCTACCGCGGGATTCACCATGAAGAAAAGACCGGGAAGGCACTCTGGCTGCTCAAGGAAAATTACCCAAGCCTCAAATTCAAGCGCATCTTCGTTCTGGCTCGCTATAAAAAAGAGCACGAAAACCGGGTTCTGGTTAAGGTCTTTCGGGATGTTGATGTGGAGAATCTGAAAGTCGTCGTACCGGAAGTGCGGCTCTGCCTGCCGATACGCGACCAGATCAAAGTCGGCGCCTCTTTTTCCGGAGCGCTGGGTACGACGATCCTGAAGATCATTCTGGCGGCAAGTTTTAAACTGGCTCTCCTGATCCCGATGCTCGCCACATTCGCCCTGGGATTTTTCAGGTCAATCAGCGGTTTCTTCAATTCTCGGATGAAGTGTTTGAAAACCTACTCGGAAAGTCTTTATCATCAGAGTCTCGCAAGCAACATGGGGGCCGTGAATCTGCTGGTTGAACAGGCTGAAACGCAGGAAGTGAAGGAAGCGTTCCTGGCATACTTCATGCTTTATGTCTGCCGGAAAGAAAATCTGACGATGGAGGAACTTGACGCTCGAGTCGAAGCCTGGCTGGAAAAAAATTTCGGATTCAACGTTGACTTCGAGGTCGATGACGCTCTGCGGAAACTGGTGGATAAAAATCTGGCACTGAAATTTCCGCATGAAGACGAATCCGCTGCGCACTACAAAGTTTACGATTTGCCTACTACTCTGCGCCGTCTGGATGAATTGTGGGACAATTACCACCAGGAAAATAATCTTGGGGACTCAGACCATGATCTACTTGCGGTCTGAGTTTCCAGAATTCCAAAATCATTTTAAATACTAAAAATACGCGTGCCCAATCAGGGAATAAAACATATTCAAAATTTAATAAAAAAACAAAACAGAGTCTCTAAAATCAGAAAAACCCGCAAAAACCGCGGTTCTAACTATTAAATTTCTCCAATATTTTCAATCTTTCGAAATCACGTAAAGCAGGTGAACTGGTGTGCCGAAAAAAGATATTGATACGTTATTTTTTTGGAAACTCAGCGCGTTGCGGTATCAAATCGCCTGGAAATCATGAATAAGACAAATATCGACCCGGTATTCATCGAACAAATCGTCCGCCAAATTGTCCTGGAATGCCAGGGAATTCCAGGGAAAAAGGAACCCAATCCCGCTCCGGAATTGGTCGTCAGCATTTCCGCAAGGCATATCCACCTCAGTGACGCCGATGTCGAAACCCTTTTCGGCAAAGGATACCGTCTGACTGTTGACAAGGAGCTTTACCAACCCGGTTTTTACGCCGCGAAAGAAACCCTTATGGTCGTCGGTCCCCGCAAACGTATGCTTCCTTCCGTCCGTATTCTCGGACCAACGCGAAAGCAGTCCCAGGTTGAACTTGCCTTTACTGACGGCATCTCGCTCGGCATTCCGCTTCCTGTCCGACAGTCTGGTGACCTTGCCGGTACTCCCGGCTGTGTCCTGGTCGGCCCCAAAGGTGTCGTGGAACTGAAATCCGGGGTCATCAGAGCGGAACGACATGTCCATATGCACCCAACGGAAGCTGAGTATTACGGAGTAAAAGATAAAGACCGCATGAACCTCCGAGTTCACTCCGGATCATGCCAAACCACTTTCGAAAATGTTCTCGTCCGTGTCGACAATGGAGTTCATCTGGAAGTTCATCTCGATACCGACGAAGGAAACGCCTGCGATATTGATCACGCGGAAAAAATCGAGCTTTACCGCTAATCTTTTGCGACGTTTTTATCTGTCTCCCCAATCAGAATACCCCTCAAAACACTCAGAAATTACGATTTATTAATCATTAACTTAACACAAAGGAAAAAGCAATGGCAAAAACATTGGAAGCTTTGGGAATGTTCGAAACAAAGGGTTTCGTCGCTCTCGTGGAAGGCGTTGACGCGATGATGAAATCCGCGAACGTCCAGTTCCTCGGTTGGGAGAAACCAGGTTCCGGTATCGTAACCGCGTACGTAACCGGTGACGTGGCTGCCGTAAAAGCCGCTACGGATGCCGGTGTCGCTGCCGCCAGCAGAGTCGGTGAAGTCCTTGCCGTTCAGGTAATTCCGCGCCCATCCGACGACATCTGCGGACTCCTTCCCGCCGTAAAAAAAGATTCTGCCAAAAAATAAATTTTAACCACGAGACAGAATCCAGTTCCAAAATTTATTTCATCACTTAAATTTCAAAAAGGTAAAAAAATGCAAGACGCTCTTGGATTCATCGAAACAAAAGGTCTGGTCGCGCTCATTGAAGCCTGCGATGCCATGTCAAAAGCAGCCAATGTTGACATCCTTAAAAAAATCAATATCGGCGGAGCCTTCGTCACGGCCGTCGTTCGCGGCGATGTCGGAAGTGTCCGCGCCGCTATTGAAGCAGGAGCCGCTGCCGCTTCACAAACCGGTGAACTCGTTTCCAGCCACATCATTCCGCGCCCTGCCGCCGGACTGATGGAAGCATTCATCGACTAAAACTACTTCTCTATTCCGTAAATCTTGCGCGGATCCGTCACAAAAATGGATCCGCCAGGAATTTTGCCGTTCACACCCTTCCATTCGGGAGAAATTTCATGAAAATTCTCGTCGCGAATATCGGCTCAACGAGTTTTAAATACCGTCTGTACGATATGGAAACTGAAACACAGCTCGCGAAAGGCCGTATTGAACGAATCGGTGAAACAGCAAGCCCAATTGAGGTTGAGGTGAATGGGCAAAAATTTTCCAGAGAACTCCCCGTCCCAAACCATGGTGAAGCAGTCCAGCAATGCCTGAACCAACTCACCTCTCCCGAAGTTGACTGCCTGAAAGATCCCGCGGAAGTCGCTGGAATTGGATTTAAAGCGGTTCATGGAGGCCGTGTCACCGGCGTCCAGATCGTAACGGATGATATTCTCGAAGCGATGGAAGAAATGGTTGACATCGCTCCAGCACATAATCCGCCGTATATCGCGGCAATGAGGCAGCTGCAGACTTTATTGCCAAACGTCCCGCTCGTCGCCGCTTTCGAAACCGGTTTTCATGCCGATATTCCGGAAGCAAACCGGCTCTATGCCGTGCCGGACGAGTGGATCGAAAAATACCAAATCCGGCGTTTCGGATTCCACGGGGCCAGTCATCGATTTATCTCCGTTCGCGCAGCCGAAATTCTCGGCCGAAACGACCTCCGCATCATTTCATGCCACCTGGGCGGTTCAAGCTCTATTTGCGCTATCGCGAATGGGAAAAGCCGCGCTGCCAGCATGGGAGGAAGTCCGCAGGGTGGACTCCCGCAAAATAATCGTGTGGGTGACTTTGACCCCTATCTTCTCCCACATCTGATGAAACGAACCGGAAAATCCTGCGAGGAAATACTTGCCGCGCTCGGCACTCAGGGAGGCCTCTTCGGATTAAGCGGCGGAATAGGAACCGATATTCGAGACATTATGGCGGCTTTGGACGCGGGAAATCCAAAAGCCAAACGCGCCTTGGACGTTTATGTCTTTGACATTCGCCGATACCTCGGAGCATATCTCATTGAACTCGGCGGTGCCGACCTGATCGTTTTCACCGGCGGCATCGGTGAAAATCAATGCCGTATTCGAGAAATGATCTGCCGTAACCTGGAGGAATTCGGAATCATCCTTGATCACGAAAAAAATCAGGCCTGCCGCGCGAATGAGGCTCTCATTTCCGCTGAAAACAGTAAAGTCCAAATCCGGGTTATCCCGACAAATGAGGAAATTATCGTCGCGCGCCAAACCGTTGAGGCACTAAAAAACGCCTGATTCCGTTCCTCTTAAGTCCCATCCCTTGGGATTCATACCAAATTTTACCAGAATTTCACCGAATTAAACGATGTTTATTGGAAAAATCGTCGGCTCAACCGTCGCTACGCAAAAACTCGACTCACTTCGCGGCTGGAAACTGCTCATTGTGGAAGCCTATCGAGTGGACCCCGCTTCACAGGATTCACTTCTCCCAACTGGCAGAACCCTCATCACTCTTGATACCCTGGGAGCTGGTGAAGGGGACTTCGTCATGGTTTGCCAAGGCTCAAGCGCTCGAATGACCCCTGAAACAAAACCAATCCCAACGGACGCGGTTACTATCGGTATCGTCGATACGGTAAATATGGGAGGAAAAGTCATTTTCCAAAAATAAACCCGTTTTCTGTCTGAAAAAAATACGAATTTCGGACACAATAAGGGAATCACAAAAAATCAAACACTATTCAAAGCAAGTGTCGATCCAACTGTCAGTTTCAGTCTGACCGCACGGCAAATGTCAGGATTTGAAAGAAACAAGATGAATATTAACGAAAATACCATCAGTAAAATTGTCGCCGAAGTCCTTCAGCAAATGGGCGGAACCCCCAATCCGCCAGCCCCGACGCGTTCTTTCGTCGGTCGTTTCGGTCAATTCACCGATCTTGACGAAGCCGTTCAGGCAGCTCGCGCGGCATTTGAACAGCTGGAGAAGAAATCCATCGCGGAACGCCGCCTGGCCATTGACGCCATTCGAAACGTCTCCAACTCAAACGCGGTGGAATTTGGTACGCTTGAAATGGAAGAAACCAAAATCGGGCGTCTCGATCACAAAATCGAAAAACAGCAAGGGGTCGGGCGCGTTACTCCCGGTATTGAATTCCTTCGCAGTGAATGTTTCAGTGGTGACTACGGTCTGACTGTCATTGAATACGCCCCCTATGGAGTCATCGCGGCCGTTTCACCAGTTACCCATTCTCTGCCGACAATTACGTGTAACGCGATCAACATGATCTCGGCCGGCAATACGATCGTCTTCAGTCCTCACCCCGGCGGCAAGAAAATCGCGAGCCTCGGCGTTAAAATGTTCAATCAGGCAATCTATGAAGCCATCGGTATCGACAATCTCTTGACGATTCTGACTGAACCCAAAGTCGAATACGTTGAAAAACTTTTTGCCCACCCGCTTGTTTCCCTAATCAACGTTACTGGCGGTCCTGCCGTCGGCAGTGTCGCGCTTCGTCAGCAAAAACGCGCCATCGTCTCCGGACCGGGCAACCCCCCTGTCGTCGTCGATGAAACGGCCAATCTGGACCATGCGGCACGTTCCATCATCTACGGTGCCTCGTACGATAACAACCTGCTTTGCCTCGCGGAAAAAGAAGTTTTCGTGGTGAACAGCGTCTTTGACCAAATGATGGATTCCATGGAACGAGCCGGAGCGTATCGTCTTTCACCCGAGCAGACAGCAGCTTTTACTGAAAAAGCAATCTCATACGTCGGCGAAGGAGCAGCGCGTCACGCGGTCCCGTCACGCGATTTTCTCGGAAAATCTCCGCATGCCATGGGACAGCTCATGGGATGGAATATTCCGGAAAATGTTGAACTTCTCTATGGTGAGACCGACGAAACTAATCCATTTGTTCCTGTGGAGCAGATGCTTCCGTTTCTGCCGTTTGTCCGCGCGAATGATGTCGATGAAGCAATTGCCCTGGCCGTCAAATACGAACACGGATTCCATCATACCGGAATCATGCACTCAAGAAATATTGAAAACCTCACGAAAATGGGAAAAGCTCTGGATACCACGATTTACGTCAAAAACGGCGCAAGTGTCGCGGGGCTTGGCAACGGCGGTGAAGGTTATGCTTCCTACTCAATTGCCGGCTGGACGGGCGAAGGAATCACTAATCCGCTCGTTTATACCCGGTCAAGACGATGCACGTTGGTCGATTCCCTTCATATTTTGGGCAAATAATCGGCTAAAAGCCGTTTAATTTAACTTCATTTCATTAAATTTATGTTTCCCGCAAAAGTCATCGGCAAAGCTATTTCCACGATTCGCCATCCATCTCTGGCAGGTCAGCGTCTGCTGATCGTCCAGCCGTTGATGCTGGATGGAGTTTCACCGGAAGGTTTTCCTCAACTCTGCCTTGACTCCCAAATAGGAGCCAGAGTTGGGGACCGGGTAATCCTTACGAGTGACGGAAGTCTGATTGCTGAGCAGGTTCAAAGTAAAAATTGCCCTGCGCGCTGGTCCGTCGCGGGAATTATGGATGAGTAAACCGTTAAAATTTCCTGTTTTTCCTCAAGGCCTCCTATCCCATGGCATTCAATCCCTCAAACGTCCAAAACATTGAAAGACTCGTGCGCTCCGTCGTGAACGAAGTTTGGCGCAATCGCGGGACTGTGCCGAAATTCGCCGAAGGAAAAACATTTGAAAAACGATTGGAACCTTCTCAAACCGCGCGTTTTCCGTCCGCGGTTTCACTCAGGGACTCTTCGGCTGTTTCGTCCAAACCGGCTTCAGAACAGAATTCAGTTTCGAAAACTCCCAAGACAATTTCGGAAACAGTTTTGGAAACGGCAGTACCTCAAAACAAACGCCTGAAATCAGAAGATCTTCTTCTCGACAAACAGGTCGTGACACTTCGCGACGTGGAACATCTGCCTAAGATCGTGAGACGTCTTATCGTTCCTCAAACAGCCCTCTTAACGCCATCCGTCCGGGATGCGCTGGATGAACAAAATATTCGCCTGGCCCGCTACTCTCGGGAGTCCATCGAGTCGTTGAAGACGAACATGCCGCAGGAAAATTCTGGCCGTCTTCGTGCCGGTTCACTTGAGATTTACGCGCTTTTTACCCAATTCCACCCAGAAACCCTTTTCAGCAGCTGGTCAAAAGCAGGGTGGTCCCCCAACCTCCGTTCCGGATTCGTCTGTTTTGACGGAGTACGCGAATCCATCGCCAAAAATCAGACGCTTAGTGTTCTGTTCACCTCTAAAGTTGACGAAGCCCTTTGCCGTCTGAATCGGAACGAAAAAATCTTTGCCGTTTCCGCCTCAAGTCCTCACCGTATGTCAGATCAATGGAAAACCTTCCCTTTGATTAACACGATTATTGTGGAGCCTTCCCAATCCGGCATTTATCTGACGGGACAAATCGTTCAGCGAGCAGCCGAATTATTTTACCTTTAATTCCCTCAGCACTCAAAAGACTCATGAAACTGGCAAAAATCATTGGAACAGTCACTCTGTCCAAAGCGCATCCGACGATGGAGGGTGCCGCGTTCAAATTGGCGGTTCCGCTTCAGGCGGCGGAGCTGGAAAAAATCAAAGACCTTTCCCTAAACGAAAATCCGGGAAATTCCGACATAACGAGTGAGGAGTTTGTCGTTTATGATTCGATAGGCGCGACGGAAGGGCAGTTTGTCGGAGTTGGCGAGGGACGTGAAGCGGTTAATCCTTTTTATCCGGAATACAAACCGGTGGATGCCTACTGCGCGTTAATCCTGGACAAAATTTACCTGGATTAAATCAGATCGTGAATATTCGCGGTTTCATTTTAAGAGTTCGTTTTTTCCTCGTGAGGCTTTGAAAAACCTCCTGCCATAAAGTTGGCCGCCTCGGAAAATGAGACGCGTTACGAATTACCAATAAACAAAAATTCAACATATTTTACCATTTTTTAATTAAAGGAATTGACCCATGCGGAATCTTTACCAAGTCAAGCAGGACATCTGCGCGATTGGCGATCGTCTGTACAAACGGGGATACGCCGCAGGAAATGACGGAAACATCAGCTTCCGAATCAGTGAAAATGAAGTTGTCTGTACTCCGACAATGATTTCCAAAGGTTTCATGACCCCCGACGATTTGTGCATCGTGGACATGAATGGCAACCAGCTCGCCGGCAAACGCAAGGCGACGAGTGAAATTCGTCTTCATCTGACGATCATGAAGGAACGTCCGGAAGTGAAATCGGTAGTTCACTGCCATCCGCCGTTCGCGACTGCCTTTGGCATGGCTCGTGAACCGATTCCGCCATGCGCTCTTCCGGAGATTGAAATTCATCTGGGAGAAGTCCCGATTGCGAAATACGCTATTCCTGGCGGTCAGGAATTCGCGGACACTGTTCTTCAGTTTGTCCACAAAACCAAAGTCGTCGTTCTGGCCAATCACGGAACCGTGAGTTGGGGAGAAAATCCGGAACAGGCTTACTGGTACACGGAAATGCTTGACGCTTACTGCCACATGCTGATTTTGGCCAAAACAATCGGTAATGTCGGTTATTTCACGAAAGAAGAGGAAGAAGAGCTGCTTGCCCTGAAAAAGAAGTGGGGTATCGATGATCCGCGTTTCGCGATGAAAGACTGCGATATGTGCTCAAACGATGTTTTCCGCGACAGCTGGAAAGAGGCTGGTCTCGCGCACCGCGGTTTCAACCCGCCATCCTTTAAGGAGGAAAAAGCGGATGATCAGGAGGCTCTTATCGCCGAAATTACCAAGCGCGTAGTTGAAGCCCTCCAGAGATAAAACGATTTCCAATTCTAATTAAATTGAACCGTCAGAACTTCTGGCGGTTTTTCTTTAAATAGGCGATTCGGCATGATTTTCCAGGGACGCGTTTGGTAAAGTCTTTGAAAAAATTGATTCTGTTTACTCTCCCTTGACCTGAACAATTCGCTCCTTCATGAAATATTTTTTCAATAGCTAATTCTCCGTGTTTTAATTATCCAGTTTTGGCCTCCAATATTTAGTCTCTATTTTGAAGATTCCATTTAAAACATAAAACGCCTCTGGAAACGATCAGAGGCGCGTCATGAAGAAAACCGTTGGTTTTCAAGAGGGATTTGAACCGGGAAATCCCGTTGGCCGGGACCTCCCTTCGGTATTTTTCATGAATCCGACCTGACATTCCCGGTTCAGGCCAGAAGAGTAAGTCTTAAGACTTTCAGTTATTGGCGGTATCGCCCGAGACTACGTTTCCTGCGCGGTGGAGATGGTCCATATCGATTTTGATAACTTCCATCTTTTCTTCGCTCTTCACCGTATACGGAACCGGCCAACCATTGCGAACCACTTCCGTATAATACACTTTGCAGACCCAATGCGAATGATGGAGCTGGCAGGGACCGGCAAGCGGAATATGACGTACCGGGTCAACGATGTCCTGAACCTTTTCTTTCACGATAATTACGTCATTATACTGAACTTCGTAAAGTCCCGGCCAGTTTCCGCTAACATTATGGATCTCATGGAACTTACGCATAATCTGATCATCACTCGGAGCATCCTCCGCGACATGGGGACGGCCTGCCGGAATCGGATCCAGAATTTTCATTTCAGAATAACGTTCTTCAGCCGCTTTGTCTTCTTCCTTATTCTGGAAATAAGGAGAAACCGGAACTGGAACAGACAGAAGACCAAGGTGAGGACCAACCGTGCAGAAAGCACAACCGCTGGCGGTAATCAAAACTGCCGAAACGGCAGCGAGAAACATTCCCTTCAAACTTGTTTTCAACATGACTCCCTCTCTATATTTGAATATTTGACCTGGACAAAAACTGTTATTTTCTGTCCAAATGGTAATTTCTTCAGGATACATCAGTTTTATCGTCTACTTTCCTGTTAAAACTTGCGGTTTTTTCTGGTTATATCAATAAAATTCCTGAAAATTTTTTCCAGTAAAAAAAGACAGGCAAAATAGCAAATACAGAGAAAATGTCTATTCCAGATTTCAGAGATTAAAACGTTTCAGAAATAAAAATTTCCAGCACAAACGCGTTTAGCCTTAAAGTAATTTCCCATTAGCCTCTGAACGGCCCTGAAACATTTAGTTCCAGAGCCGTTTCCCGAGAAAAAATCAGAAGTTGAAGTATCCGCGCGCATTACGGTAGCTGACATCCGCCACTAACGCTCCGAGAAGTTTCACGTCATTAGGAAGGATTCCTTTCTTTACGTCATTTCCCAGAAGATTACAGAGGATTCTGCGGAAATACTCGTGGCGAGTATAGGAGAGAAATGACCTGCTGTCCGTCAACATTCCGACAAAACGCCGCAGGAGTCCCAGCGCGGAGAGAACATTCATCTGCGTTTCCATTCCGTCTTTCTGATCCAGGAACCACCAGCCGGAGCCGAATTGGATTTTACCGGCAGTAATTCCGTCCTGGAAATTCCCCAACATCGTGCCAACGAGGTGATTATAGATTGGATTCAAATTATACAGAATGGTTTTCGTGAGTTTATCCTCACGTTCCAAAGCATCGAGAAATCTCGACATTGCCAAAGCGGCATCCCCGTCTCCGATGGAATCAAACCCGGTATCAGGTCCGAGAGCTTTGAATTTTCGCGTATTATTATTCCGCATGGCGCCGAAATGGAACTGCTGTGTCCATCCGAATTCATGATTCAATCTTCCCAATTCAAAAAGGACACGCCATTGAAAAGCGTTTACTTCAGCTGGTTCCAACTGAATCGTACGGTCCGCGAACAGTTTTTGAAGGATTCTGTTTGCGCCGCAGCGTTCAAATTCCGGCTTCAGGTTGCCTGCCAGATCCAATTCACAGAGCGGGAAAAGCCCTAAGCCATGATCAGAGAGTCGGCAGCCGCACGCGTTAAAGAAAACGTAACGGTCACGCAGAGCCTCAATCAGCGCGTCAAAATCACGAATACTTTTCCCGGTAACGTTTTCCAGCTGTTCCAGCCACGGGAAAAAGACCTCAGGCCGATCAACCGCCATTGCTTTGTCAGGCCTAAAAGTGGGAAGTACGCGCGGCGTAAATTTACCGGCAGCATTATCTTCCGCGATTTTTTTGTGGAATTCGAGAGAATCGACCGGATCGTCCGTCGTGCAGACCGTCTCAACATTCATTTGTTCCATGATCCCGCGAGCGGAAAACTCCGGCGCGGAAAGCATCGCGGCACAATCACTCCAAATGGAATCGGCCGTTTGAGGAGACAAAAGTCTGTCATTGATTCCAAAAGGACGATTCAATTCCAGATGCGTCCAATGATAGAGCGGATTCCGCAGCGTATACGGCACCGTTTCAGCCCATTTATCATACTTTTCTCTGTCAGAGGCATCCCCGGTGCAGAAACGTTCCGCCACGCCGTTACTCCTCATGGCCCGCCATTTATAGTGATCTCCATAGAGCCAAATTTGGGCAAGATTTTCGTATGTTTTGTTTTCCGCAACTTCTCCAGGCGGTAAATGGCAGTGATAGTCGATAATCGGCAGTCCTTTCGCGTACTCATGATAAAGTACGCGGGCCATTTCCGTTTCAAGCAGGAAATCTTCATGAATAAACGGGGTTTTGAGTCTTTCAGTCATGTCCGTGATTTTAGTAAAAAAGTTTAAGAAATCCAAAAATAAATCTTTCTCCGAATTATATCACGCCGTGAAAAAAAAACAAGAATCACCTTGACATGAAGAGAAAAAAAAGGAGAAAAATAAAAAATTTCACTCGCGAGTCTTTCAGCGTCCCCGAAAGTCAAAACCATTTTCTTTCTTCTTCTGAAATTTTTTTCGTGGGTTTTCCTCACACGTTCTTTTCAGCGCGAAAAGTGACGCGCTTTGAAATTTCGCGAAATATCGCGAATTCCACGAATTCTGAAATAGTCGGGACTTTCAGGAATAGAGTCCCAAAGTAGAATTATCCATTTTCCGGAATTGATTTTTTGGAAATTCTTCCAGTATTTACCAAGTATTTTCAAAAAATTTTTTCCCACTCCTTGCGAAAAAAACAAAAATCCGTTAAGATAAAAGAATGATCGAGAGATCCTGAATTTTAACAGGGACCTTCCCTAAACTTTTTTTCGATGAGAAAAATGAAAGTGTTTTGAATTTCCGCGAGACGTTACGAGTTCCATGGATTTGGGAAGACAGGGGACTTTCAGTTACGCGAGTGAAAACAAAAAATCTATTTTTCCGGCAATTGAGTTTTGAGAAGTTCCTTAAACCGTATTCTTTAATTTAAGGAGAACCCAATGTTTACCCGTCGCAGTTTCATGCAGACCTCCGCTGCTTTTTTAGCTGGAGCCTCACTTTCCAATTACGTCACGGCCTCCGAAAAAGAAGGAAACATGATTTGGGCGAATATGCTCAATCTTGGGCATAATATGTGGGGCGACACGCCGCGCGCGTATACTCCGTGTTCAGACAAACTGATCTGTCAGGATGACGTTTGGGAAAAAGTCACCAATCGCATGGCGGAAGCCAAACTGAATATGGTTCTGATCGACCTCGGTGAAGGGATTCAGTACCAGAGTCATCCGGAGCTGGCGATTGAGGGGTCATGGAGTATTGAAAAGCTCCGTAAGGAATTGACCCGTCTACGCGGTATGGGATTGGAACCGATTCCCAAACTGAACTTTTCCGCCTGCCATGACACTTGGCTTGGCGAATACTCCAGAATGGTCTCTACCCAAAAATACTATTCCGTCTGCGAAGACCTGATTAAAGAAGTATGCGAAATTTTTGACCATCCGCGTTTCTTCCACCTCGGTTACGATGAGGAAACGGCCGGCCACCAGGCAACATACGATTATGTCGTGATTCGTCAGGGTGAACTTTGGTGGCATGACTTCCTCTTCTTCGTCAAAACGGTTGACAATCAGAATGTTCGTCCCTGGATCTGGTCAGACTTCTGCTGGAAACATAAGGAAGAATTCATGAAACGGATGCCGAAGCATGTGCTTCAAAGCAACTGGTACTACGGAGAAGGTTTTGAGCCGGATAAATCGGTTTACGTTCAGACCTACCTTGATTTGGACAAAGCGGGATTTGATCAGGTCCCGACGGGATCCAATTGGGCCAATGACGTGAACTTCGGAAGAACTGTGGAATTTTGCAAAAAGAATATCTCCAAAGAACATCTTTGCGGTTTTCTGCAGACGCCATGGAAATCAACCATTGCCGCCAGCCTGGATCATCATTATCGCGCGATTGAGCAGATTGAGGCCGTGAAGTATTGAACCATTTCCGCGGCAGGCAACACGCCTGCCGCTCCTTTTCTTTTCAAGATAAAAATCTGACCGGAACCAAAATTCACCGCGGTATTTCTATCCCGGCAACTGACGCCGAAGAATACCGACCAGCTCACCGCGAATATTTTTGAGAACCGCGAATGGTACGTCTTTCGTAAACATTTCTTCCATCGCTTCATTAAATGAGATTGAGACCGGCAAAATCAGCAGTTTCTGAACCGGAATCGGCTGTTCCGGCGGCGTAAGAAGAAGGTCGCTAAAAAAATAAAATCCATCAGGCTGGTACTTTTTTGAAGCACTTGGAGTATCCTGCGTCAAAATCCAGTTCATTCCCGCTCTGCGCGCGGCCTGAAGCATTTCTTCTCGCGACATTTTTTCATGGATAAAGGGGAATTTTTTCAAAGGAACAGTCATTTCCTCCAACGAACACGACTGACATCGAAAAATCTTTTCGGCAATTGACTGCTGTGTCGGCCGCCAAAGCCCAGCGTTTTTCCCCTCGCCAAAGACATGACTGAGTTCCGTATCGGTCATTTGGAGAAGATACTGACGATTCTTTTCTCCCACCAAACGGGCAATCAAACTATTCAACCCGCTGAGAAAAAGACTAATAGGCAGAAAAAAATAAACAAAAAACTTCAGGAGCGGAGAACATATCTTCATCAGCCGCGTTGGAGCCATCAGAAAAATACTCTTCGGAAGAAGCTCGCCGTAAATAAAAACGATCGGCGTCACGACCAAAGTCGAAATTAACGCGGCGGAGGAATTAGGGAAAAGTATCTGAACCAGAAGCACAGACCCGAACGAAACAAAATTATTCGCCAAATTATTCCCCAAAAGAACTGTCGCGATAAATATCGGCGGATGATTCGTCAACCAGATGAGAAATGAAGATCTCCAGCAGCCGCTAAGGCCATCAAGCACTGCCTTCGCGCGGGACATTCGGTAAAAACCAATTTCAGAACCGCTGAAAAAAAAACTGCACGCCAAACCAGATAAAAAAATCACGAGCGCGTAAATAAAGGCAGAAATATCATTCATGGAAAATGAAAATCCTTAATTCATCCAATTCCATCATCCGTAATTTCGGCAAGAAACGTTTATCTCCTGCCGAATATCACGTTTTCTCAAAATAAAAAAGCTGCTTTCACGATCATTTTTTCTCACGCCGAATCTGGTACATTGGGTAACCGATCTCACGAATTTTTCCAATCGTCTCCGGATACGGCGTGTCGCAGACATCAACGAAACCATTCTGGAAATTCTCGCCGTCAAATCGGCCGGTCGTCGCCTGCTCGGAGTACTGATGCCAATGCACGCCGACAAAATTCGGGTGTCTCAACGCAGACTCAACGTAATTGAAGTAGGCCTGAGCGCGTTCTTCCTGATTTTCCACGCCGATGAGCGTCCAGTGCAGCATTCCGCGGTCCAGTGCGCCAAAGTGAAACTCGCTGACGAGGACCGGTTTGTCGATACCTTCCGGAAGACGGAAATCCTTCAGTGAGAAGCGGTAAATATTGAAACTCAGCACGTCGCAGTATTCCGCGGCGATCTTCAGGAAATCCGCGCGCGGTGTCCCGCAGTAACGGCAGCCGAGGTAAAGCGTGCCGGGAGCGTTTTTCGTGAATTCTTCCTTGATGACCGCGAAGTATTCACGAACCGTCGCGGCGGAAAACTCCGCGCAATCTTCCGACGAACCTTTCGGAGGCATCCCCTTCCGCTCGAGCATTTCCTCCCACGAACCGTACTTTCCGCCCCACGCCTCATTCAGTTTTTCGATCGTGCCGTACTTTTTCCGAAGCCGCTCAACAAAAATCTGCTTCGCAGGCTGAGACGCGGATGATTTCAGCGTCCACTCGGCCAGCGACGTACGTCCGCCCCAGTTCAGTTCATTATCGACGAAAAATCCAAAACAGTACGGACTCCGCGTTTCGGCCTGATGTTCGATCAGCTGTTCGCGGATATTTTTACGGAATTCCGGGTGAAATGGGTCACGGAAATTCCACCAAAGACCATCGTCCGCCCCCTCAAGAAACGGTGATTTCATCGTGATCCGATCACAGAAAGGCGTTCGGTTCTGAAGCGCGATACGGACATCTGAACTGTTCGCGATCGTATTCATTCCCCAGCTTCTCAAACGCCGGTGCGCCATCTCCGCGTACTTTTCCCGCCAGCCTTCGCCGCCGTATTTGCGCCAGGCATTCGCGCTGGAAAAATCAAACGTCTCCCGGATCCCGCGCACATCGTAAAGATCCTTCAAAACCGCGTCGTTCGTAAAGTAAAATTCCGACAGAGGAGAATCCTTTTCGGGAAGTTCCTCGAAATAGTGCTTCCGTCCGTCCAGCGGCGTCACGGCACTCGACGCGTTAATCCGCACCGGACCATGCGACCAGAAAAGATGACCGAGCGGATCGACCATCCACCATTTTCCGTCGATTTTTTCGACGCGGAATCGTCCCGTCGCCTCCAGTTTCGGTCCCGCGCTCCAGCCGCCAAACTCATCCCAGTCCGCAGGTCCCGGATGCGCGGCAAGGTCCTTTTCTTCCGCAACACGAACCGCTTGAAGTTCCGCGTCCGAGTGGATCTTTCCCGGCCACTCTTTGTGCTTGAACTGTCCGTAGCGGTCGATGAACGGGAAAAATTCCTCCGGCGTCATCTCGGCCCACTTCGGGTCCGCGTCAAAGTACCGATAGTAATCCATCGGCGTCGGATGCGTGAACGGCTTCGGCTTCCCCGTTTTCTGCGCCGCGGCTTTTCCCAGGTCCGCTTTTTTGAGGACGATCCGCTTCACTCCCCATTTCCAGTCCCAAACCGGTTTCGGCATATAGATGCCGACAGACGTGATCTTCGTACTTTGGAGCGTATCTCGCAAACCATTACCGTCCCACGGAGTTCGGCGCAGCCCCTTCGTGTCGAATAATTTCCGGGAAATCGGCACAAGACAAACTGTCGTCTTCCCTTTCTCCGCGTCAGCAGTGGAAATGAACGCGTCTTTCTCTCCTGCCAGATTCCCTTCTCCGCCTCCGGCAAGACGCACCCGGACCGGCAGACGTACCGAATGGGAATCCCGATGCACCAGTTCAATCTCGACGGCATTAAAATCTTTCAATTCCCACTCGCCAAGTACCGCGAATCCAGGATAAACCGTCTTCCCCTGACTTTGCGATCCCCGTGTCTGGAGCAGAAGCCCATCTTCCGACTGCTCGATGACCGCGCCGTCAAGCGAACGAATCTTCTCCATCGGCGTAGAGGAGTCGAAAACCGTGATTTCCTGCGCATGAACGGCAGTACTCATCAAAAAAAGGAAAAATACGCTTAGCCAAGAGAACTTTTGATTCATTGGGGAATTCCCTCTATCCATTAAATGTTTCCTGAAAATCTTATTTCCGCCAACAGTCTGAAAATAAGAACCAGTCAGATTTTAGTTAATTTAAATTTTCCATTTTCAACAAAGTTAAACCGACTGAAATAATGGATGAAAATTCGAAAAAATCACCCATCTCCGAAATATTTAACCGTCGTCCAAAATTCGCAGAATCTTCCTTTGGCACTTTTTTGAAGCCGGAGCTGAATATACCGGCGAAAATTCACCTCGGGCATGATACTTCGCAGATTCTCAATCTCCTGCCATACCATCTCTCTGCGCCTCCGCAGTTTTGGAACATTCAACCCCAAAAGCGCAATCGTTTCCCAACCCTGGTCATCTTTTTCATCTACGGGAAGGATTTGTCCATCCGCCGTAAACAAAAAACGTGTCTCGCACGTCGGATCGGTCGGATTGAGCAGCGACGGAAAATAAAGATTCCTCTTTTTCATCCCGCAGGTCATATCTCCCTTCGGCCCGCACCCGTTACAGCTCGCGAAAAGATTGAAGTAATCCAAAGAAAGTTCCGGAAAAAAGCTTTTGGGCTTGAAATGTTCAATATGGCAGATTCCCTTAACAATTTCTTCCTCGCAGTAACAGCACAAAAACCCCTGTTCCTCGCGCAAATACTCGCCAAGCTCACCTTTCACCGCTAAATGTTCCGGACGGCTGAATTTCTCCCAACCATGATTCGAATGTTTCCGAAGATACTCTGTCAGCGACTGAGGAGGAACCGTCTTCACGATCTGCTTCATTTCTCAAACCAATCTATTAAGAAAAAAAGTAAATGAATATCCAATGGGTACCTTCCAAAACAATTGGTTCATCCGGAAAACAGTCTGGAATCCTCAACTTCCCACGACTGACGCTTTTCATCCAGACATATTCCGATCAACAGAACCCCTTTCCAAACGGGCAGCCGAGCAGTCTGAAATCCGGTACTTACCCAAGAGAGAAAATTCTCCCGCAATATCCTCATTTCAAACCGCCCGGCTCAATCCGTCACGAACCTTTTCGCCTCAGGCAACGACTTTCAAAACTGCCTCAGACCTCAAAACGAACATACTTCGGCAATTCACCAACCAGCGGACGCAAATACTCAAGGCACGCTTCCGTAACAAAACTTCGATCCTCACAAATAAATTCGTCAGGCATCGGTTTTTCTCCCAGAGCGACATCCTTCAGAGGAGCCGTGCCAAGCGACCAGGTATACGGCGAATTCGATTCACGCTGAATCGTGACCATGACGCCGCTCGTCCCGCCAACCGCCAATTCCACCGCGCGGGCACCGCACGCGTACGCTTCCTCAATATCATTCGGCATCGCACGGTCCGCCGCGCTCATCTGAAGAGATTCCGTAACCTGGAATTCACCGCGCCAGCCGAATTCCTTCGACAAAAGCTGATGAAGAACCATCGCGGCACTCGTTCCGCCCATCGCGCCAAATTCCTTGTTGCCAAATCGGTCATTCACACTCGTCGCGCTAATCGGCGAACCATCCGCGAAGCAGACACCCTCACCGCAGACCACGCTCACCCAACCGTATTTATCGTATGCCGCCTTCGCTTCCGCAAGGAACTTCTCCGTCTCAAAAGGACGTTCCGGCAACAAAATAATGTGCGGCGCGTCATCTTCCGCACGCTTAGCGCACGCGGCGGCAGCCGGAAGCCATCCCGCGGAACGACCGACCGTCTGGAATACGACAAACTGATCCACGTGATTCATGTCGCGAGCCAGCATACCGGCCTGCATCACGGAGAGAGCAACATATCGGGCCGCGGAACCAAATCCCGGCGTATGGTCCGTAGCGAAAAGGTCATTATCAACCGTTTTCGGAATTCCCACACCAATCAATTCGTACCCCTGCTCACGGCAGTACTTTTCGATTCGATGAATCGTGTCCATCGTATCATTTCCGCCAATCAGGAAATAATAGCGAATATCATACTTTTTGAAAAGCTCAAGCACAACCGGAAAATCTTCATCCTGCAGTTTATGGCGACAGCTCCCCAACGCACTGGACGGAGTGCTCTTCAGCCCTTCCACAATTTCCTCACGCTGCGCACCAAGGTCAATGAGCATTTCTTTCATGAAACCCTCAATTCCGTAACGCATACCATAAATTTTACCAATAGCTTCCGGATACTTCGCACACGCCTGAATGACTCCGCAAAGACTGGAATTAATGACTGAAGTGGGACCGCCGCTTTGACCAATGATGGCATTTCCTTTGAGCATGAAACTCTCCTCAAATCGGATTCTGAAACAAATCCTGAAAAAGTAAAATAAATGACACCTGGAAAATCCCAAATAAAAAAAGAGCAAACCCGGTCAGGTTAAATTTCTTCGATACCTTTTCAAATTTATTCAGACTCTTAAGCGTTCACCTGTTCGGAAAAACTTAAATTTCTGAAAATTAAATTTTCTGAAAATCCAGACTTCCTCGAATCCTCAAGGACGTTCTCAAAATCCGGAAAAGCGAATTTCTCCAAAATTTCCTGAAACCAGTAAAATTTTCCAGGTCTTAACAAAAAAACAATATTCGGATTGGAAACATTCAGGACAATCTCAAGCCTGTCCCATACTTTTCCAATTCCATTCCTTTTCTATTCAGCATACCTGAAAATCACGTAAAAATCAAGGGGGTTCCCCTCCGAAAAAGCGAAAAGAGCAAAATTTTATTTTCCCAATCGTCATTATCCAAAATTTCAACATTTTTTTCTTCAAAATTAGTCCTTTCACAAAAATTTTTAAGCAAAAAAAATTTCCCCCCCTTTACATTGCGCAAAAGAGGAGTAAAATAAACTTAGGATGGTTTTGCGCTGAAAAAAATTTCCGAAAAACCTCTTTTGCATAGATTTACCGGGTTTTCACTCCTTACCGTGTGAGAAGTATTTATGTCGAACGCATTTGATCCGTATCATACCTGGCTGGGGATTGCTCCCTCCGAGCAGCCGCCAAACCACTACCGTCTCCTGGGGATCGCTCTCTACGAATCCGATCCGGATGTTATTTCCAATGCGGCTGATCGCCAAATGGCGCACATTCGTACTTTTCAAAGCGGAAAGTACTCTAAAGAATCCCAAAAAATATTAAATGAACTTTCCGCCGCGCGCGTTCTGCTGCTAGACCCCAAAAAACATGCTGAATATGACGCGAAACTGCGTGCCGCGTCATACGCTGCCATGCCCAACCAAGGAATGCCCAATCAGAATATGCCGGCCCAGGGATACCCGATGCCGCACGGTCAAATTCCAATGAATCAACCAATGGCCATGGGACAGCCTATGCCCCCGCAGCCGCCGGTCGTTCCTCAGCAGATTCCGCCCGTCATTCAGCCTGCCCCCGTTAATCTGGGCGGAAGAACCTCTTCTATCAAAAAACACAAAAAACAAAAGGAAGATCCAACGAAAATCGTCCTTATCGTCGGCGGAATCGCTATTTTGCTTCTGTTTTTTGTCTTTATTCTTTCTTCAGGCAATTCAAAGAAGGAAATTGCCCAGACTTCACAGGAAACTGCCCTTAACTCTCCTGAGGAAAAAATCGATCCGAGTGAATTCGACTATAGCGGCGAAATCGCGGAACTCCCTGAAAGAGCCGTTCAGGAAAACATCCTCTCAAATACGCCTGTTGAAGCATCTGAAAAGAAAGAACCGACTGTTGCCAAACCGGTGGAGAAGGAAAAGCCGGAAAACGACACTTTTAACTCTTCAATAAATGAAGATGTCACTGAAAATTTCATCATTCCCAAAGCTGAAAATGATGAAGCGGACGCTGCGGAAAGTACTGATGAAGATGCCGCGGACGAGGACGATTCTCCGAAACGGAAAAAAAAGAAATCGCCTGACTCTGACGCGGAAGAATCACCACAGAGCGAGAAGTCGAATACCCCCGGAATTTCAAACGATGAAATCATGAACATTGGCCGGGGGGTCGTCCGTCACGTTGAACCAAATCGCTCAAAAATCATTAAATTCTACGGCGGCAATGAAAAAGACTTTGAAAAACTCATGCTGGGGGTCGACTGGATCATGGATAAAACCGTGAAAGCCGGTTCGGACGCCTGCCTTTGGAATTTTGACCATACTCTCCTGCTCAACGGAAAAAAACGACCGGGAAGTAAAAATTTTCAAAATCCTGGTATCGCCAAAAATAATGTCAATTCCGCAACCGCTTTGGCAATGATGGCGGTCTTGGGTGCGGGTGAAATTTCGACAAAGGAATTCCTTTTCCTGAATCGGGCCGTTCAATTCCTTTATTTCCAGGCAAAACCTGCTTCAAAAACGCAGCAGATTCTCGTCGCGCAACGCGAATCCGCTAAAAGAGTGGAAGCCTCGCTCGTTGAATTTCCATCAACAAACAAAAACCTTCACGCTCACGCCTGGGGAACCATCGCAATCTGTGATTATCTTGCGCTTGTTCAGGAGAAAAAAGAGCTGAAAAGCAAAACAAAAATTGCCCAAATTACTGAATTTGCTCAAGCTCTGGTCCGACATATTGGAAGTCAGCAGGCAAGTGATGGAAGTTTTCCTGCCGTGGAAGCAGGCCTGGATGTCGATTTCAAATTAAAATACGTATCCTCATCCTCAGGGTCCATCACTTCCACCGTCTGGAATTTAATGGCGCTTAAAGCCGCTAAAAACGCAGGTCTCCAGGTCTCTAACGAAGACATCATGAAAGCTACGGATTATCTCGCGAAAAAAATCACGGCTTTAGCCGGTTCGCACCAAACCTTCAAGTCCGCTTCACTGACGTCTCTCAGAGAACTTCGTGCCGCGTTTTTCGGAGTTACGCTCTTTGGGGAAAATCTTCCTGAATACGCGAAAGCAGCCGCGTTAGCGGAACAGCTCACCCTGAAAGCTGACGAACAGCAGCTCGAAGGAAACCTGTTCTCCTCCATGCTTATTCGTGACCTTCGCGGAGAATCTTGGGATAACTGGCGTGAAAAAGTTCTCACGAAGTATTTTAATGAGCAAAGTTCCGACAAGATTGAAGCGGGAAGCTGGTTTTACGGCGGTGAAGAGGTAAATAATGAAGGAGGAAGACTCTACTGCACGGCAATGACTCTCCTTATTTTGGAAAGTATTTACCGATACGAACCCCTTCGTCCTTTGGATGAATCTGAAACTTTCCAGCTTGAGACCAATGAAGAAATTCAGGTCCCGGCCGACGGGAATGCTTTCCCGATCCAGAGGGAACCAGAAGAAGAAGAAGAAGAAGGTAAACCGGCTGGGGCTGAAACCGCGAAAACAAACGCTGAAGCGGAAAAGGAAGAACCAGAAGCTGAAAGTTTCATGGATACCTCAAACCTGGATTTGACATCTGACGATGACGATTCCGACGAATAAAGGTCCCTTAAAGTTTCATTCCATTTTTACCGAAATCGAAAATATCTTTTTCGTTTTCGAGGTGATTTATGTTAAATGAAGTTCAGAAAAACGCACAAATGGGAAGGCGAGTCCACTTCGTACTGCTTCTCTGTGTTTTGGTAGGTATTTCGCTCTTAATCGTTGGTTTGCGCGAGGTCACTAAAGACCTGCCTGTTCCAGAAGATGAATTCGCGCCAAAATTGACACCAGCTCCGCAACTTCAAATTAAACAGACAGAAGAAGCACAGGTTTCCGAGGAAAAAGAACCTTTTTATTTCTACGTCAATGGAGAAAAGGTTGAAGGAACCATTCTTCCTGTTGAAGACTCTGAACATATCCAGCTGGACAGGAGCGAAATGACTTTTAATTCCGGAAATAAGCCGTCCCAGGAATCTCATTTTGAAGATTCTGTGTCTACGGTTAAACTAAACTGATTTTAACATTTAATTCCCGAACTTTTTATTCTGCGGAGAAATTTTTTCCGCGGAATAAATTTCAGGAACCTTCCCAAAACACTTTTCCACTAAAAAGAATAAGTACGTTTTAAATTTTGAATGGCTGCCAATGTTTCACGCGTTCGTAAATCGTGGACCTTTGGCAACCTGCCTAAAGAGCGGAATGTTCTTTTTCTGGAAATGGGGACTTAGCCAGTTAGTTCCCCTTTACTCTCATTTCCTCTGTTTATTGTTTTTCTTCTTAAATTTAACCAACCGAGAAAGGTAAGCAAATGAATCTGAAAAATTTTAAAAAATTCTCTTTCTCCATATTGAGTATTTTTTTATGTCTTGTGTTTTGCGGAATGTGCAAAACTGAAATTTTAGCAGAGCAGACTCCGGCTGAAACTTCCAAAGCTCCGCACTGGATCCTCAATCACGGTTCAGCCGCTAAGCAGGTTCTGGTCGGTCAGGGGGATCTGTTCCTGACGCTGGGACTGCTTCAAATCAAGCCGACGGGAACCGACACGACGATCACCATTCCAATGGCCTCGAAAGACGCTTTTTCCGCTGAAAAATTTCCTTTTTTCGCGATGCGTTATCGAATGACCACCCCAATCAAAACAGCCGGTATTTTTTTCACGACGGATACGCTTAAATCGCTTTCTGACCAAAGTTACTCTCCGTTTCCCATCATTGGCGACGGACAGTGGAGACACGCCATCCTTGACCTGCGAACCTGCGCTCACGGTGAATGGAAAGGAATGATTCATTCTTTTCGGCTCGACCCAACCAACCCAAGCACCCCCGACTCCAAACTTGAAATTTCGCGGCTTGGCTTTTTCCACTCCGCTGAATCCGCGGAAAATTTCCTCCGACAAGCCAACGACATGCCGGACTATTCAATGGATACCATTCTCCAAGGCCAGACGTTCCGCTGCTTTATCCCGGGCAATACTCTTTCTGAAGGATGGAAAGATGAGGATTTTCGATTAAAGGTTTCCGAGGAGATACTTCAGAAAATACGGCGAGAACGCTGCGGCGCGCAATTTACTGTATGCCGGGATGGAGAACCTGTTCCGTGCCGCGTCAACCAGTGCGGTTTCGCGTGGTATCTGGCAGAAAAACCCGGTATTTATTCGCTTGAGCCAATTGACAAAATCCCAAACGCTTCCAATCACGAAAAAAAAGCCAGCCTCAAACCGTTACCATTACCACAAAAGTTGACTGAAACTTTCAAGTGTAGTGTTTCAAGCCCATTCAAGCCGGAATATTTCACTCGTGAACGCATTAGAATCGGCGGTTGGGGATTGACTCACGCCAGTGAATGGAACAAAAAATTCCTTAAAAATTACGCGGACTGCGGATTTGATCTGCTCATTGCCACCGGTTCTGAATCATCGACGGCCCTCAGGTCCTCGCTCCTTCACGAATGTGACAAGTACGGAATTGAAGTCTATGTTAATGACGGAGGCTGGATTAAACCGGAAACCGCGGGGCTGGAATATTTTGATCATCCATCTTTTTGCGGTCACTATCTCACGGATGAACCTGGAACTGACGCTTACCCACATTGGGGAAAAGCTGCCGATGATTATCTGAAACACACTGGAAAAATCCCTTTCATTAATCTTCTCCCAATGTACGCGAACGCGGCTCAGTTAAAATTCGGTGCCGGCGCGGCCGCAATCGAATACTATGATTCCGATCCGAATCTTTACCGAAAATACTGTGAAAAATACTGCGATCAGGTTCCTACGGACTATATCTGCACCGACATCTATCCTCTTAACTGGCGGAATGGAACGCGTTTCACTTATCCTGAATACGTTGAGTCAATCAATATCATCGCCAGTGTCGCACGTGAGCGAAACAAGGAATTTTGGTGCTGCATTCAGACTTTCGGCTGGATTCCCTCCAAACGCACCCCTAACGCTGCTGAATTTCGATGGCAATGCTGGTCTCTCCTTTCTTTCGGCTGCCGTGGAATCCTTTGCTGGGTCTACCCTGCTCTAAAGCCGGAAATTCCATCATTGGTTGACTGGAACAACGAAAAAACGCCAGCCTGGTATGACGCGCGAACGGTCTTTCAGGAAATTCGGAAAGTTTCCGATGTTTTCTGCGCCTATCGAAATCTGGGAGCTTTCACGCACAATGCCTCGAAAGAGGTTCCCTATCTCCAGATGACAAACGAATATCAGAATTTTCAAACGATTCAGGAAATCCAGTCCTCTGATCCTCTGCTCATCGGCTGTTTTGAGTCAAAGGAAGCCTCTGGAAAAACAGCATTTTCAATCGTGAACATGACGGAACTTCACGCGGCGCAAACGGCCGTGGCCAAACTGCGGATCCGCGGCAAGAAAATCACCGCCTGGTATCGCGGAATACCGAAAACGGTAACTCCGGACGAAAATGGATTCTGCGTTTTTCCTCTGGAAACTGGCGAAGGAATCTTCGTGACCGTTGAGTGATCTCATGAACGTATCACGCGAAGCCGGCCAGCAATCCCAGCTTCGCATGACTCATTAAAACTAATTTGAATAAAATTCCAGAAAAAAAGCCTCACTGAAAAGTGAGGCTATTCTAATGAGAACGATGGGACTTGAACCCATGACCTACGGATTAAAAGTCAGTTGCTCTACCGACTGAGCTACGTTCTCATCAATACGAATTATCATACCACAAATGAAAAATTCCTCAAGGGGGAGGGCGTGAGATTTTCACCAAAAAAATTTCCATTCCCCCAACCGCACTCAACAAAAAAAACAAAATCAACAATCTCAACCCAAGCAAACTTTCCAGCATTTAAATCGTCTCATTTTCAAAAACTTCTCTAAAAGAACCATGACTCCCCTTGAAAAAAAATCAAAATCTGGTATAATTTTTGACGAAACTATCCGTTCCGGGTTGGTTCGGATATTCCAGACTAGTGCAGTAAAAACAGGATTTATCATGCGTATTGCAATTGGAAGTGATCACCGCGGAGTGACTATGCGCGCCAAAGTCATTGAGATTTTACGCCAGCATGGACACGATGTCACTGAATGTACGGGTGAAGTGTGTGACAATACGGTTGACTATCCGGATGTTGCCCGTCAGGTCGCCGCTCTCGTCAGCAAAAATGAAGTCGAGCGGGGAATTCTTATTTGCGGGACCGGCATCGGAATGTCCATTGTCGCCAACAAATTCCCGAATGTTCGCGCGGCAGTCTGCGGCGACGAATTAACGGCTGAGATCAGTCGGCGCCACAACAATCTGAATGTTCTTTGTCTTTCCGGTGACATGCTCGGCGCGAAAGCTCTCGACGGCATTGTCACGAAATGGCTTGAAACCGGTTTTGAGGCAGGGCGCCATCTGCGTCGAATTGAAAAAATTCGTCATATCGAGGACGACGTCAACCAGGGGCGTATTTTCTGAAATTTTTTGGCTAAACGGCCGATAAAAAAATAGATCCTTTAAGGATCTTCGTAATTCAAATTTACTAAACTATTTCATTTGCTTTCGTTTGGGTATCTCCAGAAGAAGCCATGCCTTTTCAGGCATGTCAGCTGCTGGAGTTCACCTCCCCAATGAAACCAGGTTAAGGAATGATGCACATGGCACAGCTTATTCTTCCGCATGGCGGACTTCAGGAACCCGTTTGCTGCACAATTTGCGAATGCAAAAAAGATGAATTTCTGGCAGAAGCCGCGACCCTCACGAAAGTTCCGGTTTCCGACGCGGATCTTTCCACGGTTTATCGTTTTGGCGACGGCGCGCTCAGTCCGCTGGACGGCCCAATGGATTCCGAAGCATGGAATCGTGTTTTGAATGAAGAGTGCATTTTGTTCAACGGCCAGAAATACGCGTGGACGATTCCGCTCGCCTTCCCAATGACGAAAGAAATCGCGGAAACGATCAAGCCCGGTCAGAAAGTGGCCCTGGTCAATTCAAAAGATGAAATCATCGCGACGGTTGACGTTACGGACGTTTATCCGTGGGATAAAATGGATTACCTGAAAAAAGTCTATCTTACGGACCGTACGGACCATCCCGGTGCTGACATGGTACTGGTGAACGACGAAGGGAAAGATTGGCTTCTTGGCGGAAAAATCAAAGTCCTTCCTCAGCCCAAAAATCCAAACTTCGGTCAATATGTTCTGAGTCCCAAAGAAGTTCGCGCTCTTCTGGAAAGCAAAGGCTGGGAACGCTGTGTCGCGTTCCAGACGCGCAACCCGCTTCATCGCGCTCATGAATACGCTTTGGTTTATGGTCTGGAAACTCTCGTACGCCAAGGGTTCAATGCCGGTGCCTGCCTTAATCCGCTTATCGGTGAAACAAAAGGTGACGACGTTTGTGCAGAAATCCGTATGCAGACCTACGAAAAGCTCATCGAAAACCGCGCGTTGGGTGAAGGCGACAGTGATCCTGAACTTTGGGGACCGCGGGGAGAAAGTGTTCCGGATCGCGTGATTCTGCTCGGATTGGACATTAAAATGTTTTACGGCGGTCCGAAAGAAGCCGTCATGCACGCGATTTATCGTCAGAATTTTGGTTTCACTGACATCATCATTGGCCGAAAACACGCAGACGCGCCGTTCAAAGACGGAACCGCGATCTGGGGCGATTTTGACGCGCAGGAAATTTTCACCAAACTCAATGGCGATCTGAAAATCAAGAACCTCAATGTCGGTTTTGCCGCTTATTATGACTCGATTGGGCGTGTTGATTTGATGGAAAACCACAAAGACGAAAAACCTGTCTTTATTTCAGGAAAAGACGTCCGTAAGACGCTTCAGGAAGGCAACCAGGTTGATCCGCGCATTATGCGTGAAAGCACAAGCAGGATTTTGGCTGCCGCAATGAGCCAAAAGTGAGTTATCCTAAAAAATCACTGCTGTCAGCTGGAACAGCATCGCGCGATGTTAATCCTGAAAATTGGATTAAAGTCGAGTAAATAAAAAACCTCAAGGAAAATTTCTGGAAAATTTCTTTGAGGTTTTGGTTTCTTTTCATTCAGTGAAACGGTTTCAGGAGAAGAAAAAGGAGGAGATGAAAACCATGAAACAGTATTTTTTCGTACTGATTTTTTGTGTTGGAGTATGTTTTCTGGCAGGCTGCGATTCCAAAATTTCCGAGGTTTCCCAAGACCAGTCAGCTGCTTCAACGGAATCATCTGCTGACGAGTCTTCTTTTTCAGATGAAAATGTTTCAGTTCCTCAAATTATTGATTTAACGTCAGAAACTTTTGACTCCTTTATTCAAAGTGAGGAAAAGGTCCTTGTTGACTTTTGGGCCCCGTGGTGTCCTCCATGCCGTAAACAGGGAGAGCTGCTTCATGAGTGGTCAGAAGCCGGTAAACTTCCGGCCTCAGCGCGGGTTGGTAAAGTAAATGTTGATGAACAGAGTAAGCTGGCGAATCAATTCAATATTCAATCCATTCCGGCTCTTTTTATTTTCCAGAAAGGGGAAATCATTCAGCAGTTCATGGGACTCCAGGATGAGGAAACGCTCGTAAACGCGCTTCAATAGATTTAAAAATCCCACTTTTGCATTCGGGAGTTGAGCTTCCTAAAACATTTATTCGTAACGCGGTCCATAAAAATTCATGAATCGCGTTTTTTTCGGAAAAAAATGAGAAAAACCTCTTGACACAGGCAGAAAGATAGTAGAAAATAAAAGAACAGAGGATTTTGTTCTCGGACCATCCATAAACTCCAAAGGAGGTGGAAATGTTTAAGTGGTTTCATTCTGCTCCGCCCCAGCTTTCAACCGGCATTGGCAAGATCAAATCCGATTTTATCCAAATGCTTGAGAAGGGCAAAACAGAGTTTCTTCTTGCCTGTCAGGTAAGTATTCACGGCGTTTCATCAGACGCGGTACGTGAAGAAACGACTCAGCTGGACAAATCAATCAACAAACTGGAGCGCCAGATTCGCAAAGAACTGATCATTCATAGCTCGGTTCGTTCGCAGATCGACCCGGAATGTCTCGTATTCATGAGCATTGCGAAAGACGCGGAACGTCTCGGAGACTACTCGAAAAATATTTTCGACATGGGTGAACTAGCCCCCATTCTTCCATCTGGCAAGGAAAAAGAACAGCTGGTAGTTCTCCAAATCGTGATTTCCCATCTGTTTGATGATTGCGCGGAGGCGATTCGTTCAGAGAGTGAAGAAAAGGCCCGCCAGGTTATCTGCGAATGTCAATGGGCAGGTAAACAGTGTGACGCGGTCACGAAAGAGCTGCTGAATCTGGAAGTTCCCAATCGAAGAACAGCCTCTGACGTCCTAATGTTCCGTTTCATGAAGCGGCTGACTTCTCATTTGCGGAATATTTGCTCCAGTGTGGTTCAACCGATTCATAAATTGGATTTTACGAAAAAAATCACAAAAACTTCGGATATTTCAGAAACACTTCTTGAACGCAAAGCCTCAATTCAATCAGAATTTGACGCGGAGCTTCAGAAATACTGATTTCCCAAAAGAGTATTTGCTTTTGAATTTCACGGCATTCCCGCCTTTCCATAATCAAAAACGTTTCACAGGAGAAAAAAAGATGAAACGCCTTAACCTCGCAACAATTTCTCTGCTTGGCATCTGCTTCGCAGCTGCCGGTGTTCTTTCTGGCATTTTCATTTCCGGTATGAATTCGCAGACCGCGAAGCAGACGCAGCCGACGATTGCCCGCGCCAATACTTCAGATCGCGTTGACGGTTATCTCACGTGCACGGGGTACGTTGATGTCGGCATTGAAGCTCTTTATCTTCTGGATTCCTCCACAGGTCTCCTTCGTGCCGGAGTACTTTCCAAAAATCCTCAAAGCCCAGGTTTTCAGGCGATGTACCAGGGCAATGTCAATATGGATTTGGAAAAAATCATCCGTATGGCAAGCAAAATGGGCAGTACGAGCAAAAAAAGCTCCACGAAAAAGTCCTCGTCCTCCCGTTCCAAAAAGAATCAGAAGATGAATAATGAGAATATGGGTAACACGATGATGCCGTCCGAACCGAAGTATATCATGACAGCCGGTGTCCATGACATGCCGGGTTCCGGCATCCGCCAACCAGGATCTTCCGCTCTTTACGTAACTGAAGTTAATACGGGAATCACTCTCGTCTACATTTTGCCGTGGAGTTCCTCCGCGCATTCGAGCAACACTCCGGTTCAGGAACCGATTAGTTACTTCACATTCTATCGTTTCCTTGTCCCGATGATTATGGAAGAATCGGTTGACGAAGAATAATATGGATAAAATTACGGAAAAGGAGCAGCGGGATTTTTTTCGCTGCTTTTTTTTCAGTTGGCGTAAATATGAGGACAGGAATTCATTGGCGTTAGGGAGGAGACAATGGAAAATTTAGAAAAAGATTTTTTCGATGAAAAAACCCGGACAGAAAATTCCATGCCCAATCTGCTTCCTGGTTTTGCCGGAACGGAGGAAGATTTTCGCAAGCAGGAGCAGCGAATGGAGGGATGGACGAATTTAATCGTTTTTGGTATTGTTCTCCTGGTCATGCTTCCTATTTTTCTGTTTGGTGATTTTATTTTCCGAACTCCTTCAGAAGACCATTTTCTGACGGGCATACCAATCGGTGACTTTCATTCTCTTCAGCCAGTCACCGGAAAAGAATTTCCACCCGCTACTTCTGAATTTCTAAACAAAACACTGTTCGTAATCCTTTGGGGTCCGTGGGATGATCATTCCGGCAAACTTCTCCGCCGTCTTTGGTCCCCTCTCCAAAAAGCTGGAAAAAATCCTAATTTTCAGGTAATTCCAATCGCTTATTACGCCAAAACGAATGTTCCAATTAATTGGTATGAAATGGGTCAGCTTGAACGTGACCATTTCCTCCAGCAGAAAAAGAGGGAGGAGATTCGCCTTAACCAAGTAATTGAACAATGTTTTCGCGCGTATGGATTTCATTTCTCAAACGTATGGTGGGATCCGGCAGACCGATTTCGGCTTGATTTGATAGATTCCGTTCGGCATGAAAAACCATCCGCCAAACGAAAAATCGACGGAATTGGTTTTCCGACAATACTTCACGTTGAACACGGGATCATCCGAAATGTCTGGACCAGCGGAACGAATGACGATTGGCAACAAATGGATGAAGTTTTGACGATCATTGCTGCGGAAGCCAAACTGAAATGAGTTTTTTTTTCCTGAATCCACTGTTCCTGACGGCCTTTGCGTGCGTCGGCATCCCGCTCTTACTTCATCTTTTGATGCGTCAAAAGCCGCAAAAACTCACATTTCCGGCTTTGCGTTTTCTTCAGATGAAGGAAAGAACGTGCCGCCGTTCACTTCAATTGCGAAACTGGCTTCTTTTGCTGGTTCGGATGCTTTTGACAGCGCTGCTTGTGTTACTCTTTGCCCGACCGGGGATCCAGTTTACGAAAAATGGTTCTCCCAATGTCAAAACTGCGGCAGAATACTCAAGTAAACCAACGGCAGCAATTTTCCTGATTGATACTTCCGTTCGCATGGAGTATGTTTTCGAGAACCGTTCACGTCTTGAAGAAGCGCAGGAACAGGCTCTCCAAATCATGGCAGGCCTTCCTTCCCGCAGTTCAGCCGCGGTAGTATCGACCTCTCTCGCGGCTCCGGCATTTTCACCCGATAAAGGAGAAATTCAGCGTCAGATTCAGCAACTGAAAACGGCTCCCAGCAGTCAAACGATTCCGGAAAAGTTTCCAGAAATCCTTAAACTTCTGAAAACTTCCGCGTTGGAACAGCAGGAACTTTTTATTTTTACGGACTGCACCAATCAAAGCTGGAGTCTTCACGGACACTCTCAACGAAAAAAATTTGAAGACACATTAAATGATCTTCAGAAGGAATTTCCCAATTTACGAATTTCCCTCATTGATGTTGGGATTGAAGCGGCCGCTAACGCCAGACTGGATATTCCAGATGAAACGTCCTTTCAAATGGTTCCAGGCGGAGCCATGGAAGTTCATTCACGGATTCTCAGTACGACAGGAAAATCTCATCGGGTCGGCATTTTCGTTCTGGACGAAACGGGGCATCCCCAACTTCTTGAAGAAAAAGAGATTTCTCCTCTCAATCCCGCTTCACTAACTAATTCTTCCGATAAAATTTCAGAAGTATCTCTTCCTGTCACATTCCAGTTAGGGAGACTGAAAACAGGAAGTAATCAGGGATTTCTCGCGTTTTTGGATGATGACGCGCTCTCGGCAGACAATGCGCGGGGATTCACGATCGAAAAAGCCCCTCCTACCCCAGTTTTACTTGTCGCCAATGATCCGGCCGAGAAAAATGCCTTTTTCGTCCGCCAGGCACTTGCCCCGGCTCAATTTGCTTTTGAAAACCGCGCGGGATTTGAATGTTCCACGCTTTCCTTCAGCCAATTTTCCGCGTGGATTCTTGGAACTGGAAACTCTTCAGCGCCAAGTACTTCCGGTAAGGAAATACTGTCGGAAAATTCGATCGAAAATTTAGCTTATCGTTCCGGAACTTTGGAGCGTTTTCACGCGATTTTCTTTTTGGATCCCCCCGGATTTTCATCGCTTGAATGGAAACGACTTGGCGAATACGTGAATTCAGGAGGAGGCGTTGCCTTTTTCTTGGGACCGTCACTAAAAGATTCTCAAAATTTTCAACTTGCGGAAGCGCGTCAGTTTTTACCGGCAATTCCGGGATTTCAAGCCCGTTTCCGTAATGGAACAGTACTTAATCCACGTTTTGCGGTGACTCATCCGATACTTCAAATTTTCAGAAACCTCGATACCCCAATTCCTTGGGAAGACTCCTCCGTTTTTCGGTCATGGACTCTTGAAGAACCGGCACAGGATACGCAAATTCTGTTTGAATGGGGGAATCATTCGCCTGCTTTACTATCCAAAACCATCGGAAACGGTCGAGTAGTGCTGGCGGGGACACCGGTCAATACTCTCCCAAGTGACTCCAGAACACTCTGGAATCTTCTTCCTCAAGGAAATTCGTGGGTTTTTCTGGTCCTAATGAATGCTGTCGCGGAATATCTTTCAGAAGAAAGCGAAACATCTGTCAATATTTTTACCCATGAAACGCTATCCTTTCCTTTACGCGGCACGGAATCAGAACGTTTTTTCCTCTGCTTTAATCCTTTTTCCTTACCTGGAAATCAATATTCAGTTTCTAAAAACCCATCGGCCGATGAAATCGTACTCATTCCGGATCTTGAGCATAATCGACTTGACGTCCCTGCTCTTGAGCAAAGCGGAAATTATCTTCTCTCAGATTCACGCCAAAGAGAAAATTCGTCGCGGGTATCGAATTTTCTGCGTGGTTTCAGCGTGAATCTCCCATTGGAGCTGACGGACCTGAAACGTCTCTCCCATGAAGAAATTCAGCAGTTCTTTCACTCTCATTCCATTATTTTCCTGGAAAATATCCAACTTTTGAAACGAACGATTTCCGGGACGCAATCCGCCAATGATTTGTTCAACTGGATCGCGACCCTCATCTTGCTGCTTTTCCTTCTGGAAAACTGGCTATCCAATCGTTTTTATCGGACTTCATGAGCATATTGCTCTTCATTTGAATCCCCTTATTTTTCATTCCAGAAAGTTTCATTCAGTTCATGTTTCATCCAATTTTTGACAGTTTCGTCTTCCTTTCCATCGCCATTCTTCTTTTGGCTGGCGCAGCATGGCAGACTGCGCCAAGACGAAACGGACGAAAACAGTGGAATCTTATTCTTCTGCGCTGGATTACTCTTTCTCTGCTTTTGCTGATCCTGAGCCGCCCTTCCGTTTCCACGACCGAGAGCGAGGTATTTCCAGGTACGGTCTTCATTCTCGCAGATACGTCCGGAAGTATGGAAATCAAAGATGAACCCGCATTAAAAACGTCTCAAACGGCGATTTCTTCATCCGAGACCTCCAACTCTGAAGCATTAATTTCCCGTTATTCCGCAATGTGTCAAGCCCTAAACGCCTCTTCCGATGAACTGGCGAAAATGACTCAAAATGTTCAAACCGAGGTTTTCTCATTCGACGAATCTCTTCAGCCGCTTTCAATGGCTTCCAATGGAAAAATTTCATTCCCTCCCTTAGCTCAGGGAGAAAAGACCGCGATGGGAAATATTCTGCTGAATCTTCTCCAAAAATCTTCCGGACGCAAAATCCTGGGCGTCGTCCTCTTGAGTGACGGTGCTCAACGTTCCCTTCCTCCGAAAGATACCCTGCCGCAAACTGCCGCACGACGTTTTACTCAATTGGGAATTCCTCTTTACCCCGTATGTTTTGGTTCTGACCAGCCTCAAACCGCGAATTTTGACGCGGCGGTTGAAGACCTAATCGCGGAACAGCGAGTGTTCGTGGATACGGAAGTCACCGTCACTGGGCGAATACGCCTGAATGGTTTTTCCGGACATAAAGTTCCTGTCGAACTGTTAGCCGAAAACGCTTCCGGTCAAATGGACATTGTCGCTCAAACGATTATTCAGCCGGAAAATCCATCAGAAACCCTTCCGGTACTTCTCTCATGGGTCCCCAAAGAACCAGGTGAAATTAAACTTTCATTACGCGTGCCAGTAATGGAAAATGAAATTTCTCCCTCCAATAATCAGCTGGACGCATTCGTGACGATCGTCAAAAGCGGTTTGCGAATCCTCTGTGTCGAGGGAGCGTTCCGTCCTGAAACGGCCTTTCTGCGCCGCTCACTGGATTCCGCGGAAGAAATTCAACTGGATTTGATTCGTTTGGGAAAAATCGAAAAGGAATCTTTAAATCATTCAAATTCACAAAATTCACGGAGGCCGGATCTTCAAAAAATTCTTCAGGAAGAATACGCAGCAATTATTTTAGGCGATGTTTCAGCCTCCAATTTCCGGGATGAAGAATTAACCCTTCTGGCACGTAAAGTATCCAATGGAACTGGCCTCCTGACCATGGGAGGACTTCAAAATTATGGACCGGGAGGTTTCGCGGATTCACCGCTGGCCCCTCTCCTTCCTGTTCTTCTTACCCACTCTTCATCAGAGATAACTGACGAGATATTCCAAAATTCCCACTGGAATCAGCCGGTCCAAATGAAACTTACTCCTGCTGGGAAGCTCCACCAGGCCCTGGTTCTCGACTCCGATAAAACGTACTCCGATCAACTTTGGTCCAAGCTGCCTCCTCTGGACGGAGCGAATCGATTTTCCGGCTGGAAACCCGGAGCAGTCATTCTCGCCTCCGATTTTACTCAAAGCAATCACGAAATACCTCTTCTTCTTGAACAAAGTTACGGAAAAGGGCGCGTAATGTCTTTAGCGGTTGATTCTACCTGGCGCTGGTGGATGGCTGGATTTGAAGAGCAGCACAAACGCTTTTGGCGTCAAATCATTTTCTGGCTCGCAAACCGCCAAACGGCTCTGGATGGAACTGTTTCTCTCATCCTGCCGCAAAGAAGATTTCCTCAGGAACAAATGATTGAATTTCAGGTATCCGCACGTCTTTCCAGCGGAGAAACCGTCACTCCGCCTCCACAAAACGATAAAGCGGAAAACTGGCGGGCGTTTCTGGAAAATCCGGACGGAAAAAAAGTGGAAATACCTCTCAATTATTCTCAAAACGTCATGACAGGAAAAATCCCTCCGAATCTCTCTGTCGGCGACTATACTTTGTCGGCCGAAGTTACGCACCAAAACCAGAAAATCGGTGAAGCGCGATGCCGATTTCAAATTTTTCATCACGATCTGGAGATGGACCAGGCCCAGGCGGAACCACAGATGATGGCAGCTTTAGCTCATTCAACTGGAGGCGAAATGATTGAGCGCAGCGATTTGGGAAATCTATGGAAAAAACTGTCTGAAAATCGGGATGAACTCAAAATTGAAAGAATCATCGAAATTCCGATCTGGGACCGCTGGTGGTGGTTCACGGCTCTTTTGGGCTGTCTGACTATTGAATGGATTATTCGGAAAAGACAGTGAACAAATTTTAAAATTCCTCTGGTATGAATTTTAAAAATAGTGTAAAATAAATTAAAGAATGGAAAAGATTCCAGGAAATCACGTTAAGGATCCTTCCCAAAACCGCTTTCAAGGGAGAAAAACCAGAGTGTTTTGAATTTTCGCGTGACGCCGGAAATTCCGTATCTTCGGGAATTCGCGAGACTTTTGGTAACACCGTCAAAAAACAAAATCATCCGTTTGAGGGAAATCAACATTGGGAAGTACCCCTTAAGACGCTCCGCCTTAAACTTTTCCACTTCAGATTTAATTGAATTTTCCCAATGTCAGGTTTCCTTCATGGCACGAATCATCCGAAAATCACGCTGGACATTCCTGAGATGGACGATTTTTTTGTTCATCTCTGTCGGAGTTTTGGCGCTATGTTTCCTGACTCATGAACTGGACACCATCATCCATAAACGGGTTTTGGAAAATTTTCAAAAAAGATTTGTCGCCGCCAATATTTACGTTTCCTCTACTCACTTGGCTCGTGAAAAGGGAATTGAACTTTCCCAATTTGTTCTCATGGCAGACTATGAATCGGACGATCCGTCTGAACGATCAAGCTTTCCGCCGGTTCTTAAAGCGGAGCACGTACTTTTGGACTGCCCTTCCCGAATTGAGGAATTAGCCTTAGCCAAGGATATTCCCATCAAAACCGTCATCTTCGATACGGGAACGATTCACACCTACCGACGTCCGGATGGCTCCTGGTCACTTGAGGCGTTAAAAACAAATTCCAGTCTTCCGACAGATCCCTCAATGCCTCCGACTGCCATTCTGTTCAGAAACACGACGATCGTTCTTCACGATATGATGGACTCTGAGCATGAACGGAAACTGATTCTCCGAAATGTTGAAATGACGATTGAGGGAGTAAGAAATGTTACCCGAAACGCCAAAGGAGAAGAAGTTCCAGATGAAACCGGTGCCCCGCGTCTCTTCTCCGCAGCTCCTTTTCACGGAACGGCTGAATCGGAATTTACCCGTTCAATTAAATTCTCTGGATATTTTTACGCGAAAGAAGGTGAAATTTTCGTGGACGTGGATCTGAAGGGACTGAATTATTCCGAAGATTTTCGGAGTTCCATTCCTTTGGAAATCGCGGAACGGTTTCGTGAATTAAAAGACATCCGAGGGCAAATAGACGCAAAAGCCAAAGTTGCCGCGGATCTTCAGGATTTTAATTCCGCTCTCTTTTCTTTGGAAGGAAAAATGACTGATGGTCGTTCCACGGATCCGCGTTTTCCAAAACTGGTCTCATCTCTGACAACTGATTTTAATATCACGAATGAAGGTTTCCATTTTCCAAACCTGAATGTTCGATTGGGAAGCGGACTGCTCAATCTAAACGTAATTCAGCGTGGATACGGAACAAATGCCTCTAAAAAAATCTCTTCCAAAATCCGAAAAATCGAACTTTCTGAAGGGCTTTTGGCTTCATTGCCAAACTGGCTTCAGAAACTCATGAGAGATTTGAACCCTGACGGCATTTTCGACATGGACGCGGAATTTCTCTTCGATGGACGATACTGGACGACCAATGGAAAAGTTACCTGCTCAAATATCAGCATCAACTATGCTCATTTTCCATATCGCCTGGAAAAAATGAACGGGGAAATTCTGCTGAATGGAAGTCAAATCAGTTGCCAATTTTATTCCAAACCTCAGCAAACTCAAATCAGAGGGAATTTTACGGTTTCTTCAAAACAAAATCCGAAACCTTCAACGGGAAACATTCAAATCCAGGGACAAAAAATTCCGGTAGATGAAAGGCTCCTCAATGCCCTTTCTGATGAAAAGGCCGAATTCATCCGTTCTCTGGAAATTAGCGGAAATATCAACGTAAACGCTGAATTCCAATACGTAATGAATCAGAAAATTCCGCAAAACACTTTCTCTGCCTCTGTTGAACTTCTCAAAATATCTTGCCGTTCACGAGCTTTTCCGTATCCTCTGCGCGAAGTTGAAGGCCGTATTCAAATTCAGGATCAGAAAATTTACGCGCAAAATATTCGCGGCTCAAACGGAAACGCGAAAGTAAACCTTTCCTTCTCCGGAAAAATTCCTTCACGGCTATCACCGGTTGCCGGATTAGAGACGAATTCCGAAATCGCGCGCCATAATATTCGAAAACTTCCCGCGCCCTCCGCTTCCATAAATAGAAAAAACTCAAATCCGGCAATCGATCTTCACGAACGCGACAAGAATCCTTTGAACCTCCAGGCTGAAAATTCTCAGATGCCCAATTCCAAAACCTCTATCCTTCCTGATGAATTTGAATTCAAATTAACCGGAACAAACGTGACTTTAGACAGTGAACTTTACGTAAATCTTCCTCCTAAAGCCGCTGAAATCTTTCGCTATGTTCAGCCCCATGGAACAGTAAACGTCCAATACGAATACCGTTCCCCAAAAAAAGAAAAAATTTCATCTTCCTTAACTCAAGCGAATCCATCCCTTTCCAACCACAAAAATACCTTTTCACCGGCTCAAACATTTCTTTCGGTTGATTCAACCTCAAGCGGAATTCGCATTTCCCTTCCCGGAATGAACTACTGGCTGGATGATTTCCGTGGTGTTTTTCAGTACCAGAACGGACAAATTCAGCTTCGAAAATTCAGCGCGGCGCATAATTCCACACGATTTTCCGGAAGTGTTTCGGGAAATGTCCGTTCTGTTAATCAATGGAACTTTCGATTTGATCAGCTGACTATCGATAATTTACGCTTTGACCAGGATCTTATGGCTGCCATTCCGGAAGCCGCGCGTGTCGTCATCGCCGCCAGACGACCGGAAGGCTCCCTCTACTTTAACGGATCCTTGGATTTTCACTATGATAATCACACCGAAAAACCTTTTTCTCTCGATTGGGATGGAGAACTTGGAATCGTCAGCGGAACTCTTAATTTCAGTCTTCCATTAACCGCTATCAACGGTGGAATACGACTCACTGGACACCTGGATCAAAATTCTTTTTTCTGCGGCGGTGAATTGGGTATCGACTCTCTTTTTCAGCAAAACATTCAATTTACCCAAATTACCGGCCCCATTTGGATCGATAATCGCCAAATTATCATTGGAGGTGACGCGGATCGTTTCATCAACGAAAAATTTGGAAAAAACCGGATCCGTCAATCCACAGGAAACGCCGCGCCTTCTCTCAACGCTAAATTTATCGGCGGTGATCTTTATGGTACGTTTGCGCTTCAATTTGGATACCCTTCCACTTTTCAAAGCCGCATCGTTCTGACAAACGGTTTCCTGGAAAACTGTTCCACTCTGACCGGCAATGACCAACTCAAGGGGAAAATGTTCGGGTCCGTCACCCTCACCGGAACGGATTCTTCACTTCATTCCCTAAAGGGAAAAGGAGAATTTCATCTGATTGATGCCGACATTTACCGATTATCTGTCATGATGTCTTTATTGAAGATACTTTCACTTAAAGAAGTAAATGATACCGGTTTCAGTTCAAGTGACATGAAATTCAGAATCGAAGGAAACCATATCTACTTTGACCAGATCGATTTTTATGGTGATGCCTTTAGTCTCATCGGAAAAGGCGAAATGGATTTTCGAAGTCAGGTAAAACTCGTTTTCTATAGCGTGATGGGCCGTAACGACAAAAAAATCCCAATTATCAGTCCTCTGCTTCACGCGACCGGACGGCAGATGCTGCTCATCACGATGAAAGGACCTGTCCAGAATCCCCAGATCACCCAGCAGCCGCTTCCTGGGCTGAATATGGCAATCCAGCAAATGGAAGAAGAACTAACTCCTCCTTCCATTCTGCCTCAAAACAGCCGACCGGGCCTGAATCATTAAATAGTATGTTCAGCGTTTAAACTATTCGCAAAGTTTAAGCTATTCGCAAACTTCCGGAAGCTCCCTGAAACAGAAAAGCCAGAGTACCGCAAAAACCACGATAGCGGCTACGGAAATCCAAAAGACTGCCCATCCGCCAAGAGAAAGTACCAAAGGAAGTGCCATGGAAGTCCAAAGACCACCACCCATGATTGGTTCATGGAACATCTGCTTGCTTCCGAACGCGGTCATCGCACTCGTCTTATTCTCTGGATCTGCCGTTCTCAAAAGCAGCAGGCCCGTTGCCGTGACTCCTGACATTTGTCCAAATTCAGCTATCGCGCGTTCAAACCAATCTCTTTTGAAAATACGGGGAGCAATAAAAAGAACACAAAACAGATTCCAAACGGTACCGCTGACAATCAGCAGGAGCAATGGCAACCAATACTCGGCCACAAAATCAAGACGAATCGACGCAACGGCCGACACCACAAGAAAATCAAGCGATGCTCCGGCAATTCGATTGATTTGCCCTCCATCCACGAATGTCTCCAAACGCAATTGGCGAAGTATCATCTGAACGATCAATCCGCCAATCATACAGAACGGAAAGAGCGGAAAACTTTGGAAAATACGAAGTTTCTGAAAACTTTCCGGAAAATACGGATCACAAAACATAAAAAATTCTTTCAAACCAAGACCCACTAAAAGCGCAAGACCAAAAATTGAAATATGAAACGCCAGCGAATCAAGAGAATCCGAATAAACAGTCTGAACTCCCGCCGAAGGTCTCTCTTTCTCCGGTGAATAAAAACCAAGCTGCTCCAAGCGTTCCGCGTCTTCTGTTCTGCGAATATTTTTAAGAATTCCTTTCCAATGCGCCCAGTTGATCAGAGCGGTTCCCAGAACGATTCCCACGATCAAACCCGCCGTAGCAGTCGCAAAACCAAGATCTTTCCCTTCTTCCCAACCCAAAACGGAAAATGTTTCGCTCAATCCTCCTACCGTACCATGTCCCCCCTCAAAACCAATTTCAATCAAGTTTCCGAAAAGAGGCGTAACATGAAAAAACGGAACAAGAATCAGCATCGTGATCCCAAGTCCAACGACATACTGTCCCCAGGCGCAGATCTGTCCAAAGGCAACCTGAGTTCCAGTCATGCGCCACATCCCCTTGATTTTGGGCATGGAAGCCCCCAAAAAAAGAGCGGCAAATACGATATTAATGAGAAACCCGGGAAGAGAACCCCAGCCCGCGGTGCATCCTGACGGCACGGAATCTCCCCACCAGGTCAGGATCAAAAGCCCTATGGTCCCGCCAATGACAGATGACGGAAGGTAAAGTTTGCGAAAAAGCGGAATGGACGAGCGCAAAAACTTTCCAATCAAAAGCAGGACACAAAGGGAACAAAATGACTGAACGATCACCATGACTGAACACTCTCTGTTTTGAAGGCAACATTTATCAAAAACACAAAATTCCATGAACAATTGGAGGGAAGAAATTTTATGTTTCACACCAAATTGAATAACTTTAGAAAACTTCCCAAAACCTAATTTCCAGAGAAACAGTTCATCTGATTTTTAACTGCCTCCTGAATACCCCGCGCATTTTCGAACGCGCGAAACTCTTGGCAGCTTGCGAAAATTCAAGCCTCAACCGTTTTTCTCTCTCAAAAAATATTTTGGAAGGATTCCCTTACTTTTTTTCCATCTCACGATATTTCCAGGCCAGAGGGCCGCGTTTCGATTCTGGAAAAGCAAGTCCAATGACAGCCGCCATATCGACCTGCCCCTGCTCACTCACGACATCATCGTTAAGAATCCGTTCTGCCTCATCCGCCATCGCCATCGCCAATTGATGACCGATTTCATTCAGTGAATATTTCGTTTCATCCGTTTTTTTCCAATAGTCAATGACTTCCTGAGCTGCCGGATTAAATCCTTCCGGCTGAAAATCATGAGAATGAACGTTCTCCCGCCAATCCTTTCCCCAAAGATAAAATCCGCCGCCGGCTTTTCGGCCAAGCATTTTTTTCTTAACCATCGTCAGCAAAATCGGAGAAACTTTCACCCGGTCCGCGTAGGCATTAAGCATCGTCTTTCCCGCGTTCATTACGGTATCAAAACCGATTTCGTCCATGATCCGCAATGGTCCCCACGTCATACCAAAATTTACCGCTGCTTTCTCGATTGACTCCATCGATACGCCTTTCAGAAGAAAATCAAGTGCCTCATTCAGATACGGCTGAAGAAGACGATTCACGACAAATCCAGGACAATCACAAACGCAAAGCGGCGTCTTCTCCAATGAAAGCGAATAATCACTCAAACGCTGAAGAACCGCTTCCGAAGTCCGGGTCGACGGAATGACTTCCACCAATTCGCGATTCCATACTGGATGAAGAAAATGAAAACCCGCAAAATTTCTGGGAAGCGGAAAAACTTCCGACAATTTTTCAATCGGAATCGTGGAGGTATTTGTCGTGAAGATCATATTGGGCCTAAGAAACGGTTTAAATGTTTCGTAAAGCGCGGCTTTTACCTCAAATTTCTCAACGACCGCCTCAATGATCAGGTCGCAATCCGCAAGTTCCTCCAATGTCCCCGTCTCTACCAAATCCAGCATTTCCTGCAGTTGATTCTCATCCTCAATATCCGCCAATTCTTCTTTCAGGCGTTTGTGGACCGTCCTGAGCATTGCCGAATTGGAATCAAATATTTGGACAGAGAAGTGATTTCGCGCATTCAATGCGGCAATCTCCAACCCCATCAAACCCGCTCCAATGATACCTACTTTTTGGACATAAGAAAACGAAGGAGTCAAATTACTTTTTTTAGCCATAAAATTCTGTGAAACCATTCAGGAATTGAAATTTTAAGAAAACACTCCAATAAAAATCAATTCCGTATCCTAAATAAAAAATTGTCCCAAAATTGTCAAAAAACAAAAATTCAAAGCCGGCTGACAAACATCTCGCAGCTTTTCACACTGCCTCAGACTCCATGTCTGGAATCGCGAACCCAGAATTCGTCCATTCGGCATAACTATTCAATCATCCAGCAGGAAAATGGCAGCGGTTGGCTGATTGGCATGATTCAGGACCTCAACACCCTCCGCCAAAGTGCAAATACGCGCGTAAATACCATGAACAGTCAAAAAATCAAGAGCTTTTTGAGTAATTCTGACATTTCTTACGTCACGCGTACCAATGACCAAAAGCGTCCCTTCCCTTGCCAGCTGCTCCAGAGCCGGATCTATCGGTGGAATTTCTGAACTTTCTTCCCGCTCGATCTCATTGATCGACATTCCTGAAAAAATCGCTTTGAGTTCCGAACGGCGGATTTTCGAACCGGATTCTCTGCGATCAACGGCAACTCCCTGAAGTGTCACATAAAAATCAGAAACAAAAGAACGAGCACCTGCCTTCATTGAACCATTAGCCTCATCCCATTTCAGCCGGATAGATTCTCCTTCCTCCTGAACCGCTTCTATCGGATTTTCAATATGATCCGTTCGCGCGCGAGCAAGTGCCACCGCCCCTAAAACTACCGCGTCATCACCAAGCTGCGAAAGCACGATCCTTCTCTTGGATGGAGCTGCCGGAAGTTTATCTGTCGCGACAATCTGTTCAATAACAGGAAGAATGAAACGATGACACGCCTCCATGACGCCTCCGCCGAAAATAATCACTTCCGGGTCAATTAAATGTCGAACCGTCAGGCAGGCATAAGCCAAAACTTCCGCGGTATACTGAACGACTGCTGTCACGAGAGGATCCTGCGCCTTGAGCGCTTTGGAGAGCATTCCTGCCTTAATGATCGAAACGTTACCGCCTGCCAATTCCGTTATTTTACTGGAAATCCCAAGAGAAAGCGCTTCCTGAATCGCGTGTTCGATCGCGGTTCGGCTGGCAAAAGATTCCAGACACCCAATATTTCCGCACCCGCACACTGGAAGAGGTTTCATTCGTTCAGCCTCTACTCCCGGAGGAAGAATCGCTTCAAGACGTTCTTTCCAACCGCGCGCTGGAGTCGAAACAATCATATGGCCAATTTCACCAGCAGCATGCCCCGCTCCGGTCCAGAGACGTTCATTAATGACGATCCCGCTTCCAACCCCTGTTCCGACAAAAATTCCTACTGCGCTTCGGGCGTTTCGTGCCGCGCCAAGCCACGTTTCTCCCAACGTTCCAAGATTTCCGTCGTTACTAAGAAAAACCGGAATACCGAACGCCTCCGTCAAGATGCTTCCAAGCGGAACTCCGGTTAAATTCATATTTGGAGTAACGACAATATTTCCCGTCTCAGGCTCCACGACACCAGGAATGGCTATTCCGATCGCTGTTATGCGGGAAGGCGAAAGATTTTGAGACTCTAAAAGCTCGTGAATCGATGATTTGATGGCTTCAATCGTCACTTCCGACGCGCAGTCACGGGGGGTCTGCGCTTTTAAATGCGCGAATATCGTTCCTGCCTCACTCACTAAAGAAGTGCGAATCTTCGTCCCGCCAACGTCCATTCCGACATAAAGGCGTTCAGCAATCTTCTTAAAATCTGGTTTGGGGTTCAACGTCTTAACTTCACCAGGCATAAAAACTCCCATAGGAAATCAGTAAAATTGCCAGAATCAAAAATCCGGCTCTTCAAACTTTTGGAAATATCGGGAAATTCCGCTATTAGCGTTTACTTTCAGAAATAAAATTCCGAAAGAAATCTCAATCTATTTCTTTTGTCCCTTCTTTTGGTCATTCTTCATCCATTCAACCGTACTTTCGCACTGTTCTTCCAAAGAATGAAGATTCTCAAATCCCAACTGTTTTCTCGCTTTGTCCGCGGTGCAGCTCCAGGATCCCGCATTAATCTCACGAAGCTTATCTTTCGACAAAGTGCAGGGAGTTCCTGTCAATTTCGACACACATTCCATTAAGAAACAGGCAGGATGCATCAGTAACGGAGAAAGAGGAAGAATCAACGTGAATTTTCTCCCTAACGCTTTTCCAAAAAGTTTTCCCAGTCCAACATAAGTAAATGTTTCCGGCTGGGACACAAAATAAATTCCTTTTCCTGCTTCCGCTGCCAAAATCCCAGTTTGAAGTTTGCGATCAGGATTCGTTTTCAGAATCTGGAAAATTTCCGCGGCTTCATCCGATTCCATCAAAGGAAGACGCTCTCCCTTTTCCGCCGCCAAAAGCAAAAGGGATGAAACATCTTCCGCGTGTGCCAATGAAAAACGAAAGTTGCGCAAAAAAGGAATGAAAAAAATCCCAGACTTCTGAATGGCTGTCAGCCAGCGTCTCACTTCATGGTCAAATGGCCCAAAAAGCATTGGAGGCCGAATGACCGTAATTGGCAAACGATCCGCGTATGTCCTCAAAATTGTCTCGGAAAACAGTTTGGATTTCCCGTACCATGAGACCGGAGCGCATTTGTCCAATTCTTCATGTGGTCGTTCAGGAGTTGAGGGGCCTGTCGCGGCAAGAGATGAAACATAAACAAAAACCGGTTTCTTTTCCTGCTCTACGCATACTTTCAAAAGATTTTCGGTCGCTTCGCAATTTATTTTCAACATTTTCTTAAACGAAGGCGCGGCAGTCGCGGCCGCGAGATGGAACACGAAATCCATCCCATTCACCGCCTCGCGCAATGCGTTTTTGGAAAAAAATCGCCGAAGACGATTTTAACTCCCATGTCCGTCAAATGTCCATATCGAGACTTTTCCCGAACCAGGCAAGTGACTTCCCACCCTTTATCCAAAAGAAACCGCACAAAATTTCGGCCCAGAAATCCGGTACCGCCTGTCACTAATGCCTTTTTAATTTGAATCGTATTCATCTCTTCCAGCTTTTCTTAACCAAACCGTTCTTGCCCTAAAAATCATCAAAATTTTATTTTTGATGGATCAGTTTCTGAAACTTACTTTGAAGTGTTTCGTTTCCAGACGCTAAAAAATGCCCATTGTCCACATTAAATGGTTTCCCATCTATCCCGCGTACTGAACCGCCGGCTTCCTGAACCAAAAGCACGCCAGCCGCGGCATCCCACGGTTTCGTGCCAAAATTCCAACAGGCCTCAAGCCTTCCGCAGGCAGTAAACGCCAGATTCATCGCCGTAGATCCAGTTCGGCGTACCGCGTGCGTGAAGGGAAGAACATTCCCAAAGGCGCGAACGTCAGGACTTTCATGATTCGCTCCTGGCGGAAAGCCAACCGCGACCAAACTTTTTTCGACATCTGTTACCGAACTGGTCCGAATTGGTTTACCGTTCAAAAACGCTCCGCGCCCTCGAACAGCAGTAAAACATTCTCCTGTCACTGGTTGAAAAATAATCCCAACGCAAATCTTCAGATCAATTTCCAGCGCCAACGAAACCGCGAAATTCGGAAACGAGTGAACGTAATTGGTCGTTCCGTCGAGCGGGTCCACAATCCATCGATAAATTCCCTCACCACCAGCCGCATCTGTTCCGGGAATATTTTCTTCGCCGAGTATTCTGTGATTTGGAAAAGCATGAAGAAGCATTGATTTAACTTTTTCCTGGGACGCGAAATCCGCTTCCGTCACCAAATCCGCCCGGCCTTTTTCATGAACATGAAAATTTCCAGCATAATCCAACAGGATCTGCCCGGCAGCTCGAGCGGTTTCCTCACCTACGCCAAGATACTCACTAAAATCCAATTTCTCCATCTTCAAAAAGCCACACCTCCTTGGAAGCCGCCTTTATCCACTTCAAACCCAATCCTGTCCGCATTTTTCAGGAATGTTCTTCGGGAGTTAGGTTTTCCTCTGAAAAACACTCCGCCTCGGAGACTGATTCCCCGGACATTTCAGGAGAACTTTTCCGAACTTTTCGAAAACAAACGGTCGGAAGCCACCATCCCAAACCACCGTAAATAAGCCCCTGAACATTATCCCAAAAATCAATCCAGTCGCAGTATCTTCCAAACCATGGATGAAGCCACCCCTGAAGCAGCTCCGTTCCACCGGCATACGCGAACATTCCGAGATAAAGCCATCCCGAATGGCGAAAACGCGCGGAAAAGCCCAGTATCGCCAGGAAGACAAACGCAAGCACATGAGGACTGAGATTCAGACCAAATCCTTTCTCAACCATTTCTTCATCAACTGGAACATAGGCAAATGGATTATGGATGAGCAAAAGAAAAGAAAGAAAAAGAACGTAAAGGATGAAAATCACCTGAAACCATTCTCGCGGTGACCTTTTCAGCCATTTGTCCCAAACTGACTTTGATCCCATTAAAATCCCTTTCAATATTCAGGCTCTTCTGACTTCAGGTTCAGTCAAGCGAATGACTGCTGCCGCTGAACCTGAATCTACTGAAAACTCCCAAATATGCCGCATACTCTCGGCCGCCATGGCTTTTTCAAGGAGCCTTCCCTAAATTAAATGAATCCGTCAAGGACACGAGAAACGATGTCGATATTCCCAAATGGAGCTGAAACCTGAATTCCGGCCATTCGGTGCCGAATTCTTTCAATACTTTCCCTGGCAATCGCAATCCCCTCTGCCTGCTGATCCTCTTTCTTTTCGTAACGCTCCATTCGTTCCATGATGGAATCAGGAACCGTGACTCCCGGTACTTCCGTCTTCATGAAATAGGCATTTCGGTAACTGGCTAACGGCCAAATTCCCGCGATAATCGGAATTCCGGCTGACTCAATCCTATCCATTGTTCGCAGAAGAACCTCCGCGTCAAAAACAGGCTGCGTAATCGCGAATTCCGCCCCAGCCTCCACCTTACGGAAAAATCGCGCGATCTCCCGCTCCATATCAAGCGCGTTGGGATCAATTCCAACTCCCGTCACGGCGGACGTTGACTGCGGAAGCTGCTTTCCGGCAAGATCAACACCGCGGTTCATGCGCTGCTGGATTCGCGTCACGCCGACTGAATCCGTATCAAAAACACCAGTTGCATCCGGATACTCACCAAGTTTTGGCGGATCACCCGTAATAAAAAGAATATTGCGAATCCCGCAAGCCGCGACTCCCAAAAGGTCCGCCATCATTCCAATCAGGTTCTTGTCACGGCAGCAAAAATGAAGAATCGTCTCAATATCCGCTTCACGCTGAATCCAATCAGCCGTCACGATTGACGATATTTTGCAGCTGGCCCGCGGACCATCCGGAATATTAATGCAGTCGACTCCCAATGCCTTCAAACGGCGACACTTGGCAATTGTCGGCTCAAGGTCAAATCCGCGCGGCGGAACCAGCTCAACACTCGTCACCCATTTCCCCTCAGACAGTTTCCTGCCCAAAGCGGAACGTTCCGCCAATGGTACGGGATCACGAAGCACCGTTTGCTCATCAAGCGAACCTTCCTTCACGTTGGAAAGCCGGGCATTCGCCAACGGTTTCACGGAACGCGCCATCTCAAGAATATGTTCCGGACCTATTCCGCAGCAGCCGCCAACGCCGCGAACTCCAAGATCAATGAAACGTTTCGCGTACTCAGTAAAAAACTCCGGCGATGTCATGGAAATGGAACGAACTTCCACTTTGCGCGGAGCGCCTGCTTCAGGCTGAACCACCAAAGGAAGATCTATCAGCGGAAGAACATCCTGAACCGCGTCAAGCATATCTTCCGGTCCCAAACCGCAATTCATTCCATAAGCAAAAGGCCGGGGCAAATCATGAAGACGGCAAATTTCCTGAAAATTCTTCACCATTTCCGAAACCGAAAGTTCCGCCGCCGGAGAGTCCTTCACATACGGTCGGAAAGAAAGAATAAACGGTATTTCTTCGCCTGTCGTCTCGCGAATTCGCTGAATCGAATACTCCGCGGCCATAAGCGCCTCCGTATTCGTCTGTGTTTCAAACATAATAAAATCCGCCCCGGCATGACTAAGAGCTTCAACCTGCTGAGTCACCACGGCAACCATCTGGTCAAATGTCAAAGAACGCTGTGGATCGATGATTGGACCAACACTGCCCGCAATGAAAATCGGAATTTCCGCCTTTTGGGGGTATTTTACCCTGAACTCAGCGATCGCTTTTTGCGCGTTGCGTACTCCGGCCGCGTTGATCTCGTTCGTGCGATCTGAAAAACCGAATTTCTGAAGATAAAAAGAATTCGCGCTCACCGTATTGGTCGTGAGAACTTCCGCTCCGGCCTCAAGATAACTCGCGTGAATTTTCACTACCAGATCCGAACGGGAAACATTCAGTTCATCAAAGCAGGCATTCGTGAAAATATGGTTTCGGTAAAGTTCGGTTCCCATCGCTCCGTCAAAAATGACGATGGATTTCTGAAATGCTTCCTGAAGAAGCTGAATTTGGCTGATTTTGGTGGACATTGGCAAATGAGTAAAATAAAATTTTCAATATTCTTCCATTTTCAGTTTATTTTAACCGATTCGCCGTAAAAGTCAAGCATTTCCAAACGATTCTTTATCAAAAGAGAACAAATTCTTCCCTTTTTTAAATTCGCCAGGGATAGATAGGAAAAACAAATTAAATTTACCGACTATTCCCAAAAGAAAAAAAGGGAAACTTCTATCCGCGAAATATGCTCGCTAAAATCTGTTTCGTTCCGAGAATTTTTCCAAACCTCCCGCCAGGAAACATCTGCTTCCATTCTGTTTATTGGATAAATACTTTGGATAAAATGTGCGAATTACGCTGACAAAATTCTCAAATTTTTACCAAAAATCCCCCCCCTCACCTTTTCCGAATAAGCAAAGTATGCTAAAATAGATTTGGGAGGATTACTGATGAAACACTTTCTTCGGAAAAACAGAACCGAAAAGCATTCACTTTTGATTTTGGGAGCACTCTGCCTGTTACTCTGCGCAGGCACCGCGCCCTGCTCGATTTCCCATTCATCCAACTACCCGGGAACCGCCAATCTTCCAGCTGGAAATTCTGTTCCCTCTTTTAACGAAACGGCTGAACCATCCTCCTCGCCGTACCGGGCTCCTGCCCCCTCATCCATGGCGGAAAACAGATCCGCGTTTTCTTCCCAAAACCATTCTCATTCTCTCGGCATTTCGGAAGCGGCGCAGGCTGCGGCTCGTAAAGCGAATTCCGAAAAAAAGAAGGACTCTGATTCTTATTCCGGAACTACGAAGGATTCAAGTTCCACCATGATCGTACCCGCTCTGGAATCAGGGGGATCCACCTGGTCCTCAATGGATCTGATTCTTGGCCCTAAAAATGTTATTGCCCGGCCTGGTTCTGAGGTCATTTTAACCGCCGGTGTCCGCGATCGTTCCGGTTATCTCAGGACAAATCAGAAAATCGACTGGAATATTTCTCCGGAAAGTGTCGGGCATTTTTCAAAAATTCAAAATCATGAATTCACGAACTTTTTCGTGCTTGATTTTGTCAAACCCCAAATACTTTCCGATACGCGGGCAGTCACGACGACTTCACGCTCTGAAATCATTCTGAATCGCGGTACCCCAACTCCGAATGATGACATCGCGGTTCGACGCGGTGAATCATGGATCTCCGTCACCTCACCAAGAGAAGGCGTTACCTTGGTCTCCGCAATCGCTCCAAATATCGACAATCCTCAAAATAAAACGCAGACAGCGAGAATCATTTGGGTTGACGCGGCGGTTAAACTCCCGGAATCCAAAGTTCTGGATTTCGGAAGTACGTACGCGCTGACGACAGCTCTGAGGCGTGTCAGCAACGAGCAGCCGCTGGAACGTTGGCGTGTTCGGTATGAAATCTGCGGAAATTCCTCCGCCGTTTTCGCGGACGGCAACAAAATGCTCGAAGTCTATTCAAACTCTCGTGGAGAGGCTCGGATTGAAATGCGCCAAACGATCGCGCGTCAGGAAGAAACGACTGTTTCCATTCAGATTATTCGTCCTGAGGATAATGATTTTCAGCAGCCAATCATCGTGCAGGATTCAAAACTTCACTTCCGATGGCAGCCAAATACGGTAAATATCGTGAAATCCATGCCTCGCGAAGCCTTCATTGGTTCCATTGTCCCTGCCATGATTACCGTTACGAATCTGACGGACAAACCCCTTCGGAATCTCCGTGTCGTGGATCTTCAGCAACCTGGACTAATTCTTAAGGGGGCGGTCCCTGAAGGAAAGGCTGAATTCGACGGACAGGAATGGCTCATTGAAACGCTCGACCCGTACTCCTCTTACTCCATTAACCTGAATTACCGGGTGGAACAGCCTGGCAACTACGTTTCTTACGCGCGGGTTCAGACACAAAAACTTGGAAATGACCTAAAAATCGAATGCTCCGCCGTCCTGTCCGCCGGAAACGACACTTCGCCTTACGCACCCCAAATGCCGAAAGCGCAAATTAACCAACCGGAAGCCGGAACCGTAAAAATCTCACCGGCAAATGACCCCATTTCTCCTGACGCGGATGACTTCAGCGGCGAGACAAAACCGCTGCCGCCGCCTAAACTCCCGGAACATGAAGTTTATGCGCCGCTGGATGAAAAAAAGCCCGCGCAAACGGATTCGAATACGAATGATAACAAAAATACCGAAATACCACAAAATGACGGAAATAGTGTCTCTGAATCCCCTGATTCCCCTAAATCAAATGCTGAATCCATTTTAAAAAGCGGCGCGTTTGCTCCGGTTTTCCCGCCTGCGGACCCCAATGCCCAGATTGGACTGGAAATCAAAGCACCGGCCAGCCTAAAAACTGGCTCTGAATTTAATGTTAAATTCATTCTTAGTAATCGGACTCATCTGGATCTTCATGATGTGGGAATTCAGGTCTCAAATTCGCGGGGTATCATGAATAAAGATAAACTGGACTCCTATTTTATCGAAAGAAATATCCGTAAATTCAAAAGCAAAGATAAAATTACGATCGGAAGTTCCTTCAGCGCGATTCATCCCGGCGAGCAGATGATTGAAGTCAAACTAATCCTTCCAAACGGAAAAGAATATCGGCAGGAAGCTCGACTGAATATTCTTGAGGCTGATGATTCAGAAAAATCAATTTCTTCTCCTGATTCCCAGCCCTCAAATACCCCGGCTCCGGAACTTGATTCTGAAACCAAAACCGCTCCGGCTCCGGAACTTGATTCCGAAATCCAAACCGCTCCGGCTCCGGAACTTGATTCCGAAATCCAAACCGCTCCGGCTCCGGAACTTGATTCCGAAATCCAAACCGCTCCGGCTCCGGAACTTGATTCCAAAATCCAAGCCGCTCCAGCTCCGGAACTTGATTCCGAAATCCAAACCGCCCCGGCTCTGGAAGATTCTCAGGTCACCGTCGGAACAGTCATCGACTCCGGAGATCCTGAAAATGATCCTTCATTCACGATTAGCGTCAAAGAATCACGAGAATCCATTTTCGTTGGAGAAACTTTTACTTATGTTCTGGAACTCATCAATACCGCGAATATTCCCGCGAAACAACTGGAAATACTTTTCGCGGTCTCACCAGAAAACGCGCTGATTCAAAAAGACTCCGTCGCGGGACCAGTCCAGGCTGAAGTCGACCTCAAAACGGGTTTTATTAAATACGCGCCGATTCCAGAAATTGCTCCCGGTCAATCGATTACCTGCCGGGTGAGAGTCAATGCCCTCAAGGCCGGAGTTTTCCAAACGCACGTAAAACTTTTAGAAAACGGCGTTCCCAAGTCCCAAAAGACTCATGAAACGACCATTTGCATGAAAAAAACGAAGTAACGGGTAACAAACGTTTTTCGTTCATTTTCTCTTACTTTACCAATTTTCCATCCATAATTTCATCATTTTCAAATCCTCAAAGTTAAAAGGAAAAACCATGAAAAAAACTCACCTGAAAAAAATCTGGGCTGCTGGAGCGGCTCTGGCCCTAGCCCTACCCCTGGCCGTAGATACCTCCAGCCTCTTAGCTGCAGACGCGGCAGCATCTACCGTCTCAAACGTGCCAACCGTACTTTCCGCTCCTCTTCTTCCGGAAAATCTCCGTACTCTGACGGGAACCGAAGCTGACGGAGCTGCCGTAAAACGCAGCAATATGGTCTTCCAGTGGCTCCTGCCGCAGGTGATCGACGCCGAAAAGACCTGGCGTGCCAACTACGAAGCACTTCAGACGCCGGAACAGATCCGCGCCTACCAGAAACGCCTTCGCGCGGAATTTTTCAACGCGATCGGAAGTTTCCCCAACGACACGCCGCTGAACGCGAAGATCGTCGACACGATCCAGTACGACGGCTACGTCATGGAAAAGATCATCTACGAATCCCAGCCGAATCATTTCGTCACCGCCGTAATGTACCTGCCGGACGAAAAGAAATTCCCGAAACCGTGGAGCGGTGTCGTCATCACGTGCGGGCACAGCTTCAACGGGAAAGGTTCCGACGCCTACCAGCGTGCCGCGATTCTTCACGCGCTCAACGGCATCGCCGCTTTCCACGTTGATCCAATCGACCAGGGTGAACGGATGCAGAACGTCGACATGAACACGAAAAAACCGCGCGTTGCCTGCGTTCAGGGCCACAACCAGATCGGCATCGGCTCCATCCTTCTCGGACGCAACGCCGCGACATTTGAACTTCACGACCTTTTCCGCGCTCTCGACTACCTCCAGACCCGCGACGACATCCGGCACGACAATCTGGGAATGACCGGAAACTCCGGCGGCGGTACGCAGACCTCCTACGCCATGGCACTGGATGACCGAATCAAGGTCGCGTGCTCCAACTGCTACACCTGCTCACTCTACGGACTGAAGAAACGGAACGACACACAGGACGCAGAGCAAAACATTTTTGGACAAGGGGCTTTTGGAATGGACCATGCGGACTACTGCATGATGCGCGCTCCGCTTCCGACCTACCTCGGAACCGCCACGAAAGATTTCTTCCCGCTCGACATGGCGAAACAAAGTTTCAAAGATGCCCAGCGTATCTTCAAGATC
>JAFQUP010000152.1 GCA_017408405.1 Thermoguttaceae bacterium
CTTTTTTTCACTTTTTTCCTTTTTTCAACAAAATACCAATCTGATCAAACTCATCTTCATCCCATGTTTTAAGCACTAAAAGCAACTTTATGCACTCTCAAAAAAAGTATTCGTTTTTCCATAAAAAACTTAAATCCCCCCCTCCCAATACAGACCTGAAACGAGCCGCCATGACATTTTCGTCAAAACTTTCCCCCCTAAAATTCTCCTTTTTAACCTTTCGCCTCGCCCTTTCCGTTTTTTTGAATTTTTCTTTAAATTATTCCCTCTCAAGCCCTTGTCAAGTAAAGTAAAGTGTGATAAAATGTGTGAACATTCAGGAGCCGTTCCTTAAAGGGAATTTCCATAAACTTAAATAGCAAAGCTACGAAATTAATTTGGAAATACCCTAAACTTTTTATTCATCGTAAAAACTTACGTCAATGAACATTACCGTTCCCCGTTACCTTACCAGTTTTAATGTTCGTGATCTTCCGCAGCGATTTACCGATATTCTTATTATCGGTTCCGGACTTGCCGGAGTACGCGCGGCACTTGCGGCCTCCCAAACGCAATCGGTCACGATACTTACGAAATCCGCTGATGTTTTCTTTTCCAACAGTGATCGCGCACAGGGCGGCATCGCGTCTGTTCTGGACCCAACCGATCAATTTGAGAAGCACATTCACGATACGCTCATCGCGGGAGCGGAACTTTGTGACAAGGAGACGGTTTCCCGTGTGGTCTCTGAAGGTCCGAAGTGCATTGCGGAGATGATCGGCATGGGAACGCATTTTGATCTTCACGCGGACGGCACACTTGAACTTGGTCGAGAGGGCGGTCACGGCATGAACCGGGTAGCGCACGCGAAAGGCGACGCGACGGGTCATGAACTGATTCGCACGGTGGTCGCGAAGGCGAAGGCGTCGAAAAATATTCAGATTCATACGAACAGTTACGTCATCGATCTTCTTACGTTCGAGGGGCAATGCGTCGGAGCACTTGCGGATGACGGTAAATGCGGACGCATGGTATACTGGGCGAAACAGACGATTATCGCTACCGGCGGAATTGGTCAGCTTTATCGCGAGACAACGAACTCTCCGATCGCGACAGGTGACGGAATGGCAATGGCTCTTCGAGCCGGAGCGTGCCTTAAGGATATGGAATTTGTGCAGTTTCATCCGACGGTTCTTTACGTTGCGGGGAGCAGCCGTTCATTAATAACGGAAGCCATTCGCGGCGACGGGGCTTACCTCGTGGATAAAAATGGTTTTCGCTTTATGCCGGAATATGATGAGCGCGCGGAATTGGCACCTCGTGACATCGTGAGCCGTTCGATAGAGCGTCAGATGCAGAAAACAGGTTCAGGGACGGTATTTTTAACGCTCGCGCACCTTGATCCAGACAAGATTCGCCATCGTTTTCCTGGTATCGCTCAAATTTGCGCACAATTTGGGATTGACATTACGAAAGACCGAATCCCAGTTCGTCCCGGCGCGCACTATATGATGGGCGGAATCGCGGTGGATATGGAAGGGCGGACGAATATTCCGAATCTCTGGGCAATTGGAGAAGTGAGCTGCACAGGCCTTCACGGAGCCAATCGCCTTGCCTCGAACAGCCTTCTTGAAGCTCTTGTTTACGGAGTCTCGGCGGGGCAGGGAGCTTCCAGCGCGGCAAGCAGGATTCCGGATGATCAATTCCTTCGGGTTCTTCCGATTAAATCCGAAACGCAAACGACGTATAATCCGCTCCTTCATCTTGAAGACATCACGAACTCTCTTAAGAGTTTGATGTGGCGTCACGCGGGAGTGACGCGGAATCAGAATCTTCTCTCGGAGGGGCTTGACACTCTCGAACAGTGGCAGCGGTACACATTCAACGGAGGTCAGACGGATTCCGTAGGCTGGGATCTTCAAAATATGCTGACAGTCTCATCACTGGTAATGACGGCAGCACTTCTCCGTGAAGAGACGCGCGGCGGTCATACCCGAACGGAATTCCCTGAACGCCGTCCGGAGTGGCGCAAACACATTACGTTCCAGGCAACCTCCAATGGTGCCATTGATATTGGCACGGAGGAAATGAAGGATTAACCTTTATTAAAGATTAATTGAACCTCGAAACTGTTTTGGAAGTTTTCGCGGTTTGATTCAGGATTTGAGTTTTGGAAGCTCACGCTTCCTTTGGTGAATTTTAGTTTTAATTGAGGAAATTTCATGACAGATTCCACACATGATCCGATGGATATGCCCAACATTATTCTGCCCCGTGACGGTGCTGAATCTCTGAAACGGGCAAAAGCCGCCGCTCAAATCATAGCGGACAATCGAGGCAGCGATATCGTGATCCTTGATCTGCGCAAACTCACGTACGCGTTTGACTATTTCGTGATAGCGACCGGTAAAAGCAATCGGCAACTGCACGCCATCAGCGACTCCATTGACGAGTATTTTGAAAAAGAGCTTAAAGAGAAGAAAGTCAGTACCGAAGGGTATCGCAACGGCCGCTGGGTACTGTGTGACTACGGCGATGTGGTTGTCCATATTTTTGACTCAGAAACACGTGATTACTTCCGTCTTGAAGACCTTTGGGGCAGCGCGGAACGTGTTGAGTTTACGCCGGCAATCCTTGATTAAAGCCAGGAAAAAAGGCGTTCCACGTTCATCCTTAATTTGAGTATTTCGTCTGAATTCTCCATGAACCAGGGTAAAATAAAGCGGATTTTCATAAAATGACTGTGAAAATCCGTTTACCGCCCGTTTTTTTATCCAGTGAGTTTAATGCTTTCCATGTTCTCTGATTCATAGATTTCAGATAGTTTTTTTCAGATGAAAATCCGCTGCTTCAAAAATTCGCGACAAAATCTCAAATGGCGGCATAATTGGATTTTCCCTGGCAGCCCCTATCCAAAGCAGTAATACCTGAAAACCTTCGTATTTTTAGTGAGAGCAGCGTACTTCGGCCTGTTCAGCCTGATGGAGATGAAGAGTCTGTTTTTATTTTTGAGAAATTCCCCAGCCGGTTTTCCAACGAGAAAAATAGATATTTCCACACATCATTAATTATGGAGAAACACAATGAAAAAAGATTATCTTCACATCTGTGTCGTCCTGGACGCCTCCGGCTCAATGGATCATTTAACTCAAACCACCCAAAATACTTTCGATGAATTTCTCGAAACACAACGCAAATTTCCTGGAAAAACGGTTTTTGACCTTTTTCAGTTCAGTGATGAAGTAAAACATCTGATTCAGAAAACGGATCTATCCGCGGTGAGCCGTAAACTAATGAGTGACTACGTCTGCGGCGGAATGACGGCCATGAATGACGCCATCTGCACGGCAATCGATACTTTGGGGGAAATGTTTGCCTCGATGCCGGATTCGGAGCGTCCGGAAAAGGTCCTTGTCGCGATTCTGACAGATGGCGAGGAAAACGCCAGCCAGTATTTTTCCGCGGCGGACGTTAAACAAAAAATCGAACATCAGAAAAACGTTTACTCCTGGGAGTTCATGTTTCTCGCTGCCAATCAGGACTCCGTCATTCAGGGAGAGCAAATCGGCCTCGCGGCTAAAGACTGTTTTGACTTTCACGCCAATATGTCAGGACTTGGAACCGTAAAAGAAGCACTGCTGGAACGGTGCTGCGCGATTCGGACGTTCCCCGATGACAAAAATCAGTAAAAGGACACAAAATGATTTTCAGACATTATTCTTTTTGGAAATATCTATTTTTAATAGTACTTTCCAGCGGGTGCGTTGTTGGCCGAATCGTACTTGCCCAAATTTGGGCCGTTTATGGGGTACTAGCCTCCGGGGAAGGCCTGGCCCACGCTTCAGCTTATTTTTCAGCTTATTTTCGGACGTTAAGCATGATCACGCTTGGCACGTTGTCCGTACTCGGCATTTTGTTCGCGCTCTGCGCCTTTTTTCAGGCATGGATCTCTGACGATGAGACAACACGGAGAATGAAGAAACTCATGATCGGAGCGGCGATTCCATTCGTTTTGAACCTGATCTTTCTGGTCATGACGGTCATGGGTTAAACTCAAACTTTAACTGAACTTTCCAAAGCCTAATTTCCAGAAAATCGAATAATACCGAATTTCGACCGTGTTTTCGGCAGTTCCGCGTATTTCCCCAGTACGGAACTGCCGGTTCCTCTCGATAATTCCAATTATTCCAGTTTTTCCCGCGAAAAAGAGCTTTGTGAAGGATCCTTTTTTTGCTTTCCACCAGAAAAACTTTTCCCGGTGGTTCTTGAAATTTTTTTGAAATTGGGTAAAATAGGGTTGGATTTTTTTCGTAGAAATTTCATTCCGAGCAAGGAACCCATTCGATGAAATTTGACGTTATCGTTGTCGGCGGCGGACACGCCGGAGCAGAAGCGGCCGCGGCCGCGGCACGTCTTGGGGCCAAAACGGCTCTCCTCACCTCAAATCTCGATACCATTACCCAAATGAGCTGCAATCCGGCAATCGGCGGTGTGGCGAAAGGGCAGATCGTGCGTGAAGTGGACGCTCTTGGCGGACTCATGGGCGAAAATATCGACGCGACAGGGATTCAATTCCGGATGCTCAACAGTTCCAAAGGTCCCGCAATGCACGGACCGCGGGCGCAGGCCGACAAGAAGGCCTACCAGTTCGGAATGAAAGAGCGGCTGGAAAATATCGAAAATCTCCACCTTCATCAGGAACTGGTCGAAGAACTTCTGATTGCCCGGCACTCTGACGGAAAAGCATTTGTGACCGGCGTGCGCACCATGCTTGGAGAAATTTATGAAGCACCGCGAATCGTCCTGACGACCGGAACTTTTTTGCGCGGCATCCTTCATTACGGAGCGAATCAGTTTCCTGGAGGGCGCGCGGGAGATATGCCGGCGGATCGGCTCACTTCCTCTTTGAAACAGGCGGGACTGAGAATCGAACGCTTCAAAACCGGAACTCCCGCGAGACTTCACGGCAAAACAATTGATTATTCCAAACTGACCATTCATCCTGGCGATGACGAACCGGTCCCGTTCTCATTTCTCCACGAAACGATTCAGGTCGAGCAAATCCCCTGCTGGATAACGCGAACGAACGCGAAAGTTCATCAGCTTATTCGCGATAATCTTCACCGCGCCCCAATGTACTCCGGCCAAATCAACTCTACCGGTCCGCGGTACTGCCCGTCGATTGAAACGAAAATCGTTCGTTTCTCTGAAAAGGAAAGCCATCAGCTCTACCTTGAACCAGAAGGGCGAAACACATGCGAAATTTATGTCAACGGACTGTCCACCAGCCTGCCGTGCGATGTTCAGCGTGACATGATTCACAGTATTGAAGGTTTGGAGAACGCACAAATTATGCGTTACGCTTACGCGATCGAATATGATTACGCGCCTCCGGAACAGCTTCTCCCCTCACTCGAAACAAAAGCGGTCGAAGGTCTCTATTTTGCCGGTCAAATCAATGGAACTACCGGTTATGAGGAGGCGGCGGGGCAGGGACTTCTCGCCGCGGCAAACGCAGTCAGGTCACTCAACGCGCAAGATCCGCTCATTCTCGGCCGCGACGAGGCGTATCTCGGAGTCATGGTTGACGACCTGGTCACCAAAGGCGTGGATGAACCTTACCGAATGTTTACCAGTCGGGCAGAACACCGACTCCGGCTGCGCGGCGACAACGCGGACAGACGACTCACTGAGATCGGTTATCGGGCAGGTTTGGTCAACGAAAAACGATGGAATGTCTTTTGCAAAAAGATGAACGCGATCGAACGCCTTTTTCAGTTCATGCGCTCAACCCGCGTCAAACTCACCACGGGAGGAAGTATTTCGGCCGAGGAATATCTGCGGCGCCCCGAGGTCGAATGGAACGAGATGACGGAACGCTTTCCCCAGCTCTCCGAGTACTCCGTCCGCGTCACTGAGCAGGTTTGCTGGGACATTAAATACTCCGGTTACCTTTCGCGGCAGGACGCGAGTGTTGAACGGGCGCATAAACTTCAAAAAATCCGAATCCCGGATGATTTCGATTACTTCTCGGTAAATCAGCTCCGAATGGAAGCAAAAGAGCAGTTGGCGAAAATTCGCCCGGAAACGATCGATCAGGCTTCCAGAATTCGCGGAATCACGCCGGCAGATCTGGCAGTTCTGGTACTGACTCTGCGAAAATAAACCAGAGAAATCAAAGATACTCAGAAAAATTTTTTCCCAAAAAAACGCGGCGAACGTTTGGGTTCACCGCGTTTCTGCTTTCAGACGACAAAAGAATTAACCGTGGATGCGTTTCCAGGCTTCCATCGACATTTTCGCAGCTTCGAGACGATCGACGCCCGCTTCGTATTCCAGGGTGTACGCTTCGACGCCGCCGATGGTTTCCAGAAGTTCAAACGTGAGCTGCCAATCCACACGGCCTTTGGGATCGCCGAGGACCAGTCCGTCGCTTTCCTTGACGTGGACGGTCTTGGAACGGCCGGGGTACTTCTTGATGAGCTTGGCATAGTCCGCGCCTTTGTTCACGCAGTGACCCATGTCGATCTGCATCATGACTTCCTTATCGGAATTGTCGGCGAAAACTTCCCAGCTGCTGCGGCCGTCTTCGGTCACGACGTTGAAGTCGTGCTGGTGCGCATGGTATCCAACGTACAGACCCGCTTCACGAGCGATGGCGCTGGCGGCGGAGAATTTCTTCGCGGCTTCGGTCCAGCCGGCTTCGCCGTCATTGTGCATACCGGGGCAGATGATGTATTTCGCACCGAGGGTGAGATGATCTTCGATCGTTCTCTTCAGATTGTCGAGATTTTCGATCGCACCGCGTCCCGTGTGCGTTCCAAGGCAGAAGAGGCCGTATTTGTCCTGAAGTTTGCGCAGTTCCGCAACGGGAAGCGGATAACCGGCGTAATCGATCCCTTTGTAGCCCATCTCGGCAACTTTGGCCATCGTGCCTTCGGGGTCCTTGCGGAAGTAACCGCCGACGGTGTACATCTGGAGACAGAGCGGTTTGGATTTGTCACAGTCATAGGCTTTGACCTGGATTCCGGAAGCGAGCAGGGCGGCGGCGCCAAGACCCATCTGCATGAAGTTACGGCGAGAAAGTGTCATTTTGCACTCCTTTCAGGTTGGATGATTGAGGGGGAGGTACCCGACGGGGGTTTAATGTCCGTACGGTTTACTCTTTTTATCTGATTTAACATGATTTTAAATATATTTTCGCAAAATTTCAAGCCCCCCCATCAGTAAATTTGGAAACTTTTGGCAAAATTTTCTGCTTTTTTAAAAATTACCTCCCCAGGATTCTTCTAAACGATTCGACCTCCTTGACATTTATCTTTCACGCGGTTAAAATTTCCTTAGTATTTTAATTTCCGTGGGCCAGTCAACGGCCTGCCGCCTTTTTCAAGGAGAAAAACATGAAAAAGATCTTTTTATGGAGCGTGCTTCTTTCGCTCCTGCTCGTTTCCGCGGTGTCAGCTGATGTGCGAATGCCAAAAATGTTCACCAGCAATTGCGTTCTTCAGCGCGACGCGGCAGTCAGTGTTTTCGGCTGGGCCGATGCCGGCGAAAAGGTAACGGTCGAATTTAACGGTCAGAAAGTTGAAACCACCGCCTGCGAACAAGGAAAGTGGTCTGTCAAGCTCGCTCCGATGGCCGCGAAATGCGAAGGTTCAGTCATGACCATTACCGGGAAGAACGTCGTGAAGGTTGAAAACGTCGTGGTCGGTGAAGTCTGGGTCTGCGGCGGTCAGTCTAACATGCAGTTCTCCCTTGGCCGGAGTACCGCAACAGAAGAAGAACTTCACGGCGATCTGAGCTTCATCCGATTTCTTCGTGATCCAAACGTCACTGCCCCGGAACCGCAGGAAGATCTTGCCGGCGGAAAGTGGACCGAGTGTAAGGAAGATAAACAGAAAGGCTGCACGGCAGTCGGATTTTATTTCGCGCAGCGTCTGCATAAAGAACTCGGCTGCCCGATCGGTCTGATCGACTGCAACTGGGGCGGTTCCAAAGTGGAAGAATGGACACCTGACGCGTTCATGAACCTTCTTTCGACGGAAACCGCCACCCACGCGCGTGAATACGTAACGCACGTAAAAACGGACAATCGGAAGTTTATCGGCTGCATGTTCAACGCGAAAATGAATCCGTGGACCAAGTATACGATTAAAGGCGCGATCTGGTATCAGGGCTGCTCAAACGGCGGTCAGGGCCAGCGTTACTTCGAAAAAATGGAAGCGATGATCAAGGCATGGCGTACGCTTTGGGGATACGAATTCCCGTTCTACTGGGTCCAGCTTGCCAATTTCCAGGCTCCCAATGCCGACCCAAACTTCACGGGCAGTTTCGTGCCGGTCCGTTACGCACAGACAAAATGCCTGAACATTCCGAAGACCGGTCAGGCCGTCACAATCGACGTTGGGGAAGCGGATGATATTCACCCCGTCAATAAATTCACCGTCGGCGAACGCCTTGCTGCCTGCGCGCTGGCGAACGACTACGGTAAAAACGTGCCTTTCGCCTCGCCGCTTTTCAAAGAAATGAAAGTTGATGGAAACAAAGCGGTCCTGACCTTCTCCAACGCCGGCAGCGGACTGGTGGCTGGAAAACAGAGTATTCGTGAATTCTCCGTTGAAAAAGACGCTAAACTCAATCGTTTCGCCATTGCCGGCGCGGATGGAAAATTCTACTGGGCGGAAGCAAAAATCACCGGAAAAGACACCGTGGAAGTTACCGCGCCGGAAGTTACCGCGCCGGTCAATGTCCGCTACGCGTTCCAGCAGAATCCGGAAGGCGCGAACCTTTACTCTGCCGAAGGTCTCCCCGCTTCACCGTTCTCCACCGAACCAATCACGAAATAATTCCATCCATCATTTCCGGAGCCTCACTCAATGCGAGGTTCCGATTTTTTTCAGGCGGTACTCAAAAACTCTATTCCGCCAAAATTTCTGTCAGAATCCGCCAATCCTCTGAAAATTTTCTAGGAAAAAATTGGTATTTCGAGGAGGAATTCAGATACCAGAGTCCGTTTTCCGGAATAATGATCCCGCCGAAAAAGAGCGGTTCGCCGATCTCCGCATTCACTTCCGCAAGCCGTTTCTGGAGAGCTGCTGCTTTGAGTTCCGTTTCGTATGAGGAGGCGGTGATCCCCTTTTTCGTGTCGAAGATGCCGACGCGCCCGTCTCGGAATTTCACGATCCAGTCCGGATAAAAAAGATGGTCTTTTTCCTGGATTTCATACCGGACGGCAAACGCCTCCTTCCCGGAATCCGCATTTTTGTGCCACCATTCGACCTCTTCCCGCTCATCCAGAAAACGCACGAACGCCAGTTCATTTTCGCGGCCAGCATACTCTTTTCGGAGGTAAAAGTCCTTCCAGAGGCAGCGTCTGGTTTCAATACGTCCGAAATCTTCCGTAAATTCACAGACTCGCGGAATGCGGAAGGTCTCGGCTTCGCGTTTCACGCTGTCCTGATGCCGTTTTTGGCGGTACTCTTCCAGTTTTGGGCGGTACTCCCGCAGACCGCGGGTAATGGCATGGCGAAAAACACTGCTTTCCCTCTTTCGGATGTCGTTGATGAAGATCCGGTAGTACGTATCGCTTTCGGCATTGAGCCGCTTTCCGAGCCACGACCGAAGCGTGGACTTGAATGGACTCCACGAACGTGCGATATTCGTGACGCGGGTCTCATCGCTGCTTTGTTCGCGAAGGAGCTGGGAACAAAGCAGCGTGAAGGTCTTCTCCACGTCGTTGGCGGAAACTTCAAAGTCGGTATCCCGTCCTTTTTCAGAGACTTCCGTCCGAATATCGTCGAAATTCTCGAATTCCGCATCCACGATCATACGATTCGTCAGCCTGGGAGTCAGGTCGATCCCTTTTGTTTCCAGTTTTTCATGGAAACTCTGCGGGATCCCCAGATCTTCGATCCCGAAAAACCGGTCAAACGACTCGTGCATACTTCGCGAGAAGATCCGGTAATCGCCCAGGTCGCCGTAATCCGCGCGGGGAATGAAGTCGCTTTTCAGGGCGTCGTGCAGAATAAATTCACGTTCAAAACGGTTTTCCGTCTCGTAAATGAACGGTTTGTTCGTGCTGTCCTGCTCCGGAACGTGAACTTCGTCGCGGCGGTAATTCGTGAAAAGGTACCCGCGGCGGAGCATCGGCGAGCGGGCGTAAAGTTTCTTCTGTCC
>JAFQUP010000153.1 GCA_017408405.1 Thermoguttaceae bacterium
CTATGCGTCTCCGCTGCGCGCGCGTCCCGTCCCGGTCGAAAAACCTGACCTCGTAAAGTGGCCGAAGATCGGTTCCGGCGAAAAACCGGAAGACGGTATCCTCTACAGCAACAACGTCTTTGAGGGCGCGGACCCGATCCTGCGCGAAAAAGGCAAGTATCTGCGCGTCATCCAGATGGACCCGAAAACCTACACGACGTGGAACAAAACGGTCCAGCATGACGGACCCGCCATCTCCGTCTTCCAGGCCGACGGCGTGAAGCGCATCCTCGGCACCGTCCCGATCGAACCGGACGGATCCGTCAACTTCCGCGTCCCGCCGGGACAGGCCATTTTCTTCCAGATGCTCGACGAAAACGGTCAGGCGATCCACGTGATGCGCTCCTTCACGTACGTCATGCCGGGCGAGAACCGCGGCTGCTTCGGATGCCATGAATCGAACATGAGCACGCGCTCCAACAAACTGATGGGCGGCGGACAGATGGGTTCCGCCCTCCGCAAGCCGGCTGTCGATCTGACTCCGACTCCGTGGGGCACCGAGAGCATCAGCTACATGCGGTTCGTTCAGCCCGTTCTGGACCGTAACTGCGGCAAATGCCACCAGAACCCGGAATCTCCCGCCTACGCGAAACTGAACATGACGTGCCGTCCGTCGAAAAAAGGCTGGTGGGCCAACGTTCATTCCCGTCCGGGCGATCAGTCCCCGTTCTGCGAACCGTACCTGACGCTCGTCTCCGGCGACTGCGGCTGGGGCGGAAGTAAGCCGAAGAACGAAAAAGGCGTTCCGATCAACCTCGCCGGTGTGTTCGTTGTGGAAGGCTACCACCAGAACGACCCGGAAAACCTGAAAACTCTCCCGCCGTACACCGCGTGGAGTCCCACGAGCAAGCTGATCCAGAACGCGACCAGCGGGAAGCACCACGGCGTGAAAGTCAGTAAGGAAGACGCGGAACTCCTCGTCGCGTGGGTGGACTGCAATGGTCCGTACCTTGGCGATCAGGAAGTGCGCGCGATGTTCGACCCCTACTCCACCGCGGTCAACACCGTCCCGCCAATCCGTCCGCGCATCAAGTCCGCACCGGTCATCAACCGCTTCGACATTCGGCAGGACGGCGACTCGGAAAAGGTCTCCGGTCCGCTGACGCTCGCACCGTCCGCGCTTGAGCTGAAAGCGAAGGAAGACGCGGAGAAAAAGGCGCGTGAAGAGCTGATGAAGAACGCGGAAAAGGACTTCACGGGCGAAGTGCTCGAAGCGACGTACGGTTCCGACACGACGCGCGCAGACGTTCTGAAAGAGCTGAAAGGCCTGATGAACGGCAAATGCCTCGTCCCGGTCCGCAAGTTCAACGATGTCTTCGGCGACGTTCAGTATGGCGTGATCAAGCACCTTCTTCTCAAGGTCCGCACTGCCGATGGCAAGATCCATGACCTCCGCATCGAGGAAGACATGCCGATCGTGCTTCCGTAAGTTCGCGTGAACTTGCGCTGAAATGATGGAGACTCAGAGGCAGGAAGCAGACCTTCTGTTTTCTGCCTCTGAGGTTTTTTAGAAAGAATCAGATTCATGAATGGGAAATGTCGGTCGATTCAGAATTTTTCAAACCTAGACTTCTTTTACACGGAAGAAAACGCGCCGTCTCCGGATTGGCTCGCAAAGATCCCGAACAGGATCGACCTTCCGCCGATGGAATTTTCGCCGCAGACCCGTTTCGCCGTCCTTCCCGAAGGCGTCGGCATCGCGCTCGTTCCGCCGGCGGTGGTCGGAGAAAATGTGGAATTCCAGAAGACCGAGTAATGGGAGACGCGGAGTTTTTTGAATGCCCCGGATACGCGGCGGGCGGTCCGTCCGTTTTTTTTTGTTGTTTTTTTTCTTTTTTCTTCCTTTTCCTCTTGACAGAAAATAATATTTGGCTAAAATAGCAAATGTTATGGAGGTAAAAGTAATGAATGTGAAACGAACAGATGAAAAAATCATCCGAAAACAGGTCGAGATCTTCAAGGCATTGGCACATCCAACGCGTTTGCAGATGGTCCAGATGCTTTCTGAAGGAGAACTGTGTGTTTGTGTTTTTCAGGAGGCATTTGGGATCGATTTTTCAACCGTTTCGCGTCATTTGAGTGTTTTGCGAAACGCGGGTATCGTGAGTGATGAAAAACGGGGAAAGAATGTTTTCTATTGCCTCGTTCGCCCGTGCGTTCTGGAAATGTGCGCCTGCCTGGAGAATGATGGACATTGCAGGTGCGGAAATGCAGAATGATATTCTTGCCATGTCGAAATTCTAAAAAGAAACGCGGATAAACGTTTCTTTTTTATGATTAAATATTTGCACATTTGGCAAAATAAGAAATTAAGATAGAGAAAGGAGATCCAATGAAAAAAGAGATCGGAAAATTTTTGGCATTGCTGGGAGTTTTTCTCGCGGCATATTTTATTCCGGTTGGTGAAGAATCGGTCCGGCAAGCACTCCTGAAAGGTTTTGAGATGCTTCAATGGTATGCGGTTTATCATACGCTGGGGTGTGTCGTCCCCGCGATGTTTATTGCCGGCGCAATCAGTACATTCGCGTCACGTGAGTCTGTATTGCGTTTTCTCGGTCCAGGTTCCAATCGGATCCTTGCGTATGGGACGGCATCGGTTTCAGGTGTCGTGCTTGCCGTCTGTTCGTGCAGTGTCCTTCCAATGTTTGCGGGAATCTTTCAGACGGGTGCAGGTCTTGGTCCGGCAAGCACGTTTCTGGCGGCAGGTCCTGGAATGAATCTGATGGCCATCTTCCTTTCCGCTCGAGTCCTTGGGTTGGAATTGGGAGCGGCGCGAACCGTGCTTGCGATCGGGATGAGTATTTTTGCGGGGTTAGGGATGGCGTGGATCTTTCGGAAGAGTGAGCAGAAGCGGATCCGAAACGTCATGCAGATCCCGGAATCCAGCTCGAACCGACGCAGTTTGCGGCAGATGTTCCTGTTTTTTGCGGCGATGCTTTTGTTTTTGATCCTCAGCGACTGGGTCCCCTCAGAAGCGTATGCGTGGTCGGTAAAGATCCATGAAATGCGTCCCTTGGGATGTCTGATCCTTTTTTTGTCCGTCGTCTGGATGGCGTTTCGGTGGTTTAACGGTGAGGAACGCAGGGAATGGATGTCGCAGACCTGGAGCTTTGCAAAATCGATCGTTCCGCTGTTGTTTGGAGGGGTTTTCGTGACGGGGTTTCTTACGTCGCTGCTTCCGCAGGAGATCGTAGCGCAGTATGTTGGCGGAAATTCCATCACGGCAAACCTGACCGCTTCAACGCTTGGAATGTTTTGGTATTTTTCCACGCTGACTGAGATTCCGATGGTCGAATCCCTTCTTGCACTTGGAATGGGGAAAGGTCCTGCGCTTGCTTTGCTGCTGGCCGGTCCCACGCTTTCACTGCCGAGCATCTTCGTCCTGGCGCGGATCATGGGATGGAAAAAAACACTCACCTTTTCCGGTCTGACTGTTATTTTTTCCACTCTGTGCGGAATGATTTTCGGAATATTTTTTTGAATGGCTATTGTATTGCAAATTGCCGCTGTTTCGGAATCCTATTTTCAAAACCATATTTTCAGAATCGGGGAACTTTCAAAAGGAAGTTTCCCGGAAAGGAGAGATTTCAAATGAAGATCCAGATTTTGGGGACCGGCTGTGGAAAATGTCGGATCTTGGCAGAAAGGGCAGAAGTTACTGCTCGTGAACTTGGGATCGAGTTTGAGTTGGAAAAGGTGGAATCCATTACAGAGATCCTTGCGCTGGGCGTTATGCTCACGCCGGCGATGCTTCTGGATGGAAAGGTGAAAGTTATGGGACGTGTGCCGTCTCTGGAAGAAATGAGGAGGATCCTTCACGATGAAGCGTGAAATACTGAAAAAATGGCTTCGGGTCGGGCTGCTGATATTTATCTGCGCAACGATTGGACGGATCGCCGTTTCGTATTGGGGTCCCGTCCAGAAACAGAATGAATTGCCGGAAGGGCTTTCACTCGTCGTCTGGCACGCCGAAAAACGCTGTCTCACGTGCCGAAGCATGGAAGAGGGAAGTCGGGAATGTCTGGAAAATTTTTTCCCTGAAAATGAGATCCGATTTTTGACACGGAACTACGAAGCTCCGGAAAATGCACAGCTTGCAGAGCGATTTCGAATTGCGACGGCTGGTGTTTTTCTTGTGTTTCGGGAAAATGGAACGGAGGCTGCAAAAAATTTAACGGATCCTGCATGGAAAACTGTTGGAGATCGGACGGTATTTGTTGAAATGCTGCGCGATGAGATAGAAGCGTTTTGCAGAGAACGATCTCTGGGAGTGAAACGGCGGGAAATTCCGGAGAAATGGGAACAGAAAGACCGAATTGAAGTCCCGAAGAAGGTTCCTAATGAAGACCCAAACGCACAGAATATCCGGCTTTCGGAAGGTTTGGTTTGGGAATAAAATGTGGTTTATCGTATAAAGGAGAGTCAAAATGAGAAAAATGTCGAGAAGACTTTGGTTCTTTTGCGTTAGTATTTTGGGGCTAACAGGAAGTTTTGGAGATAGGGCAGAGGCACGTTACCCCAATGCCTACCGAAAAGCCCAGGAAAAGAAAAAGCGGAATGCCGAATCTTTGGAGTCTGTTCCCTACTATTGGAGTCCGGATCGGCTGAATGCTGAACTGGGAGTGGCGCCGAACGCAGAGTGTCCAGAGGATCTATGCCGGGTCGTTTACTTTCATCGGGATCCCGGATGTGCAGTGTGTCGGAAAATGGCGGCGATGCTTTTTCGAACATTGAGAGATGGATTTTCGGAAGACATCCGAAAGCAGCGGATCCTTTTGCGCTATGTGGATATGGAAGCTCCCAAATTTGCGCGGACGGTGTATGAACTTGGTGTGCATTCTCCCTCGCTTTTTCTAGTAGAAGTACGCGGACGGAAAGATGTTCGGGCCATTCAGCTTGAAAAGATCTGGTCGAATTCAGGAAATGAAACCGTTTTCCGGGCATATGTTTCCGGAGAACTGAGAAACTTTCTGGAAGAAATGAGAACCGGGAGAAAGGAGAGATAAACTGTATGGAAACCGGGGCCTTCTTTTGCGCGGGAGCAGCATTTTTGTCGGGACTCCTTACTTCCCTTAGTCCCTGTCCGCTTGCAGGCAATCTGGCAGCAGTGTCTTTTTTGGCTGGACAGGCTGGACGTTCCCGAAAAACGCTGACAGCAGGCTGTCTTTACGCTTTGGGACGAATGACCGCATATGTACTGCTTTCGTTTTGTGTACTGCAGACGACATTGGGATCTGCGGAAAGCCTGACACGATTTTTGGCCGTCACGGTTCACGATTGGCTGGGGCCGGCAATGATCCTGCTCGGGATGATGTTTACGGGAATGATCGTATTTTCGTTTGGAAACTTTAATTTGAAAAAAGCGGGGTCGTTTTCGGAAAAGTTGGGAATTTGGAGCGCATTTCCGCTCGGCGTGATTTTGGCTTTCGCATTTTGCCCAACTTCGGCGGCTGCTTTTTTGGCGATGCTGGGATTGTCCGCACAGATAGAGTCACGATTTGTGATTCCATGCATCTTCGGAATCGGAACCGCTTTGCCCGTTCTGTTTTTTAGCTGGATCCTGGCATTTCAAGTCCATCGGCTTGAGCATATTTTTGGGTGTACTCGGGAGGCAGACCGTTGGATCCGAAATGGAGTCGGGGGAATCTGTATTCTGTGTGGGATCTATTTTTCACTCGTCCATGTCTGGTTCTGAAGAACTTACGGATGGAGCATTTTCCACGAAAAGAACGATACTGTTTTCGGAATGAGAAGAAGTGAAAACCTCACAAATTTGCAGGACCGGAAGAGCTTAACTTTCGGTACCTGCTTGACTTTTGTTCGATTTCAGGTAGAATATGGGAATTCGGGGTGAAATGTTCATCCCCTCATTGACCGGGTCCGCTTTTTTGGTTTGATTCCCATGGAACGATTTTTTAAATTTCAGGAAAACGGAACGACTCTGACGCGGGAGGTGCTCGCGGGGTGCGTGACGTTCGTGACGATGGCGTACATTTTGTGCATTCAGCCCGCGCTGATGTCCGGAGCCATGATCGGAACGGATACCGGGATGCCGGCTGAGGCGCTTTTGGTCACGACGTGCATCGCCAGTGCGTTCGCGTGTTTTCTGATGGGATTTTACGCGAACTATCCTCTCGCGCTCGCGCCGGGAATGGGAAACAATTTCTTCGTCGTCTGCGAGCTTTTTCCCGCCTGCGCGCTGGCCCTTGGAATGAACGTCGGTGAAGCGGCTGTCTGGCAATTGGCCATTGGGACGGTCTTCATCGCCGGATGCCTTTTTCTGATCATTTCGCTCCTGAAGGTCCGGAATCACCTTCTCGTGCTTTTGAGCCGTTCCTCGAAAATGGGGATCTGTGCCGGGATCGGGCTTTTCATCGCGTATCTCGGTTTGAAAAACGCGGGAATCCTGGTCATTGCGAATAACCAGCCGACGATGGGGTCTTTCCTGACTCCGGATTCTGCCATTTTCTGGTCAGGACTGCTCGTCTCCGCCGTTCTGATGATCCGAAGAGTTCCCGGCGCGATCCTTTTCGGCATGGCAGTCTCGGCGTTCGTGGCAATGGGATTCGGAAGACTGGAGATCGCCGGGATTTTCGGAATGCCTGCTGATCCGATGGAAGTCGCGGGAAAAATGGATCTCGCGGGCGTCTGGGCAAATCTGAAACACCTGGTTCCGTTCATTTTCATTCTGCTTTTCATGGACGTTTTCGACACGTTCGGGACGGTCATCGGCGTGAGCCATCAGGCGGGATTCATGAAAGAAGACGGAACGATCCCGCGCATGGACCGGATCTTTCTTGCGGACGCACTGGGGACGATGTTCGGGGCGTTTTGCGGACACTCGACGGTCACGACGTACGTCGAAAGCGCGTCCGGCGTGGAAGCGGGAGGAAGAACCGGTCTGACGGCCGTGACGGTCGGCGTGCTTTTCCTCGTGAGCATCTTTTTCGCGCCGCTGATCCTCTCCATCGCCGGCTGTCCCCCCGTCACGGCTCCCGCTCTGGTCCTCGTCGGAGTTCTGATGGCTGGAAGCCTCGCACATATCGACTGGCAGGACAAAACGGAAGCCATCCCGGCATTCCTGATTCTCGCGGGGATCCCGTTCTTCTGCAGTATCGCGAGCGGTATCCTCTGCGGTGTCATCGCCTACCCGTTCCTGAAACTCCTCACCGGCCGCGTGAAAGAAACGACTCCCGGAATGTTCCTCCTCGCGGCAATCATGCTGGCGTACGCGCTCTTCCTCCGGTAGGAAAGAGAGTTTCACCACTTTTCCTCACGCCAAACTCGCGGAGATCGGGGAAGCCAGACAGCCAGCGGATGGTGGATAGCGAAACCAAATGGGTTCGGTTCACGGAACAGATTTCCGCGGTGCCGGAAGGTCTGAGACGTTACGGAACTGGATCGATTTTTACTTCACTCCAACCAGAAAACGAACGCGCGGAGAATCGAGCGTTTCTCGACCTTCGGGAAGAATGAGCGTCCGCTCACTTCCATCCGTCCACGTCGTGCGGCAGGTGAATGTCCTCCGCGCGGAAATCCGGTGTTTTGCCGTCTCTGATTTTTTCTTCGTAGTCTCTGAGGGCCTTAAGCGCGTATTTCCCCAAAATCACGATCGCCGGGATGTTGATCAGGGCCATGGCTCCCATCGTGATGTCCGCGAGGCTCCACAGAAGGTCCGCGCTGAGTCCCGCACCCAGGAAAATGACGAACGACGCGAGGAGACAGACGGTCCGCGAGAGGCTTTTTCCCGGTTTACGGCCGAGAAGGAAGAAAATGCTCTGATCGACGTAGTAGAGATTTCCCAGCAGCGTCGTGAAGGCGAACAGGATCATCGCCGCCGTGATGAAAATCGGGCCGAAAGAGCCGAAGACGTTCCGAAGCGATTCCTGAACGTACGGCGCGCCGGAGAGGAGCTTCGTCGGTTCGATGCCGGAACAGAGGCACATGAACGCGGTCGCGGAGCAGACGAGCAGCGTGTCGATGAAGACGGAAAGGAGCTGAACGAGTCCCTGTTTCACGGGGTGCGAAACGTCGGCGGTGGCGGCCGCGTTGGGGGCGGAACCGACACCGGCTTCGTTACTGTAGAGACCGCGCCGGATCCCGAACATGAGACACGACCCGCTGAAACCGCCGAAAATGGCCGGGAAGTCAAAGGCGTCGCAGAATATTTGCGAAAGGATGCCGGGAAGCAGGGAAATATTCAGCAGCGTAACGAACGCCGCGGCCGCGATATACGCCAGTCCCATGAATGGAACCAGAACGCTCGTGACGCGGATAATTCGTTTTCCGCCGCCGAACAGACAGTATCCCACGAGCACGGCAAGTACGGCCCCGATGATCCACGGCGACCATCGCGCGTCGTAAAACGGGTAAGATGAGAACGTGGATTGGAGATTGAACGAGGCCAGCATATTGAATCCGAAACCGTACGTGAGGATCAGGCAGACGGAAAAAAGGACCGCCAGCGGTTTGGAGCGCAGTCCCGTTTCGATGTAGTACGCCGGGCCTCCGTACCAGCCGTCCGGACCGCGGCGTTTGTAGAGCTGGGCGAGGGTGCTTTCGATAAACGCCGTCGCGCTGCCCAGCAGAGCGATGAGCCACATCCAAAAAACCGCGCCATACCCGCCGAGACAGATCGCCGTGGAAACTCCGATGATATTCCCGGTCCCAACCCGCGACGCGGTCGAGACCATGAGCGCCTGAAAGGAGGACGTCTCATTCTCACCGGCAGGTTTCTCCGTCACGCACCGGAACTGCTCGAGGAAAAGCCGAAACTGCATGAACCGCGTCCGAAGCGTGAAGTAGACACCGCCGGAAACGAGCAGAAGAATCAGCACGTAACTGTAAAGGACATCGTTGACTTGAACGACAATATTCTCAAAACTCTCAAACATAAATCGACTCCGCGGAAAAAAGGAAACTAAACCGCGTACCAGTTTACTCCGTCAGAAATAAAAGTCAAGTGAAATTAATTTTTTGGAGGAAAAATCTTTTCCACCCTGTTGACTTTTTGAGAAAACAGAAGTAAAATAGAAAAAATTTTATTTGCAGAGTGCACGGGGCAAATGATTCATGAGCAAAAGAAATGTACAGAAAACACAGAATCCTTTGGATCTGATGACTTCCAGCGAAGTCAATTACGATGAAAAGCAATTTTCTGAACTGAAACCGGGGATGATATTTGGAAAATTTCAAAACTATCGTTTGGTAAAGTGTTTGGGTAATGGCGGCATGGGGCAAGCTTGGCTTGCGGATGAACTTGTGGGCCATAAAAAAAGCCGGGATGTCGTGATCAAGATCATCACGCGGGAAATGCGCCAGAACGAGAAAGCAATGGCGCAGGTCGAGCGTGTTTTTGACAGAACACAGAAGTTGGTCCATCAAAATATCTGTGCTTTGGTGACGCGAAATGTTGATGAGAAATACGGCGATTATCTCGTCATGCACTATGCCGAGGGCGGAACGCTGAAAGAGTGGTTTCAGAGACAGTATCTGCATGAAAAAGGACTTGCGCTGAAAACGCTTCTGCCGATCCTGCGTCCGATCGCGGAGGCTCTGGATTTTGCGCACAGTCAGGGGATCATCCATCGGGATGTGAAACCGGAAAACATCATGTTTACCCAAATCTCTCCCGGAGCGCCGCCAATACCGGTGCTGATCGATTTCGGACTGTCGGCCCGGATCAGTTCCAATACCACGATCTTGAACAGCCGCTCTCTCAATTTGGATCGCGATACCAGCGGAACGCCGGCTTACATGGCGCCGGAACAGCATTCCGGATACCAGCAGGATGGACGCACCGACCAGTATGCGCTGGCGATGGTCCTTTACGAAATGCTGAACGGTGGACTTCCGTACGAAATGAATATCGCGGAACTTATCCGATGGAAAGAAACCTTCGATCCGCGCTCGAGAAAATTCTCGAAGTCGCTCAATAAAGCCCTGAAAAAAGCACTCTCGCCCCAGCCGGACAAGCGTTTCGCATCCTGCATGGAGTTCCTTGAGGCTGCCGAACGAAAAGGATGGGGGTTGAAAGATATTCTGGCTGTGTTCCCTTCATTGGGATTTGTCAAGCCGGCCCTTGAGTTTCTGAAAAGTTCCGAAATTACCAAGATCGTGAAGGATCTTAACTGTGATCCGATCATTCTACTGATCATCGCCGGAATTTTGATCCTGTCAGTTTCGTTCCTCTGCTTCAGGTTCCTGTTCTCCATGATCGGACGCGGGTTTTCCGCGGTCCAGACAGCTGGAAACAAGAAAAAAGAACAGAAACAGTTGAAACGGGAAGAAGCCAAAGCCAAAGCGGAGGCGGAAAGAAAAGCTAAGGCAGAAGCGGAAGCCAAAGCGGAGGCAGAAAGAAAAGCTAAGGCGGAAGCGGAAGCCAAGGCAGAGATGGGGAGAAGGCTGGCGGCTCCATTTGCATTAAGCCGTGAAAAGAAAGCTGGCGACCGCAAGATCTGGACCGTTGACGGCATCAAGTACGCCTTCCGCTGGTGCCCTGCGGGGACGTTCACGATGGGGGATTCAGATTGTTATGCAGCAGACCCGCACAGCGTGACGCTAACTCGCGGTTTCTGGATGCTTGAGACTCCGGTCACGCAGGCGATGTGGGAGAGCGTGATGGGTGAGAATCCGAGCTATTTCAAGGGCGATCAGAACCCTGTGGAGCAAGTCAGTTGGACCGACTGCGATTCATTTTGCAAGAAACTATCGAGCAAACTTGGCCTGACGGTGAGTCTCCCAACGGAGGCGCAGTGGGAGTATGCGTGTCGGGCAGGTACGACGGGGGCGTATGCTGGGGATCTTGACAAGATGGGCTGGTACTACAGCAACAGCGGAGGTCAAACTCGCCCGGTACGCCAGAAACAGCCGAACAAATGGAACCTTTACGATATGCATGGTAATGTTTGGGAGTGGTGTTCGGACTGGTACGGCCCCTACGTTGAGTCGCCAGCGAGCGACCCGATAGGCCCGAATAGCGGCTCGCTCCGAGTCTTCCGCGGCGGCAGCTGGTACCGCCTCGCCGAGTACTGCCGCTCTGCGTACCGGTTCTACTACGAACCGGGCTCTCGGCACTTCAACCTGGGCTTCCGCATAGTTCTGGCAGAATCGGACAAGTAAGCGCAGCGTGCAAGGCTGGCAGGAGCCGAGGCGGAGCCGGCTCCGGCAAGCCGCAGGTACGCGGAGCGCACGCAGTCCGCAGATCGTTCCCTGAAAAGCGACGCGAGACGCGTCGCCTCCCAGAGCCGCCCCTCCGAGGGAGAGGAATTTGGAGTGTGGCGATACGGTCACGCAGTGACATTTGCCGCTTTTCCATTCGGCGGCCGCGAGCCGCGGCGGGCGATGGCGCTTCCGCGCGATGGCGTAGAAACCGCGGCTCGTGGGCCGCTTCGTTTTTAGAGTGCGCAGGCGCGCATTCGCCGGGAGTTGGTGTCGGTTTCAGAAAAAAGTACCCTTAAACAGTCCCCGCGTTCCAGCCCGGCGAATGGCCTGACGGCCAGTATCGCCGAACGCGAAAGCGGTGAATGCGCATACGCGCGGTATCACCGCACTCCAAAGAAATTTTTAACCCGCCATTTCATTAGAATTAAAGGAGAGATCATGAAACCTGGATCATTTTTCACGCTGGGGGCGCTCGCGGGAGCGTTTCTGGCCGCGGTGCCGTTTTTGATGTCGGAAGTCAAGGCGCAAGAGGCGCAGGAGCTGAAAATGGCCGCGGACGGGAAGAGTCCGTACCGGATCGTTCTCGCGGACGGCGCGTCTGCCGTGGAAGGGAACGCTGCCGGGGAATTTCAGCTTTACTTTGAGCGGATCACCGGCGCGAAACTCCCAATCGTGAAGGAAAGCGAACTTACCGGGCAGGCGGGTCCGCGCGTGTTCGTCGGGACTTCCGAAACGGCGAAAAAGGAGTTTCCGGAGCTTGCCGAGATCGATTTCCGTGAGGATGAGATCTTCATGAAGAGCGACGCGGACGGGGACCTGGTTCTGACGGGCGACGCGCGGCGCGGAGCGCTTTATGCCGTGGTGACGTTCCTGGAGGATGAACTTGGCTGCCGATGGTGGACGTCGACCGAGAGCACGATTCCGCGTAAACCGACGCTTTCCGTCCGCGCGCAGGATCACCGTTTCGCCCCGCCAATGGTCTACCGGGAAGCGTACTATCGCGACGCGTTTGAGGAGAAATTCGCGGTCCACAGCAAGGTGAACGGGAACATGGCGCGGATCTCGGAAGAGTGGGGCGGAAAAAATCGCTTCGTTTTCTTCGTTCACTCTTTTTACCCGCTCATTCCGCCGGTGAAGTATTTCAAAGACCATCCGGAGTGGTTCAGCGAGATCGACGGAGTCCGCAAGGTCGGCATCCCGAGCTGGAGCGGACCGGGGAGCGCGTACGAGGAGTTCGTCAAGACGCTTAAGCCGGAGCAGATCCACGAGGGCGGAACGCAGCTTTGCCTCGCGAATGACGAAATGCGCGCGGAGCTGACGAAAAACGCGCTTGAGCATTTGCGGAAGAATCCGGGCGCGAAATTCATCTCGATCAGCCAGAACGACTGGCGCGGGTACTGCACGTGCGAAAAATGCCGCGCGATCGACGAAGCGAACGAAAGTCCTTCCGGCTCGCTCATCACGTTCGTGAACAAAGTGGCGGAAGACATCGAGAAGGAGTTCCCGGACGTTTTCGTCGAGACGCTCGCGTACCAGTACACGCGGAAACCGCCGAAGCTCGTGAAACCGCGCAAAAACGTGGTGGTCCGCCTCTGCACGATTGAGTGCTCTTTCCTTCAGCCTCTGGAATCGGGTGAGCTGAACAAAACGCTCGCGGACGACATTCGCGGGTGGAGCGCAATCGCGCCGCAGCTTTTCGTCTGGAACTACATCACGAACTTCACGAACTACATTCTGCCGCATCCGAATATGCGCTGTCTCGCGCCGGACATCCGTTTCTTCGTGAAGAACAAAACTATCGGACTCTTCAACCAAGGGGACGCGCACACGACGTGCGGGGACTTCGTCTCGGCAAGAAACTGGGTCGTCGCGCACCTGCTGTGGGATCCGGATCGGGATGAGAAGGCACTCTGGAAGGAATTTTTCACGAACTACTACGGACCGGCAGGCGAACCGCTTCTTGAGTACCTGGACGTGATCCATGATCGGGCGGACACGACGGGATTCAATCTCCGATGCTATCTCGCGAATACGCGGGGGTGGCTCGATGCCGATACGATGCTGAAAGCGGCTCCGCTGGCCGAAAAAGCCCGCGCCGCGGTCAAAGATGATCCAACGCTGGCACTGCGCGTGGAGAAAGCGCTCGTTGCGTACGATTTCAACTGGCTCCAGCGGTGGCACGAGATGAACTTTTACTGCAAAGTGAATGGTATTCCGTTCCCGGGACCGAAAGAACCGCGAGCCGCGGCGGAGAAATTCTGCGCGTTCCTTGAGGAGCAGGACAGCACGCACTACCGTGAATCGCTCCGCGGGCAGACGTGGGCGGACCTGCGTGGCAAACTCATCTCTTCCTTCCCGCTCAAACCGGCGTCGAAACCGGACATGAACGCCGTTTTGCCGGAGCAGGAAACTTCGGGGAAAGCGGCTCCGGATTGGGATTCGGCCCTCTGGCTTGATTTTCAGGATTCCGCGATGAATCTCGCCGGCCGTGAGAAAGGCTGGGGTGAATGGATCGATGATCCGAACGCGTCAGACGGGC